>NZ_JARZHI010000033.1:0-110139 GCF_029946465.1 Polyangium sorediatum
TCGCCGCCCGCGCCGCCGGCACCACCCGCGCCACCCGCGCCACCCGCGCCGCCGGCACCACCGCCGCCGCCTGCGCCGCCCTGGCCCTCGTCCGCGCACGACGCGCTGCAGCCGTCGCCGTCCGCTTGATTGCCGTCGTCGCATTCCTCGACGCCCGATTGCACGAACCCGTCGCCGCAGCTCGCATTCTCGCACGTCGAGAGGCACGCGTCCGTGTCCTCGTCATTGCCGTCGTCGCACGCCTCGTCCGCCTGCACCACGCCGTCGCCGCACGTCGCCAGCGAGCAGTCGTTCTTGCAGCCGTCCGTGTCGTCGTCATTGCCGTCGTCGCAGGCCTCGACGCCGTCCTCGACGAACCCGTCGCCGCAGATCGCCTTTTTGCAATCCGAAACGCAGGTGTCCGTGTCGTTCATGTTTGCGTCGTCGCACTCCTCGACGCCCGATTGCACGAACCCGTCGCCGCAGCTCGCCGCGAGGCAGGTGCCGAGGCACGCGTCCGTGTTCGACATGTTGCCGTCGTCGCAGGCCTCGCCCGGCCCGACGACGCCGTCGCCGCAGCCCGGCAGCGAGCAGTTGTTCCGGCAGCCGTCGTCATCGACCGTGTTGCCATCGTCGCAGGCCTCGACGCCCGATTGCACGAACCCATCGCCGCAGCTCGACGCCTTGCAGCCGACGAGGCACGCGTCCGTGTTGTTGCCGTTGCCGTCGTCGCAAGGCTCGACGCCCGCCTGGACGAACCCGTCGCCGCAGCTCGCCTGCACGCATTGATTGAGGCACGCGTCCGTGTTGCTCGCGTTGCCGTCGTCGCAGGCCTCGACGCCGGCCTGCATGAAGCCGTCGCCGCAGCTCGCCTGCACGCAGGTGTTCAGGCATGCGTCCGTGTTCGACACGTTCCCGTCGTCGCATTGCTCGACGCCGGTCTGGGTTTGACCGTCGCCGCACTTCGCGTTGACGCACGTGTTCAAGCACGTGTCGTTGTTGCTCTGGTTGCCGTCGTCGCATTGCTCGAAGCCCGCGCGAACGACGCCGTCGCCGCACTTGGCTTGCACGCAGGTGTTCAGACAAGCATCCGTGTTCACCACGTTGCCGTCGTCGCATTGCTCGACGCCGGCCTGCACGACCCCGTCGCCGCATTTCGCGGTCATGCACGAGTTCAGGCAGCCGTCCTCGTTGTTCATGTTGCCGTCGTCGCACTGCTCGACGCCCATTTGCACGACGCCGTCGCCGCACGTCGGGGCCTTGCACGTGCTCAGGCAGGTGTCATTGTCGTTCTGGTTGCCGTCGTCGCACACCTCGACGCCGGCCTGCACGTACCCGTCGCCGCAGCCCGCGTTCTTGCAGCCCATCACGCAGGCATCGGTGTTCACCATGTTGCCGTCGTCGCACTGCTCGACGCCCGTCTGCACGTACCCGTCGCCGCAGCTCGAGTTCGTGCAAGCGTTCAAGCAGGCGTCGTTGTTCGACGTGTTCCCATCGTCGCATTGCTCGCCGGCTTGCACGTACCCGTCGCCGCAGGCCGCGGGCTTGCAGGCGTTCGTGCACACGTCGGTGTTCACCATGTTCCCGTCATCGCATTGCTCGACGCCGGCCTGCACATACCCGTCGCCGCAGGCCGCGGTCTTGCAACCCATGACGCAGCCGTCGGTGTTCGACGCGTTCCCGTCGTCGCACTGCTCGACGCCCGTCCGGACGAACCCGTCGCCGCACGCCGCCGCCATGCACGTCGCGAGGCAGCCGTCGTTGTTCGACGCGTTCCCGTCGTCGCATTGCTCCGGCCCGTTCGCCATGCCGTCACCGCAATACGGCCCGGGGCCCGAGCAGTCGGCCTTGCATTTGCCGTATTGCCCGTTTGCCGCCCCGTCGTCGCAGGCCTCGCCCGCGCCGAGCGTCCCGTCGCCGCAGACCGACACCGGCGCGTATTCATAGGCGCCCATGTCGAACGCCGGGCCATTGAGCCCATCCCCGTCGAGCGGCCGCGTCGTGCCCTCGATGTCCTTGTTCGGCGCGCCCGTCGCCGTGCCCACGTCGATGCAGAAGCTCGACGGCTGGAGCTTCAGGTTGGAGGGCGCCGCGACGTAGAGCGGGTTCGACGAGATGCAGCCAACGCCCGCGCTCGTCCCCGAATAGTTCGTCGAATTCCCCGACACGTCCGAGTACGTCACCGTCACCGTCGACGTCCCACCCCCCGTCTCCCGGTAGATCCCGTACGGGGAGTTCGTCACGATCGCGTTCTTGATCGTCACCGTCAGCGTCGGCGACGACGTGTACGTGTGCACGCCGTACGACCCGTTCTGGTTCAGCGTCGCATTCGTGATCGCGAGCGACACGCTCCCCGCGCCCGACGAATACACGTACACGCCACGATTCGAGTTGTTCCGGATCACCGCGTTCGTGATTGAACCGCCGCTCGTCCCCGTGTAATAAACGCCGTACGAGTTCGTGTGCGCCGTGAACCCCTCGAGCGTCGGCGTCCCCTCCGACACATGAATGCCATACTGCGCGTCCGAGATCGTCACGCCCGACAGCACAGGGTTCGCCGCTCCCTGCCGGAACACGACCCCGTACCATTGCGACGCGCCTGTCGTCGTCCCCGACAGCGTCACCGGCTGCGCCGCCGTCCCCTTCGAGTTCAGCGTTCCCCGCACGACGAACTCCGTCTCGCTCACGTCGAGCCCCGAGCCCATCACGTCGCTCGTCGAGAAACGCAGGGTCACACCAGGATCCAGCGTCAACGTCACCCCGGGCGCCACCGTCAGATCACCCGCCACCGTATACGGCGAGCCCGCGAGGTTCAGCGTCGTGTTCGTCCACAGCACCCCGTGCCACCCGCTCGTCGGATCACTCGTGTATGGCAGCGCCCCGATGTCGGTCCCCGCCGCGCTCGCGAACCGCGCTGGCGAATTCGACGTCAGCCGCAGGTTCGACGTCGACACGTACAGCGGATTCGCCAGGATGCAGCCCGTACCCGCGCTCGTCCCCGAATAGTTCGTTGAGTTCCCCCACACGTCCGAATACGTCACCGTCACCGACGACGTCCCGCCCCCCACCTCCCGGTAGATCCCGTACGGGGTGTTCGTCACGATCGAATTCGTCACCGTCACCGTCAGCGTCGGCGACGACGTGTACGTGTGCACGCCGTACGACCCGTTCTGGTTCAGCGTCGCATTCGTGATCGCGAGCGACACGCTCCCCGCGCCCGACGAATACACGTACACGCCACGATTCGAGTTGTTCCGGATCACCGCGTTCGTGATTGAACCGCCGCTCGTCCCCGTGTAATACACGCCGTACGAGTTCGTGTGCGCCGTGAACCCCTCGAGCGTCGGCGTCCCCTCCGACACGTGAATGCCATACTGCGCGTCCGAGATCGTCACGCCCGACAGCACCGGGTTCGCCGCTCCCTGCCGGAACACGACCCCGTACCATTGCGACGCGCCTGTCGTCGTCCCCGACAGCGTCACCGGCTGCGCCGCCGTCCCCTTCGAGTTCAGCGTTCCCCGCACGACGAGCTCCGTCTCGCTCACGTCGAGCCCCGAGCCCATCACGTCGCTCGTCGAGAAGCGCAGCATCACCCCAGGATCCAGCGTCAACGTCACCCCGGGCGCCACCGTCAGATCACCCGCCACCGTGTACGGCGAGCCCGCGAGGCTCAGCGTCGTGTTCGTCCACAGCACCCCGTGCCACCCGCTCGTCGGATCACTCGTGTACGGCAATGCTCCGATGTCGGTCCCCGCCGCGCTCGCGAACCGCGCTGGCGAATTCGACGTCAGCCGCAGGTTCGACGACGACACGTACAGCGGATTCGCCAGAATGCACCCCGTACCCGCGCTCGTCCCCGAATAGTTCGTCGAGTTCCCCCACACGTCCGAATACGTCACCGTCACCGACGACGTCCCGCCCCCCACCTCCCGGTAGATCCCGTACGGGGTGTTCGTCACGATCGAATTCGTCACCGTCACCGTCAGCGTCGGCGACGACGTGTACGTGTGCACGCCGTACGACCCGTTCTGGTTCAACGTCGAGTTCGTGATCGCGAGCGACACGCTCCCCGCGCCCGACGAATACACGTACACGCCACGATTCGAGTTGTTCCGGATCACCGCGTTCGTGATCGAGCCGCCGCCCGTCCCCGTGTAATACACGCCGTACGAGTTCGTGTGCGCCGTGAACCCGGAGAGCGTGGGCGCGACGTCGGCCACGTGAAACCCGTACTGCGCGTGCTGCACGACGAGCTCCGTCATCGTGAGGACGGCCGTCGACGCGTCGACGACGACGCCGTACCACTGACTCGCGCCCGACGACGTGGAGCGGAAGTTCACCGGGCTCGCCGCGGTCCCCAGCACCTCCAGCGTGCCGCGGATCGTCATCTCGACCTCGCCGGTATCCTTGCCCGTCATCAGGCCGTCCGACGTGGCGAACTGCACCTCGACGCCGGCCTGGATCGTGAGCGTCGAGGTCGCGGGGACGACGATGTCGCCCTGCACGATGTAAGGGCTCCCGGCCAAGGTCCAGGTCTGGTTGATGATGTTGCCGCCCGTGACCGTCGTCGCGGCCTGGGCGGCGCGTGGACACGCGAGCAAAACGATGGCCCATAAAAGGGCGACCCACGGAAATACGAGCGCTATCGGGCGCTTCATGGCTAGCTCCTCGCAGAGGCGTTCGCGCGGGCGCGGGGCACTTTCCCCCTCCGGCCCGACGGTGACGCGACGCTACCGCAAGCAGTTCTCCGACTCAACGTCCACTCGATCCCTGGCTTGCCTCCGCGCCGCTTCCATGCCCCAATGATCGTCCAGCGATGCGCGCAAACGACGACGAGGAGTCCGGGGAAGAAACCGGCACGTTTGGTCCCCTTTTCGACAACCGCGGCACGATGGCCGCCCTCGCCACGACCAACGAAAACCTCCCCGCGCCCCCGCCCCGCGCCGCGTTCCTCGTCGCCTACGACAGGCTCGCCGAGCTCGCCGCCGCCGCGCGAAAGCCCGGCTTCGCCGTTGCGGTCATCGACGCGCGCGCGCGCCTCGCCGGCGCCGTCCTCTGCGAGGCTGGATCGCCGCTCACCATCGGCCGGCATACGAAATGCCGCTTGCAAGTGCCTTCGTCCGCGATCTCGCTGCGCCACATGGCCGCCCTCGTCCTCGCCGAGGGCGGCGCGCCGAAGCTCAAGGTCTGGGACCTCAACACGAAGCTGCCTTTCCGCGCCGAAGACGGGCAGGAGAGCGGCGCGCTCGCCTCCGACGGCCCCACGTACCTCTCGATCGGCGCGTACGCGCTCTGGTTTTTGCCGTGCTCCCCGGCCGTCAAGTGGCCCGAGCGCGCGGGCGACGCGTGGACCTCGATGCCGCCGCGCACGTTCGTCGATCGACGCGCCCCGGCCGCGGCCGACAAACGCGCGGGCGTCGACGCATTGCCCCCGCCGCGCCTGCGCGGCGGCCCGTATCGAGGCCTCGAAGAGCCCTCGCGCGTCACCACACAAGCCTCACCGCTCCTGCTCGGCGACGACGAAGAGCCCGAGATCGCCTGGGGTACGATCCGCCTGCAGGCCGGCATGGCGAAGGCGAAGCGGCGCGTCTCGGCGGAGCGCCTCGAACAAGGCCTGCTCATCGGCCGCTACGAGCGATGTGGCCTCTCCATCGGCGAGATCGACAGGAACGTCTCCCGCGTGCATTTCCTCCTCGTCCGCATCGGCGCGGACGTGTGGGCCATCGACACGGGCAGCACGAACGGCGTGCGCCGGAACGGCCGCTCGATCGAAGCCGAGGTCTTGGCGGACGTGGATCGCCTCGAGTTCGGCTCGCGGATGATCCTCGACTGGCACCGGCTCGAGCACCCCGAGGCCTGATGCGCCCCGACCTCTCCGCCGTCCCGATCGTGGACCTCGCCCCGCTCGTGCACGGCGGCCCGGACAAACGCTCCGCGGCACACGCGATCGACCAGGCTTGCCGCGGCTCGGGGTTCTTTTACGTCGTGGGCCACGGCGTCGACGAGGCCCTCGCCGCGCGCCTCGACGCGCTCTGCCGGGCGTTTTTCGCGCAGGATCTCGATCGAAAGCTGGAGATTCGTATGGAGAAGGCGGGCCGCGCGTGGCGGGGATATTTCCCCGTCGGCGGGGAGCTCACCTCCGGAAAGCCCGACCTCAAAGAGGGCATTTATTTCGGCGCCGAGCACGGAGACGACCACCCGCGCGTCCGGGCCGGGCTCCCGCTGCATGGGAACAACCTCTTCCCGGACCTCCCGGGCTTCCGCGAGGCCGTGCTCGCGTGGATGGCCGAAATGACCCGCCTCGGGCACGTCATCCTCGAAGGAATGGCCCTCGGCCTCGGCCTCCCCGCGTCCTATTTCGCCGAACATTATACCGCGGATCCCACGATCCTCTTCCGGGCCTTCCATTACCCGCCTCCACATGACGCGTCCGAGGGCTGGGGCGTCGGAGAGCATACCGATTATGGGTTGCTCACGATCCTCCGGCAGGACGACGCTGGAGGATTGCAGGTGAAATCGGGCGGCCTCTGGATCGAGGCGCCGCCCGTCCCGGGATCGTTCGTTTGCAACATCGGCGACATGCTCGATCGAATGACGGGCGGCCAGTATCGATCCACGCCGCACCGCGTCCACAATCGCTCGGGGAGGAATCGGATCAGCTTGCCGTTTTTCTTCGATCCGGGCTGGGACGCGAAGATCCAGGCGATTGACATGGGCCGTGCGGACGGCCGAGCGGGCGAGCGGTGGGATCACCAGGACGTGCACGAATTTCGAGGAACGTACGGGCAATGGCTGCTCGGAAAAGTCGCGAAGGTCTTCCCGGAGCTCGGGCGAACGGCGGGCGTGACGTGAATTTCTCCTCGCCTCCCCCCGATTTCCAGGGCTTCCTGGCCCTCGCCGCGACGAACGCAGAATGCAAGCAGGAGGCCAGGGCCGTAAAATTCCTCGTCCTCTCGCGACGTCCCAGCATTCGTGCTATCCGGTAAGGGCCATCGAGAACCACGACCGCATGCGCGCCCGACGCCCTCACATCGCGGATCTCACGACCCAGACGCTGCAATCCCTGCTCACGGGGCCCACGCCGCCCGTCGTGCTCGTCCCGGTCGGCTCCGTCGAGCCACACGGGCCGCACCTGCCTCTCGGGACGGACACGATCATCGGCGACGCCGTGGCGGAGCGCGCGGCCCAGCTCCTGGAAGCGAAGGGGACGGTCGCGCTGGTCGGGCCGAGCGTGCCTTATGGAGTCACGCGTTTCGCCGAGGGGTTTGCCGGCGCCGTCACGGTCACGGAAGCCGCGCTCATTGCGTTCCTGCGCGCCGTGATCGAGGGTTACTTGCATGCGGGGTTTTCCCATGTTTGCCTGGTTTCGAATCACCTCGAGCCCGCGCACGATGCCGCGGTGAGGGCCTCCCTCGAGGGCTTGCCCGCGGGGAGCGCCTCCGTCGCCTCGCCACTCTCGCGCCGGTGGGCGCGCACGCTCTCCGCGGAGTTCAAGAGCGGCGCCTGCCATGCGGGGCGGTACGAGACGTCCATCCTCCTCGCGGCTGCCCCGGACACCGTCGACGAAGCCCGCATGGCGGCGCTCCCGGCGCTCACCATCAGCCTTTCGGACGGCATCCGTCAGGGCAAAACGAGCTTTCTCGCCATGGGCATCACGGACGCGTATACGGGCGCGCCGGCCGAGGCCACGGCCGAAGAGGGGCGCGATTCGATCGAGCGCCTCGCGACGATGGTCGTGGGCGAAGTGGAAGACGGCCTCGCCGCGAAGGCCCTCCGGGGTGAAGCTTCGCGGAGTGCATGAAATAGCAAGGGGGGGAAATGACGAAAGCACAGGAGACCGGCGGCGACGACCGCTGGCGGCGGACGCTCGTCCAGATGATGCAGGGGCAGGCCTACCGCGAGCTCGCAGCGGTGCACCTCTTCGGCCACGGCCTCCAATTCGTCCCGGAGATGCGCTGGCTCAAGCTCTTCACCTGGCACATCCGCGAGGAGCTCGAGCACTACGAGGCCGTGGCGCGCATGTACCATGATTTCACGGGCGAAAGCATCGAGCCCGTCGTGAATGGGCGCCTCTCCGCGCGCCCCGTGCCCCTCGCCGCGAGCTTTTACGAGCTCGCGATGGCGCAGTTCCTTTACGACCGCGGCGGCTTCTGGCAGCTCCGCGAGTACGAGGAATGCAGCTTCGAGCCATACCGCAAGGTGGTCCGCAAGATCGTCGAGGAGGAGCGTGGACACCAGGCGCTCGGCGAGCGGCTCGTCGTGGAGCTGTCGCTCACGGGGCGATTCGACGCGGACAAACAGCGGCTCTTCGAGCGATGGCTCCGGCAGGGGCTGCTCTCGTTTGGCCGGCCGGACAGCGAGGGGGCGCGATACGCGGTCGCGATGGGGTTCAAAAAGCGTGATCCGGCGGCCGTGATGCAAGACTTCCTCGACGACATCACCTCGGCCATGCGCTTGTGCGGCCTCGTGCTTCCGTCGCTCGCCGCGCTCGGGATCGAGGGCCCCGAAAAGGTGCACGCGGTGCCGACGTCGGGGCCCGAGAGCGCGCTGCCGCACACCGAGCGCAGCGCGGGCCAGTCCGCCGCGTAGCGCGATTCCCTCCCCCATTTCCTCTCCCCGTGGAGAGGACGGTCGTCCCCGCCCCTGTCTGCGCGATTCCGCGCGCGCCGAAAAACCCCAATACCATTCGCCCGCGGCATGCGAAGGCCTCCACCGAGGACGGCGTTCGGCCGGGCAAAACCAATGAACCCAATGCGCGATGTTCGGGCACGCGCGAAGGGGCAAGCCTCCCGCGCAACGTGGGGCGCGTCTGCCGCATCATCCTTTGCGTGCTCGGACCCGTCTCCTTGTCGATCGTGCCAGGCTCCGCTCTGGCGGCGAACACGATCGACGGCCGTCCGGCGTCGCGCGGCGTCGCATTCGCGGGTACGTCCACGTGCGCGACTCCGAATGCCACGTCGAATGGAGAGGTGGTAATAAAAATCTCCAGCGCGGCTTGCTTGTCCGAGGTCGCTTGGTAATATTTCATTCATAGGAGCTGCTGACGATGAGGCGCTCCTCGTTGACGCAATTCGCTTCGGATCGGAGCGCCCCGTGGAGCTGCAGCACGCAGCTCCACGAAGGCGAGCCAAGTAGTACTAGCTAACGACACACCTGCTTCGATACGGGGGAAAGAAACACACCATGAAGAAGCTGCTTTCGTTTGCGTTCGCCGCCGCGATGATCGTGCCCTCCAGCGCCGCCATGGCCCTCACGGAGGGAGCCGCGTTCGAGGTCTACGTCAACGACGACTTCGCGGGGACGATCTATCCCTACCTCTACAAGGACGCGGGGAAGGCGTGCCTTTACGTGTCCGAGTGGTACAACCAGGGCTACCTCATCAGCGAGGAGTGCGACTTCCTCGAGCGCAAGACGAAGGGCTACCTGAGCTGCCTCGGCAACAGCTACATCAACTTCCCGACCACGATCGCGAGCGACGTGTATTGCCGCGGCTTCAATGACTGGGGCCTCTCGCTCCAGGTCGAGTACATGCACGTCGGCGAGCATTACGACGGGTTTGCAGGTGTCGTGAAGTACGCGGGTTACCCGTACGTCAACACGATCGAAGCCTGGGAGTACTGAGATCGCATCGCGGTAGGGCCGGCACGCCGGCCTGAATCGGCGAACCACGGGCGCCGCCGCTCACCACGGCGGCGCCCGTGTCTCTCCGGCCATCACCCTGAAATCATCCTTTTGCCCGACAGGCGATGTCGAGGTTCACGATGCACCTGCCCACGAACCAGAAAAAGCCTTTCTTTCGTTCCCCTGCCGGATGGGCCACGCTCGGGACCATGCCGGTCCTCGCCCTCGGCGCCTTCCTTCTCTGGCCTTCCGCGACGCCCAGCCACGCCGCCGACGCGCAAGACGCCTCGGCGCCCGACGCCCGCGCGAAATACGTCAATCGTGGTCTCTTCTCCTCCGGCAGCGAGGAGCCGGGCGAGGAGCAGGCGAAGCTGATCACGGGCCGCGTCTATTCGATCGACGGGCAGCCCCTCGCCGGCGTGCAGGTCTCGGCCACGAGCTTCGCCATCGCCGGCAACCTCCCGACCACGGTCGCGTCGCTCGATACCGACGCCGAAGGCCGGTTCGAGATGCGCCTCGCCGACGGCTCCTACCAGCTCGTCGCGAACAAGGGCGGATATGGGCCCTCGTTCGTACCCGCGCAGACCGGCGATACCGTCAGCATGGTGCTGACGAAGAGCGGCGTCGTCCAGGGCCGCGTGCTCGACGCCGATCGCGCGCCGATGCAGCGCTTCGTGATCGACGTGCTCACTGCCGCGCCCGATAGCTTCGCCGCGCCCATGCCGCTCTTTTCCAAGCGATTCGAAGGGACCAACGGCGCGTTCGAGGTCGACCAGCTCCCAGCCTGGCCCGTCGTGATCCGCGCGACCGCCGTCGACCACGCCCCGGCCTTCTCGCCCCCTGTCTACATCGAAAAGCCCGGCGACACACGCGATATCGAGCTCCAGCTCGGCGACGGCTGCGTCCTCGAAGGGACGGTGAAAGACGGCGCCGGGCGCCCGCTCGTGGACGTCTTCGTGGACGCCGAGGCGCGATTCCCGGGCGGCGTGAGCGAGGTCTCGATGGAGGCCGCGGCGCGCGCCGAGAGCGACGAGCAAGGCCGCTTCCGCATCGAGCACGGCCCCTCCGGCAAGGTCGTCCTCCGCGGCTACGACGGCGAACACGCGCCGAGCACGCTGGTCGTGGAGGTCGCGAATTGCCAGCCGTCGAAGCCCCTCGACCTCGTCATGTCGGGCGGCGGCAGCATCGCCGGCGTGGCGCGCAAGGGCGACGGCACCCCGCTGCCCGGCGCGCGGCTCACGCTCATGCAACGCGCGATCGGGTTCGTCAACGTGATCGCCGACGAGGAGGGCGAATTCCGGTTCGATTCGATCCCGCCGGGCAACACGCGCCTCGAACTCCTCTATGGCCATCAACGCACGTCGACCTCGGTGCGCGTGGAGGAAGGGGCCGTCACGGAGCGCGACATCACAATTCACCCGGCGGGCCAGGGTGAAATTCGTGGGCGTATCACGGCGAACGGCACGCCCCTCGCGGGCGTCCAGGTCCTCGTCGCGGCGAACCGCGGCCGTACCGAGGGGCTCGACATCCGGTATCCCGTGACGGACAAGGACGGCCTCTACAAACTCTCGGGGCTCCCCGAAGGCCATTATGCCGTGAACGTGGTCACGTCCGCGAAGACCGAGGGGGTCCAGGTCGAGGAGGGCCAGGTCGCCGTCCTGGACCTCGATATCGCCGCGCCGCAGAAGACGAGCGCGCGCGACGAAGCGGAATGAACGGACGCCGCGGATCGCGCGGGGGCGGCCGGGCGCCGCCCTCGCGAGGCCGCGTGCGCGACCGCGCCGGTCCGTGATAGGCTCGGGGCCTCGCCATGCCGGAACCCTTGAAAAACAGGTTTACCTTCGAGCTCGGCACGCCCGAGGGCACGCTGCGCGCGAACCTCGCCATCCCGGCCGAGCCGATGCGGCTCGCGGATCTCTCGCGGCTGGTGATGCCGCTCGACGACCAGATCGTCGCGCTCGGCGTCAAGAAACACCTGCCGACGCTCGGGGCGATCTCGTGCAAGAAGGGCTGCGATTCCTGCTGCTACCAGCTCGTGCCCGTCTCGCCGCCCGAGGCGTTCATGATCCACGATCTCGTGTCGACGATGCCCGAGACGCGGCAGGAGGAGGTGCTCACGCGGGTCGTCGACGCCGAGGCGGCCCTCGAATCGTTCGGGCTCGACGAGGCCTCGTTCTCGGGGATGGCGAACGACGACGAGCTGCGCAAGCTCCTCATCGCGTGGCATCACCAGGGCGTCGCGTGTCCGTTCCTCGAACGTGGCACGTGTACGGCCTATACCTCGCGCCCCTCGGGCTGCCGCGAGTATCTCGTGACGTCGCCGGCGGAGAACTGCACGAAGCTCGGCGAGGCCGTGATCCGGCGGATGCCTCTCTCGATTCGCATGTCGCTCGCGCTCTCGCGCGTGGCCGCCCGCCTGCTCGGCGGCGAGCCCACGATCTTCCCGCTCACGCTGGCCATCGGCTGGGCCGAGGCGCACGAGGAGGAGGGCCAGCGCCGATTCGACGGCTTCATGCTGGTGAACATGCTGCTGGAGGAGCTCTCCGGGGGAAAGCCCGCGGACAAACCATCCTGATCGAAGTTCGTCCGCGGGCCGGGATGGGGTGGGCTCAGGGCGTCACGAGACCCGTGAACATCATGGCGCTCGTGTTTCGTGGTTCGGACTTGAACGGGGCCGCGAAATCGTCATTGTCCCGCACCGTGGCCGAGACCTGGATGTAATAGAATTTCCCGGGCTGCAGGATCCCCTCGGGGAGGGTCACGTTCGGGCTTTTGACGTACACGTTCGCGACGGTGCGGCGCGTCGAGAGGGTGCCGTTTGCGTCCGTGAGGTCGGTCGTATCGACGACGCTCACGCGATACCGCGTGGGGCTGCCCAGGGACGGCGCGGTCCACGTGATGGCCGGCGTCGTCCCGACGCCCGTGGTCACCTGATCGTACGGCGTATCCTTGCCGGCGACCTTGATGTCTTGCGGGAGGCCGAGGGGCGGCGTGAGCGGCTTGCCCGTGAGCTCCTCCACGGGCGCGGACAGGGTGAAGTTGCCGCGGAGCGACTCCGAGGTCGCTTCGGGCAGGAGCGATCGGACGCTCTTCGTGAACGTGATGACCACGGCGGCAAACTCTTGCCCGCCCGTGAAGGGGTCCCCGTAGGAATAGGTATGCGTGTAGTCGCCGGCGAGCACCATCGTCCCCGCGTCACAGGCGCTCGCGCACGCGACCGGATCGCATCCGACTCCGTGGCAAGCGGGATCCGGGTTCGAATACGCGGTCCCGTAGCCCACGCTCATGCCGAGCAGCGTGACGAATGCGCCGAGCGCGGGTGCGGGCCCGACGGGCTCGTGGTCGACGCTGACGCCGATGAAATGGGTGCTGAGCGGGGTGTTCGGGAGGAGGGCGTTCCAGGCCGAGCCCTTGTAATCGAGGTCGAAGCTCTTTTGCGGCGCCGGCGCGAAGGTGCCCGTCACCACGCTCGTGCCCCCGTTCGTCATGGTGAACGGCATGGCCTGCATGGATTCGGCCGTGGCCGTGTAAATGTAGCCATTCCAGGGGTTGCCGTCGTCGGTCGGGGTGCCGACCTGCTGCGTCACGCCATGGACGACCGTGACCTCGTCCCCTTTGCTCGCGTCGATGAGCGTTCGGTCGCCGTTGAACTGGACGAACACGTCCTCGGCATTGATTTTCCAGGTGGAGAGCTGGGTGGCTCCGTTGGCGGGGGGGTTGTCCTCCGGGGGGCTCGACGAGGGGTAGATATAGGAGAGGACCGTGCCGTTTTGCGAATAGATCTGGATCTCGTCGTCTTGGGTCAGAATGTTGCCCATGTCGTCGTAGGTGGCGACCTGCATGGGCACGCCGAGCGTCGCGTCGAACGTGAGGTACGTCGGCTGCGACATGGGCGCGGGATCGGGCCGGCCGCTGTGAAGATATCCGATGTCGAGCGTACGCGCGTCGGTCGCGACGAACGTCCGGACCGGCGGCGCGTTCATGAACGGGGACGGCGGGCCCTCGAGGGCGAGGAGATACGGCCCCATGGGGACGTCGGGGATCAAGATGTTCCCGTCTGCGTCGATCGTGCCCGGGTAGGATTGCAGGGTTCCGCCCTGGTCGACGAGGGCCTCGATCTTCGTCCAAAATCTGCTGCGCACGGTGACGTCACCGGTGGTCGGCCGGTGGAGGTCCTTCGAGGTGCCCGTCACACCGTCGGCCGAGCCGCCGGTACCGCCATTTCCGCCATTGCCACCGGCTCCGCCATCGCCGCCGCTGGCGCCGCTACCGCCGTTCCCGCCGCTGCCGCCACTGCCGCCGCCGCCCCCACCACTGCCGCAAGCAGCCGTCGCTGTCACGGCCAGGAGAATGCCCAAAGAAAATAAGCTGTAGGTTCGCATAAGTGCTCCTTGCAGCCGGGAACAGTAGCGGCGCCTACGACCCCGCGGTAGGAGTTTCGCGTCCGGGGCATGAATCGGACGTTCCGTCCAGCGCGGATCTCATCGACCGAGCATGAGCGCCTCATAAGGACGTAGCACGGCCTCGCCCTCGCGAATCGGGAGCGGCGTGGGGTAGGTGGAGACCAACGCGAGGCGGCAATCTCCCGGGAGCCGTACGCGCCTCGTGGCGTCGTCGAAATGGAGGAGCACGTCGACGACGTCATCGCCGAACGAACGACGATAGGCGAGCACCTCGGGCGGGAGCGCATGCTCGGGGTAGAGCGTGAGCGCGCCGGCCTGGAGCGCCGGGCGATCTTTGCGGAGCTGGAGCAAGCGCCTGTAGCAATGCAGGATCGAGGCGGGATCACGCTCCTCCGCCTCGACATTGATGGTCTCCGCCGCCGGGTGCACGGGCAGCCAGGGCGCGGCCCCTGGGTCCGAGAAGCCCGCGTTTGGCGCGGCGGACCATTGCATCGGCGTGCGACAAGCGTCGCGGTTCAGGAGGACGCCCGCCGCGTGGAGCTTTCGCGCCACGACATCGGGGAGGAACCGGTACATCCGCGCGAGCGGGTCCTTCGCGGTGGCGAGCGGCAAAGCGAGGTCCCGCATGCCGATCTCCTCGCCGTAATAGACGAACGGAATGCCGCGGGCCGTGAGCTGCACGGCGGCGCTGAGCTTTTCGCGCTCGGGGTGGTAGCCGAGCCGCTCGCCGCGCCGGGAGCGATCGTGGTTGCCGAAGACCCACGTGGGCACGAGCGGCGCCGGCATCTCGCGCTCGAATTCGAGCACGAGCTCGCGAAACCCGGCCGCCGTGAACGGGGCGCGCATGGCCTTGAACAAAAAGACGCTGTGGAGGCCGTCGTCGCTGTCGACGTTCGGAGGGTCCGCTCCGGCGGGCGGAGCGCCCCCCCCGCAATATTGGCGCAGCACGCTCGGCTGCCCGAAGACCTCGCCGACCAGGAAACGCGGCGAATCGTGGAACTCGTTGGCCACGCGCCGGAGCGTGCGCGCGAAGGCGATCGTCTCCGGGTGGTGGAGCGTGCGCCGGTAGGATTGCAAGAACCCGTCGGGGTCGTCCTCGCTCGGGAGGAGGCGGGTCGAGAAGGGGTTGTCCTCGAATCGTTCGTCCTTGAAAATCGCGTGAAAAATATCGAGCCGGAGGCCGTCGAAGCCAAACGCGAGCCACCGCCGGACGACGCCGAGCATGGCCTCCTGGACCTCGGGGTTGCGATAATCGAGGTCGGGCTGGAACGGCAAGAAGCTCGCCCAGTACCATTCTTGCGTGCGTTCGTCCCAGTGCCAGCCGCGCGGCCCGACGAGCGAGCGCCAGTTGTTCGGCGGTGCCTTCCCGCCGGGCTTCTTGCCGGGCCGCCAGATGTACCAATTTCGTTTCGGGTTCGTCCGGCTGGAACGGGACGCGCGAAACCAAGGGTGCTCGATCGACGTATGGTTCAGGACCATGTCCGCGAGGACGCGCATTCCGCGCGCGTGGGCCTCGTCGAGCAAGCGCCGGACGTCGTCCCGCGTGCCGTATTCGGGCGCGACGGCGTCGTAATCGGAGACGTCGTAGCCGAGGTCCTGCTGGGGGCTGCCATAAAAGGGGCAGATCCAGAGCGTCTCGACGCCGAGATCCCGGAGCCAGTCGAGCTTCCGCACGATCCCCGGCAGATCCCCGATTCCGTCGCCGTTCGTATCGAAAAAGGAGCGAGGGTAAATCTGGTAGACGGTCGTCCGTGCCCACCAGGGCGGAAGCTCGGGCCCTTGCATGTCGTTTTACATCCCGCAGGCGGGGAACTGCCCCTGGCCGGGCGAATCACCCGCCTCGATGAAGGGGATCCCGCTGTCTTCGAGCACGCTGCCGTACACGTCGGTCACGCGGACCGTGTACGGCCCCGGGCCCATGCCCTTGTCCTCGACGAAATAGTTGTACTCGAGCCTCTGGACCTCGTGCCATGCGCCGTCGTCGCTCTTCCACTCGAACTTGGCGATGGCGTTGCGGTGGTTGCGGATCTGCACCGCGGTCCACCACTGGTTCGAGCCTTCCTTGAAATGGTAACGGATCGTCCCGGCGCCGTCGCAGGGGACGAACTGCCACGAGATCGGGATGCGGCCCTTTTCGAGCGGCGCGAGCAAGGCAAAGGCGTCGGGCGAGAGGTCGATGTCGCCATGCACGCATTCGGGGCAGAGATCGACGATACGCACGGTGATCTCACCGTCCGGCCCTTTGACGTGCGCGCAGGCGCCGCAGACGCCCGAATTCGCATAATCCTCGGCGTTCATGGCGCCGACGAGCAGCGGCGAATCCGCGGAGACGTCGAAGCTGCACGCGCCGGAGCCGTTCGCGGCGTAATAGGTGCCCTCGCCCTCGAAGGTCGGCGCATTGTCGCACGCGCCGAACCCGGAGCCGGTGCTGCCCGCGCCCACGCCGCCGTTGCCACTTCCGCCCGCGCCCGCGCCGCTGCCGCCGTTGCCGCTTCCGCCGCTTCCGCCGTCGCCGTCGCCGCCTCCGCTTCCGCCGCATCCGACCACGAGCGCGAGAGCGGCCGCGAGGCACACGCCATAGGAAGGGCCCAACGTCCCGATCGTTCGATAAGCCATGCCAGGACGGTACCACCCGGGCCGCGCGCCTGTCCATCCGGCAGGAACTTGGCCCGCGCGTCCGAGGCCTGTTAGCGGGCCGTTCATGCGGGCCTCATCGTTCTTCGCCACCGTGGCCATCGCGAGCCTCGCGACGGGTTGTCCGTTGCTCGAGCCGAGCATGAGCCAGGAAGTGGCCTCCCCCGCGCCGGATTCTCTCCCCAAACCGGCGCCGCTGCCCGCCCTTGCGATGCCGACGCCGGCCCCCGCGCCGCCCCCTGCCCCGCAACCGGCCGCAGCGCCTGCGCCCGCGCCACCCGCCGAGGCGACCGTGGATACGCCGGATTTACCGCCGGATCCGGCCGCGCCCGCGAATCTCGCGCTCACCGAGCCGGAGGCGCCCGCCGTGCCCGAAGAGCCGGAAGAGCCGATCGAGCCGGCCAAAGAGCCGCCGAAAAAGCCCGAGGCCGAGGTCTTCGAGCTCGCGAGCATCGCCAAAGAAACGTGGATCTACGCCGAGCCCCGCTGGCGGAGCCGCCGCATCGGGTACCTGCGGGCCGGCGCGATGGTCACGCGCGACGAAAAACCGAAGAGCCGCGCGAATTGTGAAGGCGGCTGGTACCACATCAAGCCCCGCGGCTACGTGTGTGTCGGGACGAATGCGACGCTCGACATTCATCACCCGGTGGTGGAAGCCGCCGCGACGCGGCCCTCGCGCGAGGGTTTGCCCTACACGTACGTGATGTCGCGCAATCCGTCGCCGCACCTCTACGCGCGCCTGCCGACCGACGCCGAGTTGCGCGTCGTGGAGCCGGATCTCGGGAGCCACCTGCGCAAGGTCGCGCAGACCGCGCTCGATCCGCAGTTCGTCCCGCTCCCGCCGCCGGATCCCACGCCGGGCGCCCTGCTCTACGGCTTCGCAGCACCGCCGCTCGCCGGCGTGTCGCGCGGCGCGAACACGCTCGTCGTCGGGCGCGCGAAGGCCCGGTCGGGGTTCGCCTTGCTGTCGACGTTCGATCACGAGGACCGTCGTTATGGGCTGACGACGGAGCTCGCCGTCCTTCCGCTCGATCGCACGCGGGTCGTCCGGACGTCCCCGTTCCAGGGTTTGCCCCTCGACGAGGTGACCTTGCCGGTGGCCTTCGTGAAGAGCCGGCACGCCATGCGGTATACGTCCGCGCACGGCGGCCTCGGAGGCGCCACGAAGCTCGGCCACCGTGAGGCGGTCCCGCTCACGGGGAAATCAATCCGTTCGGGCGGCGCCGTGTACCTCGAAGCGCGGGACGGGTCGTGGGTGCGCGAGGATCAGGTGGTGCGCATCGACCCGATGACGCGGCCGCCGGGCTGGGCGCTCGCGGGGCAGAAATGGATCGACGTGTCGATCCTGAAGCAGAGCCTCGTGGCCTACGAGGGGACGAAGCCGGTCTACGCGACGCTCGTGAGCACGGGCGCGGACGGGCTCGGCGACCCGAAAAAGACGCATTCGACCATCCAGGGCGTCTTCCGCATCCACACGAAGCACGTGAGCGTCACGATGGACGGCGACGAGGTGGGCGACGAGTTCGACCTGCGCGACGTGCCGTTCGTGCAGTACTTCAACGAGGGATACGCGCTCCACGCGGCCTACTGGCACGACGATTTCGGGACGCCTCGGAGCCACGGCTGCGTGAACCTCGCGCCGAGGGACGCCGCATGGCTGTTCGGCTGGACAACCCCGGAGGTGCCCGCGGCGTGGCACGCGGGGCTCTCGCTGCGGAGCGGGACGGTCATCTATACCCATCCGTGAGCTTGCCGAGGGGCCTCGCTGGGGCGTTGCCCCAGACCCGCCCCAGGACCCAGGACCAGCGCAAGCGCTGGACTCGAGGTCGATGAACTGCGCGATGCGCAATTCATCGAACGAGCCGATGCAAGTCCGGCGACGCCAATGCCAACCCAAGCGGTGTAGGCTGTGGGAGGGCCCGCGCATCATGCGGTGAAGTTGCGCCGGGACAAAAAACGAAAACATCGAGCGGCTCGCAAACCGCTCGATGTTCTCGAGGTCCAGGGCTTGCCCTGGTTCGGATCGAGGGGCGAACGGCCCCCCGGGATCCACAGCGGTGCTTGATCAGGGGCAGGCGCTGACGTCGAGCTCGCCGATGGCGAACGGCCGCTCGCTTTGGTCGTAGACGTTCGCTTCGTTGGTCGACGTCACGCTCCAGCCGTAGGAGATGACTTCGCCCGTCGCCTCGTCCGAGTAGAGCCGCAGGTAGGCCGTGCCGGGGATGTTCGCCGTGAAGACACCGGCAACGCGACGGCTGTCGGGGTACGACGCATTCTGGCCGTGCTCGCTGCCCGTCGAGTCGGCGATCGGCAGCGCCCACTGCTTCTGCCCCGTGCGGTACGGTGTGTAGTACCCGGCCGGCGGCGTGATGTCGATCGGATCGCCGATGATCACGGCGGCATGGCCGGTGTACGACCCGGTGGCGTCGATCGCGATGATGTGGCCCGCCTCGATGTCCGCGATGTTCGTGATCTCGACGAAGTTGTGGCCCGTGGTGATGTCCTCGTACCACTGCGCAGCGCTCAGGGTCGAGACATCGAAGCAGTACAGCCACTGGCTGTTCGTCCAGGCGAGAGCGTTCTTGACCGCCTTGGTGACGAAGCTGCCGCCGTTGCCCGTGCTCGTGCCCAGGAGGGCCAACGCCTCGGAGGCGATGGCGGCGTTGAGCGCAGGATCGGCCTTCGCGTCCGAGGGGAAGCAGAGAGCCGTCGCGACCGCAGCAGCACCGAAGAGACCGAGCTTATTCATGTTCACACCTCAGGAGGAACGACCGTGGTGGTCGTCTGGAAAGAGTAACGATAGCCAACCGGCGCGTGGGCATCAGCAAGTCGAGAGATGCGCACTCGATAGGCGGAGCGTGTGTATACACCTATGTCAACGCAAAGGCTATAGTGGTTGTGGGGGGGTCGTTATTTAATTCGCCGTCGAAGCAAAAGCGCCCGCCGGACGCGCTCGCCTCAATGCTCGGCGTCCGCGCGCCTCTCGCGCACGTCGTGCGGCTCACGTCCCGCTCGTACGTGTAGCGCGCTCGACGAGCGCGTGGCGAGCTTGGCTGGATGGGGACAAATGAAAAACGCTCCCAGGAGGGCGCGTCTGAGGGCGCGCCCTGGGAGCGTCGAGCCACGCGCTACGGCGCGTGGATGGGATTGGGTCAGGGGCTGACGGTGAGCTCGCCGATGGCGAACGGCCGCTCGCTCTGATCGAAGACGTTGGCGTCGTTGGTCGACGTCACGCTCCACGAGTACGAGAGGATTTCGCCCGTCGTGGCGTCCGAGTAGAGCCGCAGGTAGGCCGTGCCGGGGATGTTCGCCGTGAAGACGCCGCTGACGCGGCGGCTGTCGGGGTACGACGCATTCTGGCCGTGCTCGCTGCCCGTCGAGTCGGCGATCGGCAGCGCCCACTGCTTCGTGCCCGTAACGTACGGTGTATAGAAGCCGCTCGGCGGCGTGATGTCGATCGGCTCGCCGATGATCACAGCGGCATGGCCGGTGTACGACCCGGTGGCGTTGATCGCGATGATCTGGCCCGCGTCGACGTCGTTGATGTTGTCGACCTCGACGAGGTTGGTGCCCGCGGTGATGGCTTCGTACCAGCGCGCGGCGCTCAGGGTCGAGTAGGAGAAGTAGTACAGCCACTGGCTGCTCGTCCAGCCGAGAGCATCCTTGACCGCCTTGGTGACGAAGCTGCCACCATTGCCCGTGTTCGTCCCCGCGACCACGAGGTCCAGCGCCGCGCCCGAGACATCGCCGTCGCCGGTGGCCCGCGCGTCAGAGGAGAAGCAGAGAGCCGTCGCGACCGCAGCAGCACCGAAGAGACCGAGCTTATTCATGTGCGTACCTCAGGAAGAAACGACCAGCTTGGTCGTTATGACAGTGGAACTATGGACAATCGACGAGTGGGCGTCTCCCAAATCAGGAGACGCGCACTCGATAGACGGCTCCGTGTATACCCCAGCGTCAAGGGAAAGGTCAAGCGGCAATCTGGAAATCGATACGCGCTCAAACGGCCCCTCACCCGGGTGCGCCGGCAGCAGGAAACCGACATGATGCAGTGCGCCATTGCCGTGGACACCTCCGAGGACGGGGTGCTGGGGAGGCCAGGCGCATATAAGGAATGGGGGGCCGCCCGGAGGGGGCCGTCTCACGGCCGCAGCGGACACCACACGCGTGTCAGCGCGCGATCTCGGTGACATGCGGGCCCCGGGAGCGGAAGGGGGCGGGCTCGGGCCCGGGGCAGCGCTCCTTGGTGCCGCGGGCAGGGCGTGGCCGGTGACGGGGTTCGGCCTAGCCTCCGCCCCCGGGCTCACGCGTCCGCGCATAGAGAAGCCGCAGAGCATTCACTGCGCCAAGATGGTACACGGTATTGTGCGCCTCCGCTGGAAGCGGCGCATAATGCCATACCAAACCCGAAGGCGCATGCTGGCGCAAAATTTCGGCGAGTTGCTCGGTTTCCTTTGTGTTGTCCTCGACGCCGCCGACCGTCAGGTACAGCGTTTTTCCCTGCACGGCCGGGCTCTTCAGGCGCGGCTCGGCCTGCCTCAGGACGAAACCATCATTCCACCACAGGCTCGGGCTCACCGCGATGTATGTTCCGAACGCGCCCGGATCCTCGAACAACGTCTCCAGGACAAAAAGCCCCGCGAGCGATTCGCCCATGAGGCCCCGCTCCCCGCTGCTCCGATAGTCACGCTCGATCCGCGGGACGAGCTCGCTCGTCAGGAAGGCGCGAAACCGGGCTGAACCGCCGACATGCGGCGCGATCGCCTTGTCCTTCTCGTTCTCCGTGGGGCCCGTCAGGTCGCGGCGACGCTCGGTGTTCTCGATTCCGATCACGATCACCGGCTCCATGATCTCGTTCGCCACGGAGACCTGGACGATGCCGGTGATATGGTGAAAATCCTCGGACGCGCCGCCGTCGAGCAGATAAACGACAGGGTATCGCTGGCTGCTCTCCGTGTAGCCCGGCGGCAGATAGACCGTGATTCGACGTTTCTCGCCGAGCGCGGCCGAGTCCATGTCGAACGACTGGCCGATGACGATGGCCCCCGGCGGCGCGGCAGCGGGGCTCGGCGCGGGACAGCGCGCGGCGCAGCCGAAGAGGGTCAAGCAGAAGCCGAAGGTCACCACGGAGAGGAGAGGTCGCATGCGGCGCCCACCCTACCCTCGCCGGTCGAACCATGAAAGCCCGTGTTCGGGTCGACGCCGTCTCCGCACCATCCGCCATCCCGGCAATGTTTCGCCTGCGCCACATCATCGTGCCCATGCTGCACGAGCAAAATTGGCGCGAATCGGGCATTGCCTGCACATGCCTCCGATGCATTCGGCGCTTCTCTCCAGGGTGCGAGCGTGGCCTCTGTTTTGCCAGGGCGCTGTCCCCGTAGCTTTCAGCACCAAGGAGCTTCTCGTGGATACCCATCTTTCCATTCCCGAAGGGATCGCCAATGACGTGCGCCGGATCATCGCCGAGACCCTGCGCCTGCCCGTGGAGCACGTCTCGCTCGACGCGCGGCTCGACGAGGCGCGGCTCGGCATCGATTCCCTCGGTCTCATCAAGCTGAATGTCGCGCTCGAAGAGGCCTTCGACATCACGCTGCCCGATTTCACCACGCCCGAACAGCCGCACATCCGCTCCGTCGGCGACGTGGCCGCGCTCGTCGCCGGCAAGGTCTCCGCCCAGGCGAACGGAGGTGCACGATGATCTCCCCCGCGCACACCCGCCCCGAGCGCGAGGCCATGGAACGTTCGCCCGCGGAGCAACGCGAGCACGAGCGCCGCGTCGTGGCCGAGCATTACCAGCACGACGTCGAGATCTTCTCGATGGTCCTCGATAGCCGCCTCGCCTACGCGACCGGCGTCTTTGTGCGCCCCGACGAGGATCTGGAGACCGCTCAGGCGCGCAAATTCGCCCGCATCCAGGCCAAGCTCGACATCCAGCCCGGCGAGCGTGTGCTCGACGTCGGCTGCGGTTGGGGCAGCAATCTCTTGTATCTCGCCGAGCATACGAAAGGCGAGTTCTTCGGGATCACCCTCAGCGAGCGGCAACGCGAGGAGGCGATGCGCCGCGCGCGCCTCGCCGGCGTCGCGGAGCGCGTGCACATCGACGTCCGGCACGTGGAGGATCTCGCCCTCGAGCCCGCCTCGTTCGACGTGGTGCTCTTCAGCGGCAGCATCGTCCACATGCACAACCGCGAGGAGATCCACCACGCGGTGGCGCGGATCCTCCGCCCCTCGGGGCGCCTGCTCATCTCGGATTGTTATTATCCAGCCGAGCACCGCGGTGATCGCGAGAGCACGGCGACGGATTACATCTTCGTCGAGGCGCTCGGGTATTGCCGCCTCGTCCACCTCAGCGAGGAGCTCGGCTTCATCGAGCGCGCGGGGCTCGACATCTGCCACGTCGAGGACCTCACGAGCTCCTACGCGCTCACGCTGGAGCGCTGGATCGACAACGTCCGCAAGAACCGCCGCCGCATCGAGGCGATCTCCCCGGGGTTTTCGCGGCTCTTGCAGCAATACATGACCGTCGCCAAGCTCTCGTTCGCGCGGCGCACGGCGCTCGAATACATGATCCTGGCGACGCAGGGCCGGCCGCGGGTCGAGGTCGCCTCGTTCCCCATCGCCCCGCCCGCGCGCGAAAAGGGGGAGCGATGAGCACGAGGACGATCGCCGGGCTGCTCCGCCGCCGCGCGGAATCGATGAGCGGAGACGTCGCGATTCGATTCAAGGAGGATCCAGGGTTCGAGGCGTGGACCTGGCTCCGATTCTGGGAGGAAGCGGTACGCGTCGCGGCCGGGCTCCGGGAAGCCGGCCTGCGCCCCGGCGACCGCGTGCTCGTGCTCGTGCCCGAGGTCAAGGCCGCGGTCACGACGCTCTTCGGCCTCTGGTCGCTCGGCGCGGTGCCCATTCCCATCGGGCTCCCGTTCCGGCTGACCGATATCGAGGGGTTCCTGGAGCAGCTCCGCAAAACAGCGGACAAACTCTCGGCGCGGGCGCTCGTCACGTCGCGCGCGCTCGCGGCGTTCGCAGGCGCGCCGGGGGCGGTCCGGGTCCTTTGCGCGGAGGAGCTTTCAATGGCGCCGCACGGGTTCTCGCCCGATCCCGACGCGGCCCCCGGCCCTGCCTTGATCCAGCTCACGAGCGGGAGCACGGGGCACCCGCGCGGCGTCGTCCTCGGGCACGAGCGGCTGATGCTGCACATGGCGTGCATGAGCGAGGCGCTGCCGAGCCACGCGGAATCGGTGGCCGTCTCGTGGCTGCCGCTGCACCACGACATGGGCCTCATCGGCGGGCTGCTTTTTCCTTTTTACAATGGGTTTGTCGCGAACATGCTGGCGCCGCAGGATTTCCGGGCGCGGCCCCTCGCCTGGCTGGAGGCGATGTCCTCGCTGCGGGCGACGATCTGCGCGGCGCCGCCCTCGGCCTATGCGCTCATCCTGCGGCTCGCGCGGCGCGCGGCGGAGGCGGGGCTCGACCTTCGGGCCTGGGAATGCGCGATGATCGGCGCGGAGCCCATTTCCCCCGGGCTCTTGCAACGTTTCGCCGAGGCGTTCCGGCCCGTGGGTTTCCGCGCCGAGGCGTTTTTCCCGGTGTACGGGCTCGCGGAGGCCACCGTCGCCGTGACCTTCCCGAAGCTGCTCGCGCCGTCGCGTTTCGCCGTGGTGGATCGCGAAACGCTGGAGCGAACGGGGCGCGCCGTCCCGACCGAGCCAGGCCCGCACGCGCTCGAGCTCACCTGCGTGGGACGATCGATTCCGCAAACGGACGTGCGCATCACGGGCGACGAGGGTGAGGTCCTGCCCGAGCGGCAGGTGGGCGAAATCGAGGCCCGCGCGCCGACCCTGATGCACGAATACCTCGACGATCCAATGGCGACCGCGGCGGTGTTCCGGGACGGGTATCTGCGCACCGGGGACCTCGGATATCTCGACGCAGGCGAGCTTTTCGTCACGGGGCGGAAAAAGGATCTCATCATCAAGGGCGGGCACAACCTGCTTCCTTCGGTGATCGAGGAGATCGTCTCCGAGGTGGAGGACGTGCGGAGCGGGTGCGTCGTGGCGGTCGGCGCGCGGGCGGAGGCGGACGAGACCGAGCTCGTGTACGTGATTGCGGAGACGAAGCTCGATCGAGGCGCCCACGACGCGCTCGGTGAGCGGGTGCGCGCCGCGCTCCTCGTGCGCGGAATCGGGGTCGATCGGGTGATGTTCCTGGCCCCCGGGAGCTTGCCGAAGACCACGAGCGGCAAGCTGCGGAGGCGCGCCGTCGCCGAGGCGCTCGCGCAAGGGCGCTCGCTCGAATCAGCCTGAGCGACGCGCGACGAAATCGGAGATCTTCGCCACCATCGTCTCCAGGTGCTCCGCGAGGGAATGGTTTGCCCCGGGGATCACCTCCAGCGCGACCGGGCCGGGCAGCTCGCGCGCGAATGCGCGGACCACGTCGAGGTTGCCCCATTCGTCGTGTTCACCCTGCACCAGGAGCAGGGGCTTCTGCGTCTCGCGGAGGTAGGAGAAATCGTAGACGTTGATGGGAATCCCGACGCCGATCAAAGCCTTCACGCGAGGGTCCGCCGCGCCGGCGCGCAGGCCGACCCAGGCGCCGAAGGAGTAACCAGCAACGAGGAGGTGGGGATGCTCGGGGGCGAGGAAATCGATCGCCGCGCGGGCATCGTCCACCTCGCCCGCGCCGCCGTCGTAATGGCCCTCGCTCGCCTCGACGCCGCGAAAATGAAAGCGCAGGACCGTGGCCCCCGCGGCGTGGAGGGCGCGCGTGGCCCGGGAAACGACCTTGTTGTAGAGGGTGCCGCCGGAGTGCGGGTGAGGATGGCAAACCACGGCCGCCGCCCGAGGGCTCGGGTGGCGCCGGAGCACGGCCTCGATGCGGCCGGCCGGGCCGGGAAGGAAAAAGGTGCCATCGGGGGGGCGCATGCCGTTTCCATAACACGTGGATTGTCGCGGTCGGGAGGCACGCGCCGCGACGCCCCCTTCCCCGCGCTCGCCATCCGGGCTACACACGCCTCCGACCATGACTGCCCAAGAGCCGCTCTCGCTCGACGCCCTCACCGCCATCGACGGCCTCCTCACGGACGAGGAGCGCATGATCCGCGACACCGTGCGCAGGTTCGTGCGCGAGCGGTATCTGCCGCGCGCCGCCGAGCTCTTCGCGAAGGAGCAGTTCGCGACCGATCTCATCCCCGAGATCGCCTCGATGGGCCTGCTCGGCGCCTCCCTCAAGGGATACGGGTGCGCCGGCATGAATGCCGTCTCCTACGGGCTCGCGCTCGGCGAGCTCGAGTACGGCGACAGCGGGCTCCGGAGCTTCGTCAGCGTGCAGGGCTCGCTCGCGATGTACCCGATCTGGCGCTTCGGCTCCGAAGAGCAGAAAAATAAATATCTGCCGAAAATGGCCGCCGCCGAGCTCATCGGCTGCTTCGGCCTCACCGAGCCCGACGCCGGCAGTGATCCCGGCTCGATGAAGACACGCGCGCGGCTCGACGGCGATTCCTACGTGCTCACGGGGACGAAGATGTGGATCACGAGCGCGCCGATCTGCGATCTCGCCGTGGTATGGGCGAAGGTCGACGACGGCGACGCCGCGTCCATCCGCGGGTTCATCGTCGAGCGCGGCACGAAGGGCTTCGAGACGCCCACCATCCACGGGAAGATGAGCCTGCGCGCGAGCCCGACGGGGGAGATCGTGCTGAACGAGGCGCGCGTGCCCAAGGAAAACATGCTGCTCGGCGTGGCGGGGCTCAAAGGACCGCTCTCATGCCTCACGCAAGCGCGGTTCGGCATCTCCTGGGGCGCGCTCGGCGCCGCGCGCGCCTGTTACGACGCCGCGGTCTCGTACACGCGCGAGCGCGTGCAGTTCGGAAAGCCCATCGCGGCGAAGCAGCTCGTGCAGGAGCAAATCGTGGAGATGGCCATGGACATCGCGAAAGGCCAGATCCTCGCGCTGCATTTCGGGCGCCTCAAGGACGCCGGCAGCATCACGCCCGTTCAGGTGTCCTTCTGCAAGAAGAACAACGTGGGCCTCGCGTTGCGCGCCGCCCGCAAGGCGCGCGGCCTGCTCGGCGGCAACGGCATCCTGCTCGACTACCCCGTCATTCGACACGCGCTGAACCTCGAGAGCGTCTACACGTACGAGGGCACGGACGAGGTGCACACGCTCATCCTGGGCAACGCGCTGACCGGCCATAACGCATTCTGATATCTCGCCCAAAAAGAATGCGCTCGGCAGGCGTCCTCTGGCATGATGGAATGCGAGGTCCTTGTCATGTCCATGCGCTCTCTTCTTCCGCCCCGGCGTAGCTTCGCCGGCCGGGCCGGTCTTGCCGCTTTGCTCGGCGCCGCGGCCCTCGCCGCCCTCCCCGCCGGGACGGCCCTCGCCGCTCCCAAACTCCGAAAACAGTTCGACGGCCACGGCGATTTTCGGCTGATCGGCAATACCCTCGGACACGAGTGCGGCAACGTCGGGATCGCGCCCCTCGTCGGCGACGTGAGCTGCGACGGAAGCGGCGACGGCGCTCCCGATATCCACTGGCGCGCGGACGCGCCCGCCCCCGGCACGGCCTCCGCCTCCGAGAGCATCACCGTCGCCGACCAGCGCTCGACCGCCGCGCTCACCCTGCCGGCCGGCGCGACCGTGACCTACGCACGCCTCTACTGGGGCGCGCGCTGGGACAACAATGGCACGGCCGACACCAGCGTGACGCTCGAGCGCCCCGGCGTGTTCTCGCAACCGCTCACCGCGGACGAGAGCCTCGTGAGCACGAACGTCTCGGGCGGCGTGACCGAGTATTTCTACCAGTCAACCGTGGACGTGACCGCGCTCGTGGCGGCCCAAGGCGCAGGCGCGTACCGGCTCTCCGGCGTCGACTCGATCAGCTTCGTCGACCTCGTGCAAGATCGGCTCTTCGCCGGATGGTGGCTCGTCGTGTTTTACGAGCTGCCCTCGGAGAAAGCGCGCCACCTCGCGCTGCACGACGGCTTCGATCGGATCGGCGTCACGCCGCAGACGCTCGCGCTCTCGGGCTTCACCGTGCCGGGCGCGGCGATCGACGGCAAGCTCGCGGTCATCGCCTACGAGGGCGACGTGGCGAGTTCCGCCGGCCAGAACGACTACCTGCGCTTCGGCGAGGGCGCGCTCACCGCCGCGAACGACATCATCGACGCGCAGAACCCCGCGGGGAACTTCTTCAACGCCTCGCGATCGTGGCTCGGCGCGGCCGTCTCGACGGACGGCGATCTGCCGAAGCTGACGGGCGGTCCCGGCAGCATGAGCGGGATCGATCTCGACGTGGTCGACATCTCCACGAAGATCACGCCCGGCCAGAAGACCGCGAACGTGCAGGTCGGCAATGCTTCGGGCGCAAACGATATCTTCTGGATCGGCGGGTTCGTCTCGTCGATCGCCACGCTCCTGCCCGATTTCTCGACCTCGATGAAGACCGCGTCGGACGCGAACGCCGGCAAGCTCGTCGTCGGCGACGAGCTCGAATACTCGATCGCCGTCACGAACAGCGGCGACGACACCTCGATCCACACGCGCCTCGACGACACGTTGCCCCTCGGCGTCTCGTTCGTCCCCGGCTCGCTTCAAATCGTGCAAGGCGCGAACGCCGGCCCGAAGACGGAACAAGCGGGCGACGATCAAGGCGAGTACACGGCCGCGACGCGCACGGTCACGGTGCGGCTCGGCGCGGGCGCGAACGCAACCATGGGCGGCGAGATGGCCCCCGGCGAGACGGCGCTCGTGCGCTTCCGCGTGAAGATCGAGCCGAACGCGCCCGCGAGCATCTCCAACCAAGCGACGATCAGCAGCGAGGGCAAGCAAGGCGCGCCGTCCACGTCCTTCCCGACCGACGGAAACGGCGTGTCGCCGGGCAACCCGCCCACGGTCGTCGTGATCGAGGAGTGCACGACGAACGCCGATTGTGGCGGCGCGACGCCGATCTGCGACACGACGGGTGAGCCGAACACGTGCGTGGGCTGCATCGAGGACAGCCAGTGCCCCGGCGACAAACCCGTCTGCGACACGACGCAGAAAGAGTGCACCTGCGTGAGCTCGGGCATGGAGACGTGCGACGGGAAGGACAACGACTGCGACGGGAGCGTCGACGAAGGTTGCAACGACACCGACGGCGACGGGCTGCCCGACGACGTCGAGGTGATCATCGGTACGGATCCGAATGACCCCGACACCGACAACGACGGCGTGCCCGACGGGCAAGAGCCGCTGCCGGGCGACGACACCGACGGCGACGGGCTCAACAACGCGAACGATCCGGACAGCGACGGCGACGGGATCTTCGACGGCACGGAGATGGGCTACGACTGCAGCGGTCCCGGGACGAACCCCGCCGCCGGAAACTGCGTGCCCGACGCGGACATGGGCGCGACGACGACGGATCCGCTCGACCCCGACACGGACAACGGCGGCATCCCCGACGGCGAGGAGGACAAGGACAAGAACGGCGCCGTGGATCCGGGCGAAGGCGACCCGAACGATCCGAGCGACGACACGGTCAGCTCGGGCTCCGGCGGCATGGGCGGCGCAGGTGGCGCAGGTGGCGCAGGGGGTGCCGGCGGCGCGGGCGGAATGGGCGGCGCAGGCGGCGCAGGTGGCTCTGGCGGCGCAGGTGGCTCTGGCGGAAGCGGCGGACAAGGCGGAGCCGCTGGCAGCGGCGGAGAAGCGCCTCCGAGCGGCTTCGTGATCACGGGCGGCGCGTGCGCGACCAGCAAGGCGCCGTCGTCGACGGACCCCCTCGCCTGGGCCCTCGGCCTCGCCGGCGCGGCGCTCGCGCTGCGGAGGCGTCGAAGCCGCTGACCTGCTGGAACCGGCCTCCCCCCTCCCTCGCTATCCGTGGAGAGGGGGGAAGCTTCACGACGTCCCGTCTCGGTGGATCGTGGCGATCCCACCACACGTGAAATGGGCTTCGCGTCGTGCACGCGAGCTTCCGCGGCGTCACGATCGCAGCGGAAACGCAGCGCCCGGGCCCTACGCCCGCGTCGTTTTGATGGATGACCCCAAGGGTCTCACGAGGCACAATGTCGGACCGAGCGTGGCAGTAGCTCGTGCTCGATTTCCACGCACATGGAACAAGCTCCACACATGACGTCTCCGTCGCGGCTCGTTCTGCGCTTCATCTCGGGGAAGTACCAGGGTGGCGAGATCCCGCTGCAGGACGCGCAGGAGCTCGTCGTCGGACGCGCGAGTGACGCGGGCATCGTCCTCGTCGAGGAGATGGTCTCGCGCAGGCACGCGCGCTTCCTGCTCTCCAACACGGATCTCACCATCGAGGATCTCGGGTCGACGAACGGTACGTTCGTGAACGGCGAGAAGATCCAGAAAAGCGCGCTCAAGGAAGGCGACCGCGTGCTCATCGGCACGAGCATCCTCAAGGTGGTCTCGGCCGAGACGGCCGCCGCCTCGCGTCGCAAGATGGAGCCGCCGCGCCCCTCCGTGGCGCCCCGCGGCCCCGCGCGCTCGATGTCCGGCGCGATCGAGGAGATCCCGCTGCCCGACCTCCTGCAGCTCCTCGGCACGTCAAAGAAGAGCGGCGTCCTCGTGATCACGTCGGACGACGACGTCGGAAAGATCTTCCTGCACCGAGGCATCGTCACGTACGCGGAGATCAACGAGGACGACGTGCCGCCGCTGAAGTCCGCGATCCGCATCCTCGCGTGGACGCGCGGGACGTTCGACTTCGACCCGCCCGAGGACCGCACGCTCCCGGTGACGATCAACCTGTCCGTGCAGGAGCTCCTGATGGAGGGCCTGCGGCAGATCGACGAGCTCAACGCGCTCCGGCACAAGCTGCCGGATCTCGACACGCGTCTCCTCGTGCCGCACCCGCTCGGGCCCGCGCTGCGTGACCTCTCGCCGACGGAGATCGAGGTCTTCCAGCTCGCGTACAACCACGGGCACCTCGCCCTCGTGCTGAACAAGAGCCAGGCGACGGATCTCGACACGACGCAGGCCGTCATCAAGCTGATCAACGCCGGGTACCTGCGGAAGGGCTGAGCGCCCAGACAAACGCGCGCTCGGACGAACCTGCCGAGCGGCCAAAGAAAAAGGCCACGGGAGCGAATCCCGTGGCCTTTTTTGATCAAGCCCGCTCACCCCCGGCCCCTCTCCCGCGGGGAGAGGGGTGGGGGGAGGTCGCTCGGATCAGTCGTAGATGCCCTTCATCGTCGGGTCCGCGAGGCCGTACGCCGCGAGGGCCTGACGGATGAAGTACGGCACCGAGACGTACCGCGACAGCTTGACGCAAGCGCGGTTCGCCGTGCAGGTGCAGCCGGTGTTGTCGTTGGACGTGCAACGGTCGGCCGACGACTGGATCGTCGAGTCGAACTTGACGAGCGGCGCGCCGTAGTTCGGCGACGTCGTGTCACTGTTGATGCGCGCCTTGTACCAGTCGACCGTGCCGTCGTTGTTGGCGTCGACCTCGTCGACCACGTACCCCTGCTGGAGCAGATCGTTCGCGTACTGGAGGACGCGCGCCGAGATGCCCTTCTGGACGGTCTTCTCGTACTTCGTGCCCGCGTAGAGAACCTCGGTGCCGAAGGTCTTGGCGACGTACACCTTGCCCATCGGATCGTGGAACTCGATGCGGTTGCCGAACTCGGGATCGCCGTCCACGCCCTGCTCCCACAGGCGGAGCATGTTGATCCACCACTGCTGCTGGTTCTCGGGCAGGTAGTTCATCGTCCAGGCGATGAGGAACTTCTGCTGCTCCCAGCCGATCTGGCCGTCGATGGGCATGAGCGTGTCGACATTGACCGCCTCGCCCTCGAAGACCTGCGGATCCCAGCCGACCGCAGAGCAGACCGTCGACCCCTCGCCGGGGAAGCAGACCTGCGGGCCCTCCGCCGGCCACCAGCTCGTCCAGCCGAGCGGCGTCGTCGGGAACTTCTGCGCGTCGGTGATAGGCGTGTTGTTGTTCGCCTTGACCCACGCGCCCTTGAGCATGTCGTCGCCGGTCAGGTTGTTGCCCAGCCACCGGCGATAGCCCTCGGGGAACACGTCCGCGAGCGAGACCGCGCGGTAACGAGCGTCGAGGAAGTCCTGGCGCGAGGCGCTGATGAAGTTGTCGACCGACTCGGTCATCAGCATCGCGGCGTACGCCTTGTCGTAATACGACCCGGCGTTCTGCGTGTACTCGGAGTCGTAGTCGTTGCCCTTGTCGTCCGCGAGGGCGTTCTCGAGCGGCCTGCCGCCGATGCCGATCGCCGCGGGACCCGCGGGGCTGTTGTCCGAGCGATAACCCGTCGCGCCGTTCGGCACGGCGAGGACCGTGGGACCCGGCTGCGAGTAGATGTCGTCCGTCGAGCGGAGGACGAGGTCGTTCGCGACCTTGTGGTGGTTGCCGTACTGCGGGCGAGCGACCTGGCGCGCGAAGTGATCGAACGCGAGGCCCGAGGCCAGGATGTTGTCCTGGTAGAACTGCTTCGCGATCGAGGGCCACTCCGAGTTGAAGTCGAAGCCGGACTCGAGCGCGAAGTCACGGTAGATGTTCACGAGCAGGCCGAGGCCCTTGGCCGCGTCGCGCATCTTCGTGTTGTACCGCTCGAGCGTACGGTTCGCCGCGCCGCGGACGCTGAAGCTCTGCCGGTTGCGGCGGTAGTTGTCGAAGATGTGCCCAACTTCCTGCTGCGTGATGAAGAAGTTGAAGAGCTCGTAGACGTCGGCGCCGTTGTCGTGACGGTAGACGGCGACGTTGCCGAGGTCGGCCCAGCGGTCCGTGGCGAAGCCGTACGGAACACGCGTGCGCTTCGCCGGATCGACGGAGCTGAAGCGACGGCTGAAGTCCACGCCGTTGTCGCGCATCGACTGCCACGGCATGTAGTCGACCTTGCGCGTCTTGCACTTGGAGTACTCGCCGTTGACCTTGACGATCAGGCCGTCGAGCAGCGGGTCCCACTTGCCGAGGCGCGCCTCGTCCCAGTCGGCCGGCTTCAAGCGCTGAACCTGCTCCTCGGTGAGCGAGGTGCAGCTATTCGCGTCGAGCATCTTCCACGTCCGCTGAAGCTGGGAGTAGTGGATGTTCGCGCTGCCGTTCGACGTGTACTGGTAGCCGATGATGCCGCCGAAGCCGTCCATCTTGTCGAGGGTGGCGCGGCCGAGCGGTTTGTCGGCGTTCATGTCCGTGTCGGCATGCACCGCGACCGTCTGGCCGTAGAACATGCGCGCCGCGGCGAAGTCGTACGCGGAGAGGCCGATGAAGTCCTGCGTGACCTCACCGCCGTACTCCATGATCGACTGGTGCATGAACATGGTGAGGAGCTGATCACGCTCGTTCGCCGTGACCTGGTCGAAGTAACGCGCCCCGACGCAGTTCTCGCTGTCGGCCTCGCTCTTGAGGTCATTGCACGCCGCCGTGACCTTGCCGTTCTTCGTGCGGAGCTGCCAGTACTGCGGGCGGAAGCCCCAGGCGTCCGACGAGCTCACGAAGTTGTGGCGGAGGCCGATGGAGTGACCCATCTCGTGCGCCATGACCGAGTAGTGCGCCTTCTGCGCGATCCAGTGGCGGATCGCCTCGGCGCGATCGAGCTGGTCCTGCTTCGTGTTCGCCATCGGGTCCGCGAACGTGCCGTACGGCGCGCCCGTGCGGGGGTTGACGGCGTCCTTGAACTTCGCCTGGATCGCCTTGTCGAGCGAGGTGAGGCCGACCGGCGAGGGGAAGGTCGCCTGCATGATGCACATGCCGCGCTCAGCGAGGGCGATCTCCTTCATGCGCGCGATGTCACGCTGCACCTGCGGATGATTGCCGCGCAGAGGCGAGGCGAAGTTCATCACGGCATCGTTCAGCGGCAGCTTGTCCGTGCCGGCGAGCTGCTGCATCGCCTTCGTCGTGAGCTCCGCCTCCATCGGCGAGCCCGCCGCGCGCCTGCGACGCGCCTCGTACACCGGGCGGTTGGCCGAGGGCGCGAGCGCGTCGGCGCGCACGTCCCGGACCATCTGCTTGACCTTATCGAGCGCCTCGGCGAACTCGGGCTTCGTGACGATCGCGCCCTCGCCGCTCTCGACGGCCTTCATCTTGTCGGGCATGACGCCCGCCGCGCCGAGCACGCGACGCGAGAGGTCCGCCTGCGTCATCTGCGGGAGCACGCCCGTGCCGCCCGCCGCCTCGCTGGCGACCGCCCAGTCCTTGACGTACGTGCCCTCGGTGACCTGGTCGGTCGAGAGCTCGCCGTTCAGGTACCGCATCTGATCGACGAGGCCCTGGCTGAAGAGGTCGGTGACGTGCGACCAGACGTTCGCGCTCGCAGCGATCTTCTCGCCCGTGAGCGGGTCGTCGGAGTCGACCATGATGCCCCACGGCGAGGGCGTCTGCGGCGTCGGGATGACGTTGATCTGGTGGTAGCGCAGGTCGCCCATGCGCACCGTGCGCCCCGCCGGGCCGCAGGCCGCATCGTCGGTCTCGAGGACCGGGCTGTGGCAGAGCATGATCATCTGCGGCATCTTCGCGACCGCGATCACGCCCGGATCGATGCCGCGCTCGTTGCCGAGCTGATCCGCGATCGCCTCGCAGTTGCGGCCGTCGTTCGTCTTGCCGGCGCGGCAGGCGTCGACCTCGTGGGCGAGCTGGATCAGATCCCAGTTGTCGTCCATCTGGCCGCGGTACATCGGGAACTGACCGTCGCACGCCCCGGGATCACCGCCGGTCGCCTTGCACTCGGCGTTGCGCGAGGACATGACCGCCGCGCGCATCGCGACGTCCCACTCGTGCGTCGCCCAGTCCGTGGGCTCGAAGTAATCCGCGTCGGACTCCTTCGTGTAGTACCAGGGCTGCGGGACCTCCTTGCGCAGGCGGTACGGCAGGGTGCAGCGCTGCTTGAACTCGTCGCAACGCGAGCCCGCCACGCCCGTCCGCTGCGTGACCTCTTCGCACTCGTCCTCGGTGCCGTTGGCGTCCGCGTCGCGGTGCGGGTCGTCGCCCGAGAGCGTCTTTTCGGGGACGAAGCACTTCACCTCGCCCGTCATCTTCTCGGGATCGGCGTAGTAGTGGCTGCGCTCCCAGATGTTGTAGCGCGCGGCGAAGCGGTACCACTTGTCGTCGCTCATGCCGTAGTTGCGGGCGTAGCCCGAACGATCGACGGTGAACGCGCCGTACGCGGTGAAACGCTTGCCGTCCCAGTTGACCGGCTCGTAGTCGCGATCGACCACGCGGCGGAAGGACTGGCGAACCGTGAGCTCGACGGGGTTGCAGGTGCCGGAGGGCGCCGAACCGCCGAAGAAGTCGTTGTCGAGGAAGCAGGCCGGGAACTTGTCGATGCCCCAGCCGAGGTGGCTGAGGTCGATCATCTTGGGCTTCGCGAACGCCTTGTTCGTGACGTCGAAGTAGCCCGTCTCGGGATCGAAGTGCGGCGCGTCAGCATCGTTCGGATCGCTGACGTAGTAGTCCATCGGCTCGTAATCGACGCCGCCGTAGACGCCGAGCATCGACAGCGTGTCGAAGTCGTACGAGTCGGTGTTCAGGTTCCGGCTCCAGTCGACGCGGAAGTACTCGCGGTCGTACCAGGGCCTGTCCGAGCCGTTCTCGACGAGGACGTTGAGCTCTTCGCCCGTCGTCGGGTTGTACTCGTAACGAATGTCGAAGTGCGACTGGATGGGGTACGCGACCACGATCACGCCCTGATCCGTCGAGGGGCCGACGCCCTTCTTGCCGTCGGAATCCTGGATGCGCTCGTAGCTCAAGCGCCCGATCAGGAGGTCCTCCGTGATCTGCCACTTCAAGCGCGCGACGGGCTGCGCGTACGTGGACGTGAACAAGCCGTCCTGCGCCGCGCCGTAGCCGACGTCGACCACCGTGCCCTGGGTCCAGAACTCGGGGTTGTCCGCGTCGCTGTGCAAGTCGTCACCGACGAAGAACGACTTCGCCAGCGCGTTCGCCTGCACGCGGTTGATGGGGTCTCGCTCCTCGGCGCACCCGAGCGCCCCACCAGCGAGGAGCCCGAGGGTGGCCACGAAGGCGACCCGTAACCTCATCCATCTCATCGAAGGTCCTCCTTGCACTGCCGATCCGAAGCCCGCAGAAGCCCACGCGAGCGGGTACGTACCCGGTCTGCGGGACTGAAAGCACGTTTGATGCCACAACGAATTTCCGGACGTTTTCAAGCACTTGCTTGTTGAAGCACGGGGCCGCGCCCGGATCCCCGTTAAAGCTCTGACACGACGATCGCTAACTCTCGCCCTCCCCCCGCCCCCCGAGGCGCGTGTGACGCGACATCCGCAACTCGACCGCACGCGCATGCGCATCGAGGCCCTCGGCACGCGCGAAGTTCGCGATGTGGGGCCCATGACGGAGCAGCGCGGGCGTCGCGTACTGAATGATGCTCGCCCGCACGACGAAGTCGTAGACGCCGAGCGGAGATCCGAAACGCGCAGCCCCGCCCGTCGGAAGGACGTGCGAGGGGCCCGCGAGGTAGTCGCCCGCCGCGACGGGCGTCATGCCGCCGAGCAGCGCCGCGCCTCCGCCCTCGACGGCGTCGAAGAGCGCCTCGGGATCGGCGACGTGATACGCGACGTGCTCGCCCGCGACGAGCGAGGCGATCTCCGCGAGGCGCGCGAGGGTCGGGACGACGAGCGCGACGCCACGCGTGCGCATCGCTTCGCCCGCGATGGAGTCGCGCGAGAGGGCCGCGAGCTGAGGCCCGAGCTCGGCGACGACGGCCTCCGCGAGCGCGCGGGACGTCGTGACGAGGACACACCACGCAGCCTCGTCGTGCTCGGCCTGCGAGAGGAGATCGGCGGCGACGATGGAAGGATCGGCCGTGTCGTCGGCGAGCGCGACGATCTCGCTCGGCCCCGCGATGCCGTCGATGTCGACGTCGCCGTAGACGAGCTTCTTCGCGCAAGCGACGTAGATGTTTCCAGGTCCAACGATCTTGTCGACGCGCGGCAAGCTCGCCGTGCCGTACGCGAGCGCAGCGATGGCCTGCGCGCCGCCCGCGTCGAGGATGCTCGTGACGCCCGCGAGATGCGCCGCCGCGAGGAGGCGATCGTCAGGTGCGGGCGTGGCGAGGACGATGTCACGCACGCCAGCCACACGCGCGGGGATCGCCGACATGAGCACGCTCGACGGATACCGAGCCTTGCCGCCGGGCGCATACACGCCGACGCGCGCGAGCGGACGCACGCGCATGCCGAGCACGACGCCATCCTCCTCGTACCGGAAGCCGGTCTCGCACTGGTGCTCGTGGTAGCGGCGGATCCGATCGGCCGCGAGCTCGAGCGCGGCGCGGAGATCCGGATCGAGGCGCGCGAGCGCGGCGGCGCCGTCGAACGCACGGATCACGAGGGGATCGGGGCGGCGACGTTCGAAGCGCTCGACGTAGCGGAAGACCGCTTCGTCGCCCTCCGCGCGGACAGCCGACACGATCGCGCGGACGTCTTGCTCGACGGCGCCGAGATCGTCGGCGCCCCGCGCCACGAGGCGGCCGAGGCTCGCAGCGAACGTCTCGGTTCCGTCGATGTGAATCGGAATCATGCGACAGCGGGCGCGCTGCGACGCAAAGGCATCGCAGCGGAAGCTCGTGCCGTACCACGTTCCTTTTTCGGCACATAGGCCCGATCGGGGCCTACGCCCGCGGCTTTTTCACCGGACGGAGGGGACGTTCCCGGAAGAACGACCCCTCGTGGGCACCCAGGACAACGTCCTGCGTGATGTTCTACGTCCAGTGACCCGCGCGCAGCGCCGCCGAGTCGATCGTCTTGATCTTTGGCGCGAGCGCCTCGCGGAAGATCGCCTCGTCCTCGTCGTCGAGCACGCCGCTGCCGAAGCCGGTCGCGACCTCCATGCTCGTCGCGAGGATCCGCAAGAACTGCTGGAAGCTCGACGCGCAGAGCACGGGCTTGATCGTGTCGGTGCCGAGCATGCACGTGAAGATGGGGCAGTCACCCTCGGCGTCGAGCTTGCTCGTGTCGAGGAAGTAGGGATCACCGAGCAGCGCGCTGCGGCCGATGACGACCCAGTTCTTGCGCCAGTTTGGGATCTCGGCCGCGGGCTTGCCCCCGAGCGTCTGCTCATCCGCGAGCTTGTGCGACGGGAAGAGCCGCACGCGCTCGACGGGAGTCACGGTCTCGACGTCCGCCGGATCGGCGGCCGTGACGAAGGCGCGATACCGCGCAGGGATCCGGAACGTCTTGCGTAGCTCATCGATCACCGCCGGCTCCGCCTTGCCGAAGCGCACCGGGATTCCCCGCTTGGCGAAGATGTCTTTGAGCGCCGCAACCGATTCGGCCAGGTCGCTGTCCACCGAACCTATCCTCCGTCTCGCGGGTGTCGCACACGTCCGAACGCCTGGAAAGAGACTTCCAGCCACGTCCTCCGTGCCGAACCCTTCCGCCGGGACCACCGGCGCGCGTAGGAATACCCCGCACGGGGCCAGGTAGTGTAACAGAAAAATAATGGTCGACACCGCCTACGCCGAGAGCCGGTACCGGGCCGCCGAGATCCCCCACCGCTACGGGCCCGGGGTCCATCTGATCGACGACCCGTTCGCCTGGACCCTTTTGACCCGAGCATGCTCGCCGGACACGGGCCAGCCGGACATGGGACGCCTGGTCCGCATGCTCTACGAAGGGCTCGCCCGCATCGTGCTGGCGACGGAGTTCCCCCGCGCCCGCGTGGACGTCCCTACCCGCATGGCCGTCTCCCACCCCGAGGCCGTCTACCGAGGCACCGCGCTCTCCAGGACCGCCAAGGCCGTGACCGTGGGCATCGCGCGAGCCGGGACGATGCCCTCGCAGGTGGTCTTCGACCTGATGAACGAGGTGCTCGACCCGAACCTCGTACGGCAAGATCACCTGTTCATGAGCCGGCAAACGAACGCCCAGGGCGAGGTCATCGGCGCGACGTGGCACGACGCGAAAATCGGCCGTGACGTGGGCGAGCGGTACGTGCTGTTCCCCGATCCGATGGGCGCGACGGGCTCGTCGATGGTCAGCGCGGTCTCGTATTACAAGAACTCGCTGGAAGGGACGCCGGCGAAGCTCATCGCGATGCACCTGATCGTGACGCCCGAGTACATCCGGCGCGTGCACGCGGCGCACCCGGATCTCGTGGTGTACGCCTACCGGCTCGATCGAGGGCTGTCGCCGCCGGCGGTGCTGCGATCGGAGCCCGGTGCCCACGAGGAAGAGCGCGGGCTCAACGAGGTGCAGTACATCGTCCCCGGCGCAGGCGGCGTGGGCGAAATCCTGAACAACGCCTGGGTTTGAAGCTGGAGCGCGTGACCGAGGGCGCGATCTAACGTCGCGTCCTCGGGTTGTGCGCGGCGACCATCGCGCGATAGTCGAGCGCCTTCTCCGCGCGTGAGACAGGCGGACGCAGGTCGGGGAGCATGTGCTCGAGGCTCTGCACCATGGCGCCGAGCTCGCTCGCGGACGCAGCGCGGCCCTGCGTGAGCTCGCGGTACGCTTCGGCGATCGCCGGGATGCCGCGCCCCGAGACGTGGCCGCGGCGCGAGAGATCGAGGTAGCTCCGGCCGAGCGCTGCGCCGTCGAAGTTGTGAGACGCGACGAGGTCTTGGGCGACGCGCAAGACGGCGCGATCCGGGATACGGCCGTCCTCGTGCAGGACGAAGGCCGCCTGCAGGTAGTTGTAGAACGGGACGACGCGCGGGCCGTAGAGGCGGAAGTCCGAGGGGGACGACTGCCGATCGAGGTGGATCAAGATGCGCTCGACGACGGGGCCCTTCTCGACGTACCCGGCGAAGCGGACCGCGTCGAGGATCGTGTCCTCGTACGCGCCGCCCGCGCGCATGATGTCGACGAGCTCGTCGGGCTTGACCTTGCCTTCGCACACGTCGGCGTAGATTGAGTAGACGAAGGCGTCGGCCTCGGCGTCATCGCCGAGCAAGACCTCGCGCACGAGCTCGCCGTTGGCATCGCGCACGGAGCCGAGCTCGCAACGACGACGAAGGAGCGCAGGCAGCTTGTAGCCGAGCTGGCCACGCAGCGCGCGGAAGCGCAGGCGCAGGATGTTTTGCAGGTTCGGCTTGAGCGTGAGCGAAGCCCAGCGCGCGCCGTCGAGGCGGAGCTTCTGCTCGATGCGCGAGCGGAGCTGCTCGGGGCTGCCGGAGAGGATGTGGATCTCCACGCCCGCGCGGCCGAGCTCGCGGAGCAGCGCCGCCGCGCCGGGGACGGTGCGCTTCTGATCGGGCCGCTCGATCGCGGTGCGGACGAGATCGCGCACCGTGTCGAAGTCCGTGCGCAGGTAGGTCTTGTCGAGGTCCCAGCGCGCGACGAAGGGAAGAGACGCGCCGCGCGGGGCGGAGCTTCCGGGCGCGGGGCCCTCGGGGACCACGCGTCGCTCGTTCACCCCGCGTTCCAGTCGGCGCGCATGCGCTCGAGGGAGGCCATGAGATCACTCGACCCGTAGGACCGCGCGAGGTCGAGCGCCTGGTGCTGGAAGGTGAGCGCCTCCTTCGCGCGGCCCCGCTCGTGCGCGACGAAGGCGAGCGCCGCGAGCAGGCGCGCGCGCTCGATGCCTCCTGCAGCGAGATCGAGGGCCTCGCGCAGGACACCGTCGGCGTCGGTGAGCGCGGAGGCGCGAGCTAGCGCCTCGCCGAGCTTGCGGCTGAAGATGATCACAGCCTTCTCGGGCTCGTCGAGCTCGCCGCGGAAGAGCTCGCGGCGCGCGAGGTCGAGGCCACGGCGGAGCGCGAGGATGGCGCCCGCGCGATCGCCGCGCTCGCCGGCGCGATCGGCGACCTGCTCGAGGAGCATGAGCGCCTCGAACGTGTCCTGCGCGTGATAGGCGTGGAGCGCGCGGACCTCGAGCGGGAGCGGGAGCGGCTCGCCGTCACGACCTTCGAGCGCGCGCGCGTGAAGGTCACGACGGACGGCGACGGGCGTCGTGGCGAGAGCGATCTCGCGCAGGAGCGGGTGCGCCGCGCGGAAGCCGCCGAGCTCCTGCTCGATCGTGCCCGAAGCGCGGAGGACGGCGAGCAGCGTGCCGGTGTTGCGATCCGAGGGCAGGAGCCGCTCGATGTCCTCCATCTGCGCGTCGTCGCCGAGGACGGAGACGGCCTGGAGGACGCGGCGCGCCTCGGGCGGGAGGCGCTCGATGCGCTGGGCCACGAGGTCGCCGAGGCGCGCGGGCGGGTTCGTTCCGCCTTCGGAGGAGAAGCGCAGGACTTGATCGAGGTAGAGCGGCGAGATGGATCGCCCGCCGCCCTGGCCGAGGGTCGCGGCGAGCGGCTGGCTCACCATCTGCGAGACGAGGTCGAGCGGGAGACCTTCGAGCACACGCGTGGCGCCGGCCCAGCCCGGATCGAAGCCGGGCAGGTGCGTCGAGACGACGAGCAGCGGGTGGATCGGCGGCTCGACGACGACGTCGGCGAAGGCGTTGCGGCTGGCGCCGTCGACGGCGTGCAGGTCGTCGATCGCGAGCAGGACGAGGCGCCCCTCGTTGCTCTCGTGCGCGCGCATGATGGCCCAGCGGAGGGCCTCGGCCGCGGTGAAGCGCCGATCGTCCGGCAACACGATCCCCGCCGGGGGCTTCGACCACATGTTCACGCTCGGCTGCGGCGCGGTGCGGTCCTGCTTGCCGAAGATGGCCATGAGGCCGGCGCGCGCCTCGGGGGTCGCGCCGCGCCACTCGTGGGGCTCTCCGCCGCCGGGCGGCAGCGACGCGAGCGCCACGATCGACTCGCGCAGCACGTAATAACCGACGTCAGCGCCCCACGGATCGGGGCGCGTGAGCACGACGAAGTCGCCGGCCACGGAGGCGAGGTGGATGAACTCCTGGAGCAGGCGCGTCTTGCCCGTGCCGCCTTCGCCGACGATGCGCGCCGTCGCGAGCGTGCGATCGACGTCGAAGCGGAAGCTGTCGAGCCACTCGAGATCCCGCTCGCGCCCGACGAACGGCAGCGGCAGCTCGGGTAGGCTCGACAGGCGCACGCGCGGCGGCGGCCCCGCAGAGACGGGAGCGATGCGCCGGGGTTGGCTCAGGGGTGCCTCCCGCGAGATCCGCGCGCCGCACTCGCCGCAGAACTTCTGGTTGCGCGGCGCGATCGTACCGCACGAACCGCAGGCCACGCCGGGCTCGTCGACCGAGGGCGGCGGCGCTCCGCGATCGAGCATCACCGCGGCGGAGCGGAGCGCGATCGTGAACTCGTCGGCCGTCTGGTAGCGGCGGCTAACTTCCTTCTCCATCGCGCGGAGCGTCACGTCGACGAGCGCCAGCGGGATGTTACGCGCCGGCGCGACGTCGAGCGGGTTCGGCGGGGGCACCGTGAGGTGCATCAGCACGACCTGCGTCGGCGACTCGGACTCGAACGGCAGCCGGCCCGTGAGGAGCTGGAAGAGCAGCACGCCGCACGTGTAGAGGTCGCTGCGGCCGTCGATCGGATCCCCGCGTCCCTGCTCGGGCGACATGTAGTCGGGGGTGCCGCAGACGATGCCGGGGCTCGTGATGTGCGTGCTCGGCACCTCGCGCATCTTGGCGAGGCCGAAGTCGACGACCTTCACGAAGTCGCCGCCCGTGCGCATCGGCTCGAGCACCACGTTCTCGGGCTTCAGGTCGCGGTGGATGATCCCGAGGTGGTGCGCTTCCGCGAGCCCCGCGAGCACCTGGCACATGATCTCGACGATGCGACGGAACGGGAGCGGCCCCTCTTCGTAATCGACCCGCGCGAGATCACGGCCGCGCAGGAACTCCATCACGAGGTAGAGCTGGTTTCCGCTCTTCCCGAAGTCGAAGACGCTGACGATGTTCGGGTGATTCAGCCGGCTCGCCGCGCGCGCCTCCGTGATGAAACGGACCGACGCGCTCTCGTCGCCGAGCAGGTGCGGGTGGATGATCTTGACGGCGACCGTGCGGCCGAGCGCCTTCTGCTCGGCGCGATAGACCCGGCCCATGCCCCCCACGCCGATGAGCTCGAGGATGACGTAGCCGCCGGGCAACGTCGTCCCGAGCAGCGGATCGTCGGCGCGTGTCTGCAGCTCCGAAATCGGAAAGCCACACACGTGGCAAAAGCGGTGTGCCGGATCGCACGCGGTGGCGCACTGAGGGCAAAGGACATCCGACACGCGCCGCAAGGTACCACGGTCGGGGCCGAGATTGGGCCGGTTCTGTCAAGCGAACGCGGCCCCCCAACAACTGGTAGGTCCGCGCTGCGATAGGATAACCTGCGGGCCGATGCCAACGCCGCGCCTCCGTCTCGGTCAGCTCCTCGTCGATGCAGGGCTGCTCTCGCAGCAAGACCTCGACGAGGTCCTCGCGCTCCAGAAAACCGACGGGCGACGCCTCGGCACGTTGCTGGTGGAGCGAGGTTACATCAACGAGACCCAGCTCACACAGATCCTCTCGCATCAACTGAGCGTTCCTTGGGTCTCGCTGCTGCACATCGAGTTCTCGCGGCAGCTCTTGAACCTCGTGCCGCACCACGTGGCCGAGCGCTTCTGCGTGGTGCCGATCTACGTCCGCCACGTCCGCGGGCAGGGCCAGACGCTCTACGTCGCGATGGACGATCCCTCGAACGAGGAAGGCCTGCGCGCGTGCGGCGAGCACTCGGGGCTGCCGGTGAAGGCGATGATCGCGCCGCCGAGCGACATCCGGAACGCGATCCGCGTCTACTACGACGTGCAGGTCAGCGCGTCCGCCCAGCCGCCCGCGCACCTGCCGTCCAACGAGCCCCCGCCGCTCGCCGAGCGCGACACGACGCCCGACGGCACGAGGCCCGAGGCCGCGCCGGAGACGAGCCTCGCCATCGCGGAGACGCCCGCCGCGCCGTTCGTGGTGCCGGTGGAAGGACCGGCGGTCGAGGTCGCGGAGATCACGGTGAGTTCGTTGGAGCTCCCAGGATCGGATCCCGAGCAGTCTCCGCCGAAGCCGCAGCCGATCGCGGCGCGCAGCGCGCCGAAGACACCACCGCCGCCGACCACGCAGGACGCCGTCGCGCTCGCCGAGGCGCTCGCGCCCGCTCCCGCGCGGGGCAAGATGCCCTCGGCCCCCGACGTGCCGCCGCCGCCGACGCTGCCGGATCCGGGCGCGCAGTCACCGCAGCTCGAAGAGGTCGCCGCGAAGACGCGCGTGTCGATCGTGGAGGCGCGGCCGTTGCCGCCGCCGTCGGAGCGGCTGCGTCGGGTGCTCGAAATCACGGACGATCCGCAGCCGCCGACGCTGGACGAGGGCGCCCTGCCGCCGAGTTCGCAGCCCGTGGACACGATCCCGGAGCCGCGGGGCCGCGCGCCGCGCATGATCGCGCTCACGCTGCTCGACGGCACGACGATCTCACTGCCCGCGCCGCGCAAGCAGAAGCAACGCGTGCCGACGCTCGCGCAGCCGACCGGCGGGCCGCCGGAGGAAGAGCTTCCGCCGTCGACGCTGGGGGCCGAGGACGACCGCGCCGGGCTCACGGCGCGTGATCTCGTGGCGGCGCTGCGCGCGGTCTGTCACGGCGCGGACGCGAAGGAGATCCTGGGACCAAACCTGCGCTGGGAGGCCATCGCGGCCGCGCTCCTGTCGGTGCTCTTGCGCAAGGGGCTCGTCGCCGACTGGGAGTTCGTCGACGAGCTCAAGAAGATCTGATCGGAGCTAGCCGCTCTCGCCCTGCCGGAGGACGCCGGCGCGGACGAGGTCGTCGATCTCCGCATCGGAGAAGCCGGCCTCGCGGAAGATCACGCGCGTGTGCTCGCCTGAGCGCGGGGGCGGTGCGAAGGCGACGTCGCGCGGCGTGACGGGCAGCCGGACCTGCGGGATGTCTCCGCGCGGGCTCGGGATGTCGAAGAAGAGCTCGCGTGCCTTCATGAGCGGATCGTCGCGGAGCTCGTTCGGAAGCACCACCGGTTCGAGGCAGCAGTCGTGGCTCGCCCCGATCGCGATCCACTCGTCGCGCGTCTTCTGGGCGAAGGCGTCGCGCACCGTCGCCTTGATCTCGGCCTGGTGCGGCCCCGGCAGGAGCGCCTCCATGCGCGGCTCGATCCCGGCCGCGGTGCAGAACGAGATCCAGAACTTCGGCTCCAGCGCGCCGAGCGCGAAGGGGTGGCTGTCCTTCGAGACGTACGTGCCGTAGGGCGCGATGCCGCCGACGAGCGTGTCGCCGCCACGCGGGCGTGTCTCGCCCGCGAGCGCGGCGCCGAGCGTGGCCGTGGCGAAGCCGAGGATGCCGTCGGTCATCGAGATGTCGAGCACGCGCCCCTCGCCCGTTCGATCCCGCTCGGCGAGCGCGGCGAGGATCGCGATGACCGACCACATGCCTCCGCTCACGTCGGCGAGCTGAAAGCCGGGCGGCTGCGGCGGGCCGTCCTCGGGGCCTTGCGAGCCGAGCAGACCGCCGCGCGCGAGGTAGTCGATGTCGTGGCCCGCGCGGTGCTTGAGCGGCCCCTCTTGGCCGTAGCCCGTGAGCGCGCAGATGACGAGCTTCGGGAATTTTCGGCGCAGCACGTCATGCCCGAGGCCGAGGCGATCGAGGACGCCGGGGCGGAACTGCTCGAAGAGCACGTCGTACGAGCCGACGAGCCGCTCGAACGCCGCGCGCCCCTCGGGCCGCTTCAGGTCGAGCAGGGCGCTGCGCTTTCCGCGGTTCAAGAGCTGGAACGCCGCGGACTCTCCGGCGACCGCGGGCGGCATGTGCCGGAGGTAGTCGCCGCCGGCGAGGTCCTCGATCTTGTCGACGGTGGCGCCGAGATCGGCGAGCACGAGCGTCGCGAAGGGGCCGGGCAAGAGCCGCGAGAGGTCCAGGATCCGTTTGCCGACGAGGGGGCGCATGCGCGTTTCCTTTGTATGCAAAAAGAAATGACGGCGGATGAACGAAGGCCGGCGGCCCTCGGACGAATCCGAGCACGCGCCGGCCTTTTTTCGGGATCGGGATCGATCAGAGCTCGAAGAGCTTGTTCAGCTTCATCGCGAGCATCTGGTTGCCCTCGAACTTCAGCTTGCCGGCGAAGTAGAGCTGCATGCCGTTCGCCTGCGGGTTCTCCATGAGCTTGGGGAAGTCGGCCGCCGCGATCTTGATCGTGACGTCGGCGCCGCCGGGGTTCCCCGCCTCGGCCTTCGGGGCCGTGAGGTCGAAGAACCATTCGCCGCCGCCGTCGCCGCTGACGATGAACTGGTACTTGCCGCCAATCGCCTTTGCCCCCGCGGGGTTCTTGGCGATCTTCTCGGGGACTTCTTCGTTGAAGAGCTTCTGGATGTCGACGGCCATGGTGCCTCCGGGCAGCGATGCGCCGACGTCATCGTCGGCGCGTTCCTAGCGTCGGCCGGGTGTAGCCGCGAGCGACGGGCCGCGTCAAGCGGCGGCGAGGACAATGGTTCGGCGGCAAAATTGCGCTTCGACTACGCGCGCGCCCGAGACGGCTGCTGCGAGGCGCGTGGCGCCCTGTCGAGCGCGGAGCGCACGGGCAAGACGAAGAGCCGATCGATGGCGACCCGCGCGTCGCGGGGCGGCGGCTCCTCGGGCGGGGCCTGCATCAAGCGCAAATCCCGCAGGAGGCTGCGATCGAGATCGCTCTCCTCGCCGAACTCGTAAGGCAGGATCGAGGGCAACAGCGCCACGAGCACGGCCTCGCTCCCGCCCTGCCGAATCGACGTGCCCTGGTACACGGCGACGGCCTGGCCGAAGGCCTCCTGGAAGACGAAGGGGCGCCATTCGAGGGGCGCGTTGAGGTCGAAGCGACGCTCACCCACCACGAGTTCCCGACCGTCGAGCGTGAGCGGCGCGCCCCGCGCATCCGAGAGGACGAGGCGCTCGATACACGAGGGATCGAGCTCTTCGACGGCAAACACGAGCGCCGCGAAGTCGGAGGGCAAGAGCTCGAGCGGCGCGCCGTCGGGGCCGAGGGCTTCGAGCGCGGCGTCGTCGCCAACTGCGGTGAACGCGCGATCGAAGAGCCCTCCGAGCGCGCGGCGCGCCGTGCCTTCGAACGTCGATCCGACGTAAAAGAGGCCTTCCGGCGAGCTCCACACGGCGACCATCCGATCCCGCTTGGCGCTGGTCACGAGCGTCATGCCGAAGGGCTCGCCGAGGGGCACGACGTTCTGCGGTGGCCCGCTCTCCGGCTGAAAGAAGAGCCCGTGTCCGTCGACGCAGATGCCGCGGGGCGCGGCCTTGTCGCTCGAACGCCGCCGCGATCCGCGCACGAAAAGCACGATCGCCGCCGTCACCAGCACGAGCGGCACGGCCACGCGGACGACGACGTTCTGCACGACCGCGAGCACGACGAGCGCGACGAGCACGAGCGGCAAGGCTCCGTCCCGGGAGGCAGCCTTCGTCGCGCCTGCGCCCGGGGTGACCGCCGAGAACAGACGCGCGCCTTTTCCAGGTCCGCCCGTCCATCCGTCCGCGAGGTGCGCCGCGGGCATGCCGCGTGTGCGTGGCGCGCCCTCCCGCGGGGACACGCGCGTCCTCGTCGTATCCCTCGGGCTCGCGGCTCCGTTGCGATTGCGCTCGCTTGCCATCGAACCTCCCGGCGGCAGGCGCGTCGCCCCTCGCAGAGCGTAGCACCCTGGTTGCCGTACGGGAGGGGGGTTCGCGCAGCGCAACCCTCGATGCAAGCTCGCACTCTTTCCAGGACGGAGGGGGCTTTCCCGGCTCGGACCGCTTCGGGCCTTCCGCCGTGGAAACCGAGCGACCGACGCTTTGCGTCAGAGCCGCGCGGCGCGCAAACGGAGCGCGTTCGTGATGACCGAGACGCTGCTCAGGCTCATGGCGGCGCTCGCGATCATCGGGCTCAAGAGGAGGCCGAAGAACGGATAGAGCACGCCGGCCGCGAGCGGGACGCCGAGGCCGTTGTAGACGAAGGCGAAGAAGAGGTTCTCGCGGATGTTCCGCATCGTCGCCCGCGAGAGGCGCCGCGCCCGCACGATGCCGCGCAGATCGCCGCGCACGAGCGTGATGCCTGCGCTCTCCATCGCGACGTCGGTGCCCGTGCCCATCGCGATGCCCACGGCGGCGCGCGCGAGGGCCGGCGCGTCGTTGACGCCGTCGCCGGCCATGGCCACGACCTTGCCGCTCTTCGTGAGGCGCTCGACGACAGCGCTCTTTTGATCGGGCAGGACCTCGGCTTCGATCTCGGGGATGCCGAGCTCACGCGCAACGGCCTCGGCCGTCGTGCGGCTGTCGCCCGTGAGCATGACGATCGAGAGGCCCTCTTCACGCAGCGCAGAGAGCGCCTCTTTGGCCGAGCTCTTGATCGGATCGGCCACGCCCACGAGGCCAAGGACTCGCCCGCCGCGCGCGACGAACACCACGGTTTGTCCACGTGCGCGGAGCGCCTCGGCGCGCGAGAGGGCCTCGGCGCTCTCGATCGAGAGCTCTTCGAGCAGGCGGGCATTTCCGAGCGCGGCCGGCTCGCCCTCGACGACGCCCGTCACGCCGCGGCCCGTGAGGGATCGGAAGCTCGTGACGGCGGCGAGCGCGACGCCTCGTTTCTTCGCGGCCGCGAGGATCGCCGAGGCGAGCGGGTGCTCGCTGCCACGCTCGAGGCTCGCCGCGACGCGGAGCACGGCCCTTTCGTCCGCGCCGTCGAGCGGCACGATCGAGGCCACGGCGGGTTTGCCCTCGGTGAGCGTGCCCGTCTTGTCCACGACGAGCGTGTCCACGCGCTCCAGCGCTTCGAGCGCCTCTGCGTTCTTGACGAGCACGCCCGCCGACGCGCCACGCCCCGTGCCCACCATGATCGACATCGGCGTCGCGAGGCCGAGCGCGCAGGGGCAAGCGATGATGAGCACCGCGACCGCGTTGAGCAGCGCGTACGCGAGGCGCGGCTCCGGGCCGACGAGCGCCCACACCACGAACGTGAGCACGGCCGTGAGCACGACGGCCGGGACGAACCACGCGCTCACGACGTCGGCGAGACGCTGGATCGGCGCGCGCGTGCGCTGCGCCTCGCCGACCATCCGCACGATCTGCGCGAGCAGCGTCCCCTGCCCCACGCGCTCGGCACGCATCACGAAGCCGCCTGCGCCGTTCACGGTCCCGCCCGTCACGCGATCGCCGACGTCTTTCTCCACCGGGATCGGCTCACCCGTGACCATCGACTCATCCACGGAGCTCCGGCCTTCGAGCACGGCGCCGTCGACAGGAACACGCTCGCCCGGCCGCACGCGGAGCCGATCCCCCACGGCGACGCTCTCGATCGGCAGGTCCTCCTCGACGCCGTCCCGCAGCCGCCGCGCGGTCTTCGGCGCGAGCCCGAGCAGCGCGCGGATCGCGCCCGAAGTGCGGCTCCGCGCGCGGAGCTCGAGCACCTGACCGACGAGGACGAGCGTCACGATCACCGCCGCGGCCTCGAAGTAAACGGGCACCACGCCGCCATGCACGCGGAACGACGCGGGGAACATCGAAGGCGCGATCGTGGCCGCGACGCTGTAGACGTAGGCCGTCCCCGTCCCGATCGCGATCAACGTGAACATGTTGAAGCGCCGGGTCACGAGCGACGTAAAGCCGCGCTCGAAGAACGGCCACCCTCCCCACAGGACCACGGGCGTCGCGAGCGCGAGCTCGATCCACCGTTGCTGCGGCAGCACGTGCGCCCACCGCCACCCCGGCATCAGCATCGGCGCCATCACGAGCACGAGCAGCGGCAGCGAGAGCGCGGCCGAGATCCAGAGGCGCCGCGTCATGCTCTCGAGCTCGGGGTTCGGCGGCTCCTCGGCGGTCAGGATCGCCATCGGTTCGAGCGCCATGCCGCAAATCGGGCAGGATCCTGGTTTGTCCTGCCGGACCTCGGGATCCATCGGGCAGGTGTAGATCGTGGCCACGGGGAGCCCGGCGACCGGCGCCGGGGCCGCTTCCGTGACCTTCGCCGCGGGCGCCGGAGGCGCCTCGACCTTCGGCGCGAGGTATTTCTCCGGGTCCGCCGCGAACCTCTCCCGGCACCGCGGGTTACAAAACCAGTACGTCGTGCCTGCGTGCTCGTGCTGGCCGCCCTTGGCCGCCCCGGGCGTCACCATCATTCCGCACACCGGATCCTTCACCTTGGCCGGTGCTTGCTCGTTCACCCGGTGCTCCATGTTCTCCCCGGCGGGGTTTGCAAACAAAAAACCTTTCCCTTTGGATCTTCCTGGGTAAACTCCCCGCCCCCCGACTCGCCTGGTGCTCGTTCACCCCGGTTTCTGCGCTTCGAACCGGCCTTCGCCAAGCAGGCAAAAGATGCGACGAGGGGCTCGCGGGCAGCCGCGAACACAGCCAAACGAACCCCAGTAGAAGCGCGATAGAGGCCATCGAAATGAACAAGAACCTTGGCATCCTCGGCAAGAAGGTCGGGATGACCCAGATCTTCAACGAAAAGGGCGAGGTCCTCCGCTGCACCGTGGTGCAGGCGGGCGGCATCGTGATCGGCAAGCGGACGATCGAGAAGGACGGCTACAGCGCCCTCATCGTCGGCCTCGGCGAGCGCAAAGAGAAGCACACGAAGAAGCCCTTGCTCGGCTCCTACCGCAAGACGCAGCAGACGCCTAAGCGCATCGTGCGCGAGCTGCGCGTGTCGGCCGAGGACGCGGCGAAGTTCGAGGTCGGTCAGAAGATCGGCGTCGATCAGGTGTTCGAGGTCGGCCAGAAGGTCGACGCGCAGGGCACGTCGCGCGGCCGCGGCTTCACCGGCGTCGTCCGCCGCTGGAACTTCGCCGGCGCCGTCCAGACGCACGGTACGCACGAGTATCGCCGGCACGGCGGCTCGATCGGTACGAACATGACCCCCGGCCGCACCCTGCCCGGCCTCAAGATGCCCGGTCACTACGGCGCCGAGACCGTGAGCGCGCTCAACCTGCGCATCGCGAAGCTCATCCCCGAGGAGGACCTCGTCCTCATCGAGGGCGCGGTCCCGGGCTCGAAGGAGGGCATCGTCCTCATTCGTGGCGCCGTGAAGAAGAAGAACGGCGGCAAGAAGGCCTGAGCGGCCCTCTCCTCGTGAGCGCGAAGGGCAAGAACCCGTACCGGAAGCCCGACACCTTCACCAAAGCGGCGAAGGCGCAAGGGTTTCCGGCGCGGAGTGTCTTCAAGCTCGAGGAGATCGATCGCCGGGTACGTCTCCTACGACCCGGGCAGCGGGTGCTCGATTTGGGCGCCGCTCCCGGGTCGTGGTCCATGTACGCCGCGCAGAAGATCGGATCCAAAGGGCACCTGCTCGCCGTGGATCTCTCGGAGATCCGGCAAGCCTTCGGCCCCAACGTCACGGTCGTGCGAGGCGACGCGCTCTCCCTCGCCAACGACGCCCTCGCGCTCTTCGCGCCCTACGACGTGGTGCTGAGCGACATGGCGCCCGCGACGACGGGCAGCAAGGCCGCGGATCAGTGGCGGAGCTACGAGCTCTTTGATCGCGCGGTCTCCGTGGCCGAGGCGCTCGGCGCGCCGGGGAGCGCCTTCGTCGGCAAGCTCTTCATGAGCGAAGAGTTCCAGAAGGCGCGTGAGAGGCTGCGCTCGCTCTACGACGAGGTGCGCGTGATCCGGCCCGAAGGCACGCGCAGCGTGAGCTCCGAGGTCTTCCTCGTTGGGCTCGCTCGGAAACAACCATCGCCGTGAGCGTGTGGATCTTCGGCTACGGCTCGCTGCTCTGGCGGCCCGGCTTTCCTTACGTCGAGGCGAAGGCCGCGCGCGTCGCGGGTTTGTCGCGGCGACTCGAACAAGGCTCGCCCGATCATCGCGGCACGCCGGAGAGGCTCGGCCGCGTGGCGACACTCGTCCCCGCGCCCGGCGCGCACGTGGGCGGCCTCGTGTACGCGCTCGCGCCCGCGGAGGCGGACGCGATCCTCGCCGCGCTCGATGAACGCGAGCAGGGCGGATACGACCGCGTCACGGTCCGCGCGGAGCTTCACGGCGCCGCGGCGAACGACGGGATCGCATCGTTCGAGGCAATCACCTGGATCGCACGCCCCGGAAATCCGTGGCACCTCGGGCCTGCGCCGTTCGAGACGATGGTGGCCGACGTGCTCGAAGCGCGCGGGCCGAGCGGGACGAACGTGGAGTACGTCCTGCGCCTTTCGGAGACACTCGTGACGCTCGGCTTCGAGGACGATCACGTCTCCTCGCTGGCCGACGCGGTGCGCGCCGCGCTCGCGAACCGCCCCGTTTACTCGACGCGCACGTAGCCCGACGAGATCAGCTTGAGGAGCGTGCGGCCCGTGTCGAGGTCGCTCGCGCTGCTCTTGTCCATGACCACGTGCATCTCGGCGTGGTTCCACACGGCCTGGAGCACGTCGAGCTCCATCGGCGAGAGATCGCGGATGAGCGGCTTCAGCGGGAGCGCGACCGAGAGCTGCGCGTTTTTCCCGGGCAGCTTGTGCTTGATCGCGTTGAGCTCGTCGAGCTGACGGAGCCCTTCCATCAGGATCTCCTGCACGGACACGTCGACCGGATCCTTCGGCAGGACCTCGTCGGGCGGCTCGAAGTCGAACGTGCCGCTGCCCCACGCGAGGATGCGGTACGCGGCCTTGAGCGGCGGCAGATCGGCGCTGTCGTCGAGCGACGCGTGGATGATCGTGCCCTTCTGCAGGTGGATCTTGCCGACCTCGTCGTCGGTGCGGATCACGAGAAGCCCGGTCTTCTTCGACGTACCGAGGAGCTGCAAGAGATCGGGCAGCGGGATCTCGTCGATCGCGCCGGACATGCTGCGCGTCGGCGAGCGGCCCGAGGGCGGCTGCTCGCTGCGCTTGGGAAGGCGGATCCCGGGCGACGACCCCTCGGCGACGACGACCTTCAGGATGTTCGTGCCGATGAGGACACGATCCCCTTCCTTGAGCGTCGCGCGCTTGATGCGCTCGCCGTTGACGAAGGTGCCGTTCGTCGAGCCGAGGTCCTCGATCGTGATGGGATCGCCGCACGCGATGCGCGCGTGCTTGCGGGAGACCATGTCCTCCACGAGGACCATGTCGAGCTCGCTCGAGCGCCCGACGATGATCTCCTTCTTGTCCTCCAGGAGGAACTCTCCACCCTGGTATTTGCCGGAGATGAAGCGCAGCGCGAGTCTCCGCGGCGGCGACACCTTGGGCAGTTGGCTTTCCATGCTCGGCCGAAAGATTCGCGGAGGGCGCAGGATACGCCCGCTTCGTCCTTGAAACTTTAGGGTTTCCGACCTGTGAGGGTCAAGCGTTCCTCGCGGGATCCCCCCGCCGCCTTCCGCCCGGCGAAAGGCGTGATAAGGGAGCGCTCGTGACGATGCCTGCCGGAGACCCCCTCGGGACCCACCGTGTGATCGCGCCGAAAGGTGCGCTTCCCCAGCCCGCCGAGCGGCTCGACAACGATTTTTCCAAGGTCTACGCGACCGAAATCGTCGTCGACGTCCAGACGCTCAACGTCGACGCCGCGAGCTTCCGCCAGATGGAAGAAGCCTCCGGCGGAGATCCCGACGGCGTCGCGGCGCTCGTCCTCGAGACCGTAAAGCGTCGCGGCAAGCAGCACAATCCGGTCACCGGCTCCGGCGGCATGCTGCTCGGCGTCGTCGAGCGCGTCGGTGACCTCGCAAAGGCGCGCGGCTTCGTCCCGGGCGACCGCGTCGCCACGCTCGTCTCGCTCTCGCTCACGCCCCTCTGGCTCGATCGCGTGCTCGCCGTGCGACCCGCCTCCGCGCAGCTCGACGTCGTCGGCAAGGCCGCCGTCTTCCTCACGGCGCCGATCGCGCGCATCCCGACGGACATGCCCGAGCGGCTCGTCCTCGCCTTGCTCGACGTGGCCGGCGCGGCCCCGCAGGTCGCGCGCCTCTGCGGCCCCGGCGACACCGTCGTCGTGCTCGGCGCGGGCGGCAAATCGGGCCTGCTCTGCGCGGCCGAGGCGCGCCGCCGCGTGGGCGAGAAGGGCAAGGTGATCGGCGTCGAGTCCTTTCCCACGTACGCCGACGACCTGCGCGCGCTCGGGATCTGCGACCACGTCGCGACGCTCGACGCGCGTGATCCGCTCGCCGTGCGTGACGCGGTCTCGCCCTTGACCGAGGGCCGCGGCGCGGACCTCGTGCTCTCGTGCGTGAACGTCCCCGGCGTCGAACTCGCGGCGATCCTCGCGGCCCGGGATCGCGGCAAGGTCTACTATTTCGCGATGAGCACGAGCTTCACGGCCGCCGCCCTCGGCGCCGAGGGGATCGGCCGCGACGTGGATCTCTTCATCGGCAACGGCTACGCCCACGACCACGCCGAGCACACGCTCTCGCTCGTGCGCGCGAGCCGCCCGCTCCACGAGCTCATGCAACGACGTTACACGTGACGCCTGCTTGCAGGCACCGAGGAGGCCCGTGACCCTTACGCAGAGCGCTTTGCCCATCGGACCCCAAGGGATCCTCGACGTCGCGCGCGAGCTCGGCATCTCCGAGGATCACGTCGAGCCGTACGGCCGCAACAAGGCGAAGATCGATCTCGCCGCCCTCACGCGCCCCGCCGCGGGCGCGGGCCGCCTCGTGCTCGTCTCCGCGATCAACCCGACGCCTGCGGGCGAAGGCAAGACGACGACGTCGATCGCGCTCGCGATGGGCATGCGTCGCCTCGCGAAGCGCGCCGTGCTTTGCCTGCGCGAGCCATCTCTCGGCCCGGTCTTCGGCGTGAAGGGAGGCGGGACCGGCGGCGGACGCGCGACGCTCATGCCCGCCGACGACATCAACCTGCATTTCACGGGCGACATCCACGCGATCTCCACCGCGCACAACCTCCTGTCCGCGATGGTCGACAACGCGTGCCACTTCAACACCACGTTCGGCGACAAGGGCGCGATCGACCCGCGCCAGGTGACGTGGGGCCGCGCGCTCGACATGAACGACCGCGCGCTGCGCAACGTGCTCGTCGGCCTCGGCCGCAAGGTCGACGGCGTGCCGCGGCAGGATCGCTTCGACATCACGGCCGCGAGCGAGGTCATGGCGATCGTGGCGCTCGCCGAAGGGCCCGAAGATCTCGAGAACCGCCTCGGCCGCATCGTGATCGGCCAGAGTACGAGCGGCGCGCCGATCACGGCCGCCGACGTCGGCGCCGCCGCCGCGATGACCGCGCTCCTGCGCGACGCGATCAAGCCGAACCTCGTGCAGACCGACGAGGGCGGCCCGGCCCTCGTGCACGCCGGCCCCTTCGCGAACATCGCGCACGGCTGCTCCTCGGTCCTCGCGACGCGCCTCGGCTTGCTCTCCGGTGACTACGTGATCACGGAGGCGGGTTTCGGCTTCGATCTCGGCGGCGAGAAGTTCCTCGACATCAAGTGCCGGACGATGGGCGTCTTCCCACGCGTGCTCGTCCTCGTGGCCACGTTGCGCGCCCTCAAGATGCACGGCGGCGCTCCGGTCAAGCGCGCGGCGGAGCCCGACCCGCGGGCGCTCGAGCTCGGCCTCACGCATCTCGATAAACACCTCGATTCGGCCGCGTTCTTCGGCCTTCCCGTCGTCGTGTCGATCAACGTCTTCCCGAACGACACGCAAGAGGAGCTCGCTTTGGTCGAGGCAGCCATGCAGCGCCGCGGCGTGCGCGCCGTCCGCTGCGAAGGCTTCTTGCGAGGCGGCGAAGGCGCCCTCGATCTCGCCGAGGCTGTCGCGAGCGCAGCCGACGCGACCGACGACGCCCCGCCCGCGCCCCGCTTCGTCTACGACCTCGGCGAGCCGCTTCGCGACAAAATCACGAAGATCGCCCGCACCATCTACGGCGCCGAAGGCGTCACGTTCACCGCCGCCGCCGAGCGCGACGCCCGCCGCATCGAGGAGCTCGGCCACGGCGGCGTTCCCATCTGCATGGCCAAGACCCAGCTCTCGCTCTCCGACGATCCTGCGCTCGTTGGACGTCCAACGAACTTCCAGGTCACGGTGCGTGAGATCCGCCTGAGCGCCGGCGCAGGCTTCGCCGTCGCGCTCACGGGCGACATGATGACCATGCCGGGCCTGCCCCGCGAACCCTCCGCCTTGCGGGTCAAGCTCCTGCCCACGGGCAAGATCCGCGGCCTCATGCAGAACGACTGAGCGGCGTGGGCGTCGACGACGGCGCCCCGAGCGCGTCCATCGCCGCCGGCAGGATCACCGCGAACGTCGACCCTTTGCCCTCGTACGATCGCACCTCGATGCGCCCGCCCGCGCCCTGCGCGATGCGCTGGCTGATCGCGAGCCCGAGCCCCGTGCCCTTCTCCTTCGTGGAGAAGAACGGCAGGAAGATATTCTCCAGCACCTTCTGCGAGATGCCCGGCCCGTTGTCCGCGACCGTAAGCTCGACGAAGGGCTCGTCGGCCATCCCCGTCCCCGACCGCGTGGTCCCACGGCCGAGCCGCACGCGCGTCGACACCGTGATCTTCCCCCGCCCCTTCATGGCCTGCGACGCGTTCCGGTAGAGGTTCATGAGCACCTGCCGGAGCTTCTCCGGATCGATCGCGACCCGCGGCAAGCTTGCATCGAGGTTCACCTCCACCGTTAGATCCTGGCTCGCGCGCTCCGTCGAGAGCACCTGCAACGTCCGACGCACGACGGCGTTCACGTCCGTCGGCACCACGGCGCCCTGGTTCGCGCGCGCGAGATCGAGCACCGATCCGACGACCCGATCGAGCCGCTCAACCTCTTCGAGGATGATGCCGATGAACTCGCGTGACTGCGGATCCGGCTCGCGCCCGTCAGGCCCGGGCTCGGCGAGGAGCTGCGCCGAACCCTTGATCGCGCCGAGCGGGTTCCGGATCTCGTGCGCGAGCCCCGCCGCCATCTGCCCGAGCACGGCGAGCCGGTCGCGCTCCTTCATCTGCTGGTAGACGCGCGAGTTCTCGATGACCACGCCGACCTGCGTGGCGATCGCGTCGAGCAGCGTGATCTCCTCGGGCGAGAAGGCGTCCCGTACGCGCTCGTCGACCACGACAAGCAGCCCCACGATCTCGTCGCCCTCGGCCCGAATCTGCAGGAGCACCGCGCCGTCCCGCAAGCTCCCGAGCACCGCGGCCGCGCTGAGCACCGCCTCGGACGCGTCCGTCCTCGCGCCGCGCGCCTTGCGCTCGCGTACCTCGCGCTTGAGCTCTTCGAGCGAGAGCGGCCCCCCTTCGAGCCGATCGAGCAGCGCGCGCGCCGTCGCCACCTCGATCCGCGGCGGCGCGCCCGGCCCGAGCGCCGCGAGCTTGTCGAACCCCGTGCCGTCCGCGTCACGCAGGTAAAGTGCGGCCTTCGTCACGCGGCGCGACTGCTCGAGCGCCGTCATCACGATCGAGCCGAGCTCGTCGAGCTCGAGTACGTGCACGAGCCGCCGACGCGCGTCGGCGACGGACCGTTCGAGGTCAAACCGATCACGAAAAAAGAGCTTCTGGATCTGCTCTGCCACGCGCTCGCGCAGGGGATCGAAGAGGACCAGGATCACGATCGCCGCGAGCACGGCGTTCAGGTACATCGTGTTGAAGCCGCCGATGAACGTGATGAGGACGTAGAAGATCCCCGCGATCAGGAAGGCGACGGCCGTGGCGACGAGCAGACGCGCGAGCATCTCGTAGACGTCGAGCAGCCGCTCGTGGCGGAGCGCTTGCGCCAAAATGAACAGGAACACCACGCTGAGGGCCGCGCCGACGGGCGCGGGGTTCACGCCGAGGAACCACGCAAAATCAGCGACGCTCGCGAGGCCGGCGAGCGCGCCGATCACCACGAGGAAACGCACGCGCCGCTGCGTCGCGCGTGAACCGCTGCGCGCGCCGCGTTGCCCGAGCTCCCAGAGCCCCGCCGTGAGGAACGCGAAGACGTAGAAGAACACCGCGCCGCGCACGAGCCAAAAGCCCTGCTTGGGGCTCAAAACGAGCAGCACCATGGGCACCGCGAGCACGCCCGCGAGGCGCGGCAAGCGGCTCGGTCGATCCCCCTCGTGCGGGATCATCGCCTCGAAGAGGTGGAGCGCGAACTGCGGCAGGAGCACCGCGAGGATCGCGGTGAAGCGCTCCCATATCGTCTGCTGGAAGAAACCGAAAAGCGACTGCGACAGGTACCAAAGGCCGATGTCACCCGCGAACGCTGCGAAGAGCAGGTGCACGGTGCGGACACGGCCGCGGAGCAGGATCGAGACGGCGATGACGAGCGCGAGCGCGCCGCAGACGAGCGTGGTCCGGGTCCGGAGATCGATCCCTATCGGCACGACGAGAGCGTAACGCGTCGCCTCGGAGACGTCCCCGATCGATCGTCCGCCCGCGGACGGGCGCGACTAGTCTTGCTTCGTCCCGCTGCCCGGCGAGCTCTGCGTGCCGGCGCCGGGGACCCACGGCAGCGGATCCGGGCCGCTGCGCGCCTCGGGATCACAGCCGCCGGGCGTCACCGGGACGAGCTCTTTCCACGGCAGCGGATCCGGCATGTCGTCGGTCTGCGGAGGCGGCTCGTCAGGCATGCTGGGAGTCCCGCGATCGGTCTGCTCCTCCGCATCGGAAGAGCTCGCCGCGAGCTCCTCGATGGCCTCGTCGAGCGCGGCGCTCTCGTCAGGCGCAGCCAGACACCCCGTGAGCACCATCGCGACGAGTGCGAAGAGTCCTCCGAGCCCGAGCGATTGTCTCCCAACGTTCATGATCCGTCCTCCGACGCACTGCCAAGTCCGTACTGCTTCACGAGCTGCGAGAGCCGCGGCCGCTTCATCCCCAGAAGCACCGCAGCGCGGGTGATGTTCCCGCCGCTCTCTTCGAGCGCGCGCGCGATGCACTCACGCTCGATCTTCCGCTTCATGTCGCTCAGGCTGACGCCCGAGCGGACGTGCGCGTACGTCACCTCGACCGGCGTCGAATCGCCCTCCCCTTGCGATCTTCGCTCGGCGAGCTGAGTGGCGCCGCCGCTCCCCCCATGCGCGTCCTGCTGCTCCGATGACGAGGGCGGCGACGAGCCCTTCGTGATCTCGGCAGCCACGCCGCGCATGTACTCGACGTTCGTCGTGAAATCCTCGAGCTCGATGACGTCGCCCTCCGCGAAGAGCGACGCGGCGCGCAGCGCGTTCTCGAGCTCGCGCACGTTGCCATGCCACGCGTGCCGCATCAGCGCTTCGATCGCCCGATCCGAGAGCCGCTTCTGCGGCTCGCCGCGCTCCTGCGCGATGCGGGCGAGCAAGGTCGACGTGATGAGCGGCATGTCCGCGATGCGCTGGCGGAGCGCCGGGACCTCGAGCACGACCTGCCGCAGCCGGTAGTAGAGATCCTCGCGGAACTCGCCGCGCGCGACCATTCCGCGGAGATCACGATGCGTGGCGCAAAGGATCCGCACGTTCGCGCGGATCGGCTGGGCGCCGCCGACGCGCTCGAAGCTCTTGTCCTCGAGCACGCGGAGGAGCGCCACCTGCGTTCGCTGCGAGATATCGCCGATCTCGTCGAGGAAGATCGTGCCGCCCTCGGCGAGTTCGAAGCGGCCGCGGCGCCGCGCCTGCGCGCCCGTGAACGCGCCCTTCTCGTGGCCGAAGAGCTCGGAGAGCAGGAGCGTCTCGACGAGCGCCGAGCAGTTCACCTTGACGAGCGGGCCCGCGCGGCGCGGGCTCATCTCGTGGATCGCGTCGGCGACGAGCTCCTTGCCGGAGCCGCTCTCGCCGTGGATCAGCACGGTCGTGTCGGCCTTCGCGACCTTCTTGATGGCCGAGAGCAGCGCGAGCATGGTCGCGTCGCGCCCCACGATCCGCTCGATCGCCGTCACCGACGAGCGCGACGGCGACGCCGATGCGCGCAAGGACGGCGGCGACGAGCTCAACGACGGCGAGGAGCAGCCCGCGCACGACGCATCGCCGCACCGCTCACAAGGCCGAAGCCCCGGCTCGCTCGAACGCGGCGCGCGCACTTCGAGGGCCGCGAGCCCACGAAGCTCCGGCCGCGCGAGGAACCGCTCGCGAATCCCCTCGGGCAAGGACGACGCCATGCGATCGCGGGACGCGAGCGCCGCGTGCAGGTGCGCCTCGGCCTCACGCACATCGCCCCGCGCGACCTCCGCGTGGCAAAGCAACACGCGCGCCTCGCGTTCGAGCTCGGGAGCGTCCGCTTCCCGCGCGAGATCGAGCGCCTCCTCGGCGGCGCCGTCCCACGCGTCCCCGGCGGCGCGTGCCCGCGTCGCTTCGAGGAGCGCGACCTCCGCACGCGCGCGCGTCGAGCTCGCATGCGCTCGCGCGCGCTCGATCGCCTGCGCGGCGCGCGCCACGTTGCCGTCGTCGAGCGCGATGCGCGCCGCGAGGCAGTGGCACTCGCAGAGCTTTGCGCCGTTGCTCGATCCGCTCGCGCCTGCGATGGCCGACGCGAGCTCCGCCCGCGCTTCGAGCGTCCTGCCGCGCGCGAGGTGGATCCGCGCCGCGACGAGCGCGAAGTGCGGCGCGCGTGTCCCCGGGATCGCCGGGCCGCACGCCTGCCGTCCGAACGCGAGCGTCTGCTCCGCCTCGGCCACGAGCCCGAGATCGAGCCGGAGCTCCGCGAGGTTCGGGATCACGGTGGCGAGGAAGAGCCGCTCGCGGATGCGGCGGAAGACCTCGATCGCGCGCTCCGAGAGGTGGAACGCCTCCGGATAATCGCGCTTCAGGATGGCAATGGTCGCGAGGTTCGTCAACGCGAACCCGACGGCGCGATGCTCGCCGCGCGCCGTGCCGTCGTCGAGCACGGAGGCGAGCATCGGACGCGCCTCGTCGATCCGGCCGGCCGAGAGCACGGCGATCGCGCGGTTGAGCCGCGCCCGAAGCTCCGCGATCCCCTCACCGCCGCACGCCGCTTCCCACGCGTCGGCCGCGAAATGCGCCTCCGCCTCGCTCCACGACGCCGCCGCAAGCAGGAGCTTGCCGAGCACGTTCCGCGCCCCGAGCCGCGTCGCGAGATCCGACGCGCCGCCCTGTGCTTCCTGGGCAAACCTTCGCGCCGCTTCGAGATCACCGGCCGTGTACCGGACTTCGGCGAGCTCCACGGCCGCACGCGCGCGCGCGCCGAACGCATCCGCGCGGCCCATGGCGCGTTCGAGCACGATCGTCGCCGTCGTGAGATCGCCCTCGGCGCTGAGCGCCTTGCCCAGCGTGATCATCACCTCGGGCGCGTTTCCATCCCGCGCCGCCGCAGCCCGCGCGAACCCTGTCGCCCGCTCCGCATCGCCGACGCGAAGCGCGAGCTCGGCCGAACGCAGGAGCGCCTGCGTCGTCGACGCGTCCGAGAACAGCGCGAGCGCCGCTTCCCACCGTCGCCAGAAATCCACCCGCGCGGAAGGCTCTGCCACACCCGCGAGCGCGCGCGTCGCGAGCAGCTCCGCCCGCTCCGCGTCGCCCGCGCGCGCCCACAACTCGGCCGCGCGGAGCATCGCCCAGGGATCCACGGGGAACACCGCTTCGAGCGCGCTCGCCACGGCGACCGCATCCTCGCGATCGGCTTCAAGCTCGATCGGCGCGGCGCCCGTGAGCTTCATCGATCCCGCCGTGTCGATCGTCGCCACGCCCCGCGCGACGAGCGCCTCCACGTCCACGCTCGCGCCGAGTCGGCTCGCCTCCGCCGCGGGCAAACTCCGTTGCGCGAGCGCGAGCCGCGCGCAAAGCCGCCTCTGCGCCGGTTCCAGCACGATCGGCTCGGCGCGCCCGTCGAGCGGCGCCCGGCGCGCCGCCGACCACCAGCGCTCCAGCGCTTCGAGACGGCCCTCCTCCGCACCGAGACGAAGCTCGGCCGCCTGCGCGATCGCCTCCCAGTAGCGCCGCAGATCCTCCGGTGACGCGATCGGATCGATCTGCACGAGGCGCGCGCCTGCCGGCGCCGAGGCCACCTCTCTCAACACGAGCACGAGCGGCGCGGCGCCTCCACGCGGCGCCTCCACGCGGCGCGCCATTTCCTCCACGACCGCCTGTCCCCAGTGCGTCGGCGTGCCTTCGGACACGACGATCATCGCGCCGTTCGCCGCGCCGAGGATCCTTGCAGCCACGAGGCGCGGCTCCACCACGTCGCCGATCCCCATCTGCGCGGCGATCTCGCGCCAGGGTTCGTCCCACGCGACCTCGGCGACTCGCACGCACGCGCGTCCGATCACCTGCGCGCGCCGCGCCGCGTGCGCGCCCACGGCCTCCAGCGTCGCGCGCGGCCCGTGCAGCATCACGAGCCCGCTCGCGCCTTTCGCGCAGAGCAGATCGTCGACCGCCGCGAGCCCGCGGAGCGAAGCGCGCAAAGGGGCGGCGATCACCGCGCCAGACGGCAGCGCGCTCGCCTCCCCGCCGAAGACACCTTCGGTGCGAACACCCGAAGGATCCTGGGGTGAAGACCGATCAAGCGGAGAAGTGCGAGGTCCGGGGTCCGCCACGGCTTCTTCAGCGTACGGTCCGCGGCTCGCTCACCGCAACGTTTTTCAGGCGCCGCCCGGCGCCTTTTCGAGCACCGTGACGATGGCGTCGAAGCTTTCCGCCGGCGCATCGCCCAGGGCGCGCGCGAGCGGCACCTGCAACCTCGAAGCCGCCACATAAAGAGGCACGAGGTGCGGCGCCGCGCGCGAGAGCATCTCGAGGTGCCGGCCCACGCCCGCGGCGTCCCCGCGACGCACCGGCCCCGTGAGCGCCGCCGGCAAACCCATCGCTTCGACGTTGTCCGCGACGCTTCGAAGAAGCGGGCCCAGCATCGCCGCCGCCGTCTCCGCAGGCACGCCTGCGCGTCCGAGCAGATCCACCCCGCCCGCGGCGAGCGCCGCGGCCCCGTTCGCCACGAGCCCGGCCGCCGCGTGGTACAGCACGCGATCGAGCCCGGAGATCGTCCGCGGCGTCATCCCGAGCTTTCGCCCGATCGCCGCCGCCGCCCGCACGGCGCGCGGATCTCCGTCCACGTGGAGCTGCCCGCGCGCGAGCGACGGCGTGACCTCCGGCGACGCGAACGAGATCATCGGGTGCATCTGCGCGACCGCGACGTTCTCGCTCCGGAGCGGCGCGAGCGGCTCCGGGCCGAGCGCGCCCGCGCAATGCACGACGACCGCCCTTTTGTGCCCCAACAATCCCGCGTCCCGGATCCGCTCCGCGAGCGGCTGGAGCTCACGATCCCGCACGGCCAGGATCACGAACGGCGCGTCGATGCGCCGCGCCGGCAACCCGCTTCGTTGCGGGCGCAACGTCACCACGTACCCCGCGCGGCGCAGCGCCCGCGCGAGCCCTGCGCCGACCTTCCCTGCGCCCAGGATGAACACGCTCTTCTGCGCGGCCATCAGCTCCTCCGGTAGAGACCCCGCTCGGCCGCGTACGCGAGCACCTCGCGCGGCACGAGCTTCTCGACGCGCTCGATCTCGCCGCTGCCGATCGCGTCTCGCACCTCGGTGCTCGAGATCTTCGGCAGCATCGGCTCCGGCGCGCCCTCGGCCATCACGCCCGCGCGGCCCACGAAGAGCGGCGGAGCGATCGCCTCGATCCGATCGAAGCGGTGCCACTTCGACAGATCCGCGATCACGTCGGCGCCGAGCAAGAGGCGCATCGACCAGTCCGGGTGCTGCGCGGCGAGGTGTTCGAGCGTCCGCAACGTGAGGCTCTCGCCGCCGAGCTCGCGCTCCACGGAGGAGACGCGGACGCGCGGGATCCAGGCGAACGCGAGCCTGCACATCACGAGCCGATCCTCGAACGGCGCGAGCTCCTTGGCGAACGGATGCCTGTAGACGGGCACCACGAGCACCTCGTCCACGGGCTCCGTCGACAGCACGTACACCGCCGCGAGCACGTGCGCGACGTGCGGCGGGTTGAAGCTCCCTCCGAACACGGCGACCCGATGCCCCGACGCGGCCGCGGGCGCGCTGCGCTCATCCGTTGCTCTTGCCATCCTGCACCCGCATTTTGACGCCCGGCAGGCTCGGCCCTCCGCCCAGCATGTCCTCTGCGGTGACGGCCCCGCTCGCGTTCCGGATCTCCACGCGCACCCCGCCCGACGGCGCCTCTTCGAGCACGGCCATGCCGCCGCCCGGCGCCCCGATCGGCCCCGGGGAGACGAACATCCGCGAACCGATGCGCTTCATCGTCGGCTCTTGGCTCCGCCCGAACACGAGCAAGCTCGCGGCCGCGATGTCGTCCTGATCGAGGATGCCTTTGTCGTAAACGAAGACCGCGACGCGCCCGTCGACGAGCTCGATCGATCGGAGCTGGCGGCTCGGGATGCTCGTCAGCGCGCGCAGCCGCGACCGCGCGCGCTCGGCGGCCACGTAGGCGTCGATCGCCTCCGGCGTCGCGCGCGCGCATCGCACTGCCGCGCGTGCATAGAGGAGATCCTCGCTCGGGTTCGCGTCGACAAGCCGGTACGCCCAGGCCTTCGCCACGAGATCGAGCGCGCCGTCGTCCGACAGGTAGATGATTTGGTCGACCTGGACCTCGTCCAGCAGGAGCTGCGCCGCCCGTGCAAGCGCGGGCAGATCTCTGTTGGCCGGTCCGAGGATGCCTAGGCGCATCGATTCGAGAGGGTAGATCAGGCGCGAGTCCTCGTGGACCTTTGTTTGCGGGGGTCACCCCCGAGTTCGCCGTGCTATAGGGCCGTGGCCCATGTTCCGGCGTACGCGGGCCTTCCGAGATCCGGTCACGATCCACCTCGACGGCTCGCCGGTGCGGGCCGAGCGGGGCGAACCGCTCGCCGCCTCCCTCCTCGCCGAGGACAAGATCATCCTGGCGCGGAGCCCCAAGCTCCACCGCCCGCGCAGCGCGAGCTGCTTCCGCGGCGGGTGTGACGGCTGCCTCATGCGCGTCGACGGCACGCCGAACGTGATGACCTGCCTCCACGCGACCCGGGGCGACGAAGAGGTCGAGGCCCAGAACGTCGTTGGCTCGCGCCAGGCCGACCTCTTGCGGGTGACGGACTGGTTCTTCCCGAAGGGCATCGATCACCACCACTTCATGGCGGGCGTCCCTGCGCTCGGCTCCATCATGCAGAGCTTCGCGCGCAAGATCGCGGGGCTCGGTCGCATGCCCTCGGAGATCGAAGCGCCTCGGCCCGCGCGCTTGCTCGAAGCCGACGTCGTGGTCGTGGGCGCCGGCCTCGCGGGCCTCGTCGTCGCGCAAAAGCTCGGCGCGGCGGGCGCGCGTGTCGTCGTCGTCGACGACGGCCTCTCGCTTGGCGGCTCGCTCCGCGCGCTCCCCGACCGAGCGCCGCACCTCGCATCGATCCGGCCGAGCGGTGACCTCGTCATTTCTCGCGCCACGGCGGCCGGCATCTACCTCGGGGATCTGCTCGTCGCTGCGGAAGAAGGAGCCGTCGTGGTGCGCGCGCCTGCAAAGGTCTTCGCGACGGGCGCGCACGACGGCATCTCAGCCTTCCCGGGCAACGATCTTCCCGGCGTCTTTTCGGCGCGCGCGGTGTGCCTCCTTCATACGTACGGCGTGGAGCCCGACGGCCCCGTCGTCGTCGCGGGTGAAGGGTTTTGGGCTGACGAGCTCGCACGACGGCTCGGCGATCGCGTGGTGCGCTGCGAGGCGTCCGCCCTCGCGGGCGTCGAAGGCACGGGCCAGGTGAAGCGTGTTCTCCTGCGCGAAGGCGCAGACGACGAACGCCGCATCGATACGGAGATCCTCGCCCTCGCGCTCCCCGGCGCGCCTGCGTTCGAACTCGCGGCGCAGGCCGGAGCCGAGGTGCGGTTCGATCCTACGCGCGGCTACGCGGTCGCTTGTGACGCGAACGGCGCGGCAGGCGAAGGCATCTGGGCCGTCGGCGAATGCACCGGCATGGACTTCGATCTCGATGTGATCACGGCCGCGGCCGAGCGCTGCGCCGCCGCGATCAACGCTTGAGGGCTCCGCTCCGACAAGCGGAGCTACGCCCCCAACCCCCCATCAACCGTCGATGAGCGTATCGAACAGCCCCACGCCGCCGGCGGTGAACACCGTCCCGAACACGCCCATCAGCGCGAGGTAATCGAAGAGCTCGCTCGTCTCGGCACCGCCGAAGAGCTCGCGCGTGCCGGCCACGGCGGCGAGCAAGGTCGGCGCGAGCAGCGGAAAGAATACGCTCGCAAGTACGAGATCCCTCGCCCGCGTGCGCACCGTCATCGCGCCGAAGAGCGTCCCCACCGCGGCGATCCCCGGCGTCGCGAACAGCGCGATCAAGAGGAGCCCGGGCCCCATCCGGATCAGATCGACGGAGAAGAGCAGCGCGCTCACGGGGACCACGATCGCCTCCACGAGCCCCACGAAGATCGCCACGCTCACGGCCTTCCCCGCGAAGATCGCGCCGCGCGACACGGGCAGGACGAGCAGCCCCGCGAGCGCGTTCTCCTCGCGCTCACGTTGCCATGTTCGCCCGACGGCGAGCACCGAAGCGAACGCGACGGAGACCCATATCACCCCGGGCGCCACGCCTTCCGTTGCTTCTTGTCCTGCGAAGAACGCGAGGGACGCGATGACGGCGACGAGCACGGCGAAGAACCCGCTCGTGGTCACGATCTCGCCCGTGGACAGCTCGATGGCGAGGTCCTTCCCGGCGATGAGCGCTGCTTGCTTCAGGAATCGTTTCACGTGCGAGCTCGGAGCCGAGGGTATACACGCGTTGGCCGAGCATGCGGCGGGCGAGCACGCCGAGGCCGACAATCGCTACGAAAAATGCTACAGCGCGGGCGCCATGGCACAAGGCAAGCCTCGCGTTCGATTCGCCCCCTCTCCCACGGGCTACCTCCACATCGGCGGCGTCCGGACTGCGCTCTTCAACTGGCTCTGGGCGCGCAAGACCGGCGGCACCTTCGTCCTTCGTATCGAGGACACCGACCAGGAGCGGAGCACGCCGGAGAACGAGGCGATCATCCTGCGCGAGCTGCGCTGGCTCGGCCTCGGCTGGGACGAAGGCCCCGAGGTCGGCGGCGAGCACGGCCCGTACCGCCAGATGGAGCGGCTGCCGCTCTACCAGGAGTACGTGGCGAAGCTCATCGCGGCGGGCGCGGCCTATCGTTGTTATTGCACGAAGGAAGAGCTCGACGCCCAGCGCGAGGCCCTGAAGGCCCGCGATCCGAAGGCCCAGTTCCGTTACCCCGGCACCTGCCGCGACCGCACGGGCCCGGCTCCGGATCGCCCGTTCGTCATTCGCTTCCGCGCACCGAGCTCGGGCGCCGTTACCTACCGTGATCTCGTCTTCGGCGAGGTCGTCACGCCGAACAACACGCAACAGGACGCCGTGCTCATGCGTGCGGACGGCGTCCCGCTCTACAACCTCGGCGCCGTCATCGACGACATCACCATGGGCATCACGCTCGTGGCGCGCGGCCGTGATCACATGATCAACACGCCGCCGCAGATCCTGCTCTACCAGGCGCTCGGCGCGCAGGTGCCGCAGTTCGCGCACCTGCCGATGATGCTCGCGCCGAGCGGCGAGAAGCTCTCGAAGCGGTACGGCGCGGTCTCCGTCGGCGAGTACCGCGAGCGCGGCATCTCCGCGGTGGGCCTCCTGAACTACCTCGTCCGCTTCGGCTGGTCCTTCGGCGACGAGGAGATCTTCTCGATGCAGGACCTCGTCCAGAAGTTCAGTTGGGAGAATTGCAGCAAGGCGGACGGCAAGTTCGACACGAAGAAGCTCGCGGCCATCGCGTTCGAGCAGCTCAAGTCCCCCGCGCTCACGCCCGACGACGTGTACCTCGACAGCACGCTCCCGTTCCTCGAAAAACGAGGCTTCTCGGGCGTCGATCGCGAGGCGGTCCGCGCGATCCTGCCGCTCATCCGCGAGCGCGCGCAGACATACGCTGACGCGGCCGACGCGCTCGACTACTTCTTCCGCGATCTGCCCGTCTACGACGAGAAGGCCGTGAAGAAGTTCCTCGTCGCGGACAAGGCCCCGCACCTCAAGGCCGTGCGGGATCTCTTCGCGTCGATCGACGATTTCTCCGCGAAGAACCTGGAGGCTCGGTTCGGCGAGCTCCTCACCGAGAAGAAGCTCGAGATCAAGGACGTGGCGCAGCCCGTCCGCGTCGCGGTCAGCGGCCGGACGGCGACGCCTGGGCTCTTCGACGTCCTCGCGCTTGTCGGCAAGCCGCGTGTCCTTGCGCGCCTCGATCATGCGCTCGGCTTGATCGCCGCTTCGTCCGGGGCCGGCTGAGCCGCCATGTTCGACCTCGCCTCGACGCTCCTCGCCGCGGCGGCGGGCCCGGGCGCGCGCGCCGCGCCGACGCTCTTCGAGACGGCGACCAAGGCCCTCTTCCCCGTCGCCGCGTACATCGCGCTCGCGCCCGTCCTCTGGTTCTTCTTCCGCGGCACGTGGCGCGAGCTCGACGTCGCGGCGCACGAGCACCAGCGCAAGACGCTCGCCGCGGGCACGTACGATTACCGGCCTGCGGTGCTCTTCGTGACCACCGCGCTCGTGCTCACGCTCCAGGAATACTATGGCGGCCGTGATTTTTATGAAAATCACCTGAAGCCATTCTTGCGCGAGCTCGAAAAGCAGGGCGGATTCGGGATCGATCTCCGCAAGTGGAACGAGCTCTACGGCTACGGCTGGTGGGCATTCACGCGCGTGTTCGGGTACGTCGCGGTGCCCATGATCATCTGGAAGATCTGCTTCCGGAAGGACAGCCTGTTCGACATGGGCCTACGGGTCCGCGGCTTCTTGAAGCACGCGTGGATCTACGGGCTTTGCCTCGCGGTCGTGGTCCCTGCGGTCGTGATCGTCTCGCGGTCCCCCGATTTCGGCACGTATTACCCGTTTTACAAGCAATGCTCCCGCTCGTGGTTCGACCTCGCGATGTGGGAGATGATGTACTTCGCGCAGTTCTTCGCGCTCGAGGTCTTCTTCCGGGGCTTCTGGCTCTCGGGGTTGCGCACGACGCTCGGCTCCGGCGCGATCTTCGCGATGTGCGTGCCTTATTGCATGATTCATTATGGCAAGCCGTACCTCGAAGCGGCCGGCGCCGTGGTCGCGGGCATCGCGCTCGGCTCGCTCGCGATGCGCACGAAGAGCATCTACTCGGGCTTCCTCGTGCACGTGACGGTGGCCCTGCTCATGGATCTGCTCGCGCTCTCGCATCGAAACGCGCTGCCCACGTCGCTCTGGGGGCCCTGAACGCTCCACGGGAAGCTTCGGCCCCCCTCGTCGGTTCGGCCCCGGATGCCGCCGCCCGATCGTGTGCTATCCTGGCCTCGCTTGGCCGCCTCTTCGCTCACCTCTGCGCGCGCTGCCGTCGGCCTCCTCGGCCTCGGGGCGGCGTTGCTTCTCGTCCCTGGTCACGCGCGCGCCGACATCTATACCTACACGGACGCGCAGGGAAACGTGCACGTCACGAGCCAACCCGTCCAAGCAGGAAAATCGGGCGGGAAGATGGATCGAATCACGAGCGGAGACGGAACCAAATCGCGCAAGAAGGCCGCGCAGCTTTTCACGGTGTCGATGCCGAGTGATCGATCGCCGGAGCGTTTTGGACGGTACGACACGTGGATCCGGGAAGGCGCGCGTCTTTATCGTCTTCCGGAGGAGCTGATTCGCGCGATCATCAAGTGCGAGAGCGACTTCGATCCGCGCGCGGTCTCGCCCACGGGCGCGCAGGGCCTGATGCAGCTCATGCCGGCGACGGCGCTGCGAATGCAGGTGCGTGACGCCTTTGATCCTCGCGAAAACATCCTCGGTGGCACGCGTTATCTGCGGGTGCTCGCGAACATGTTCAACGGCGATCTCGAGCTCACGGTCGCTGGCTACAACGCGGGCGAAAATGCGGTGATGAAGTACCAGGGCATCCCACCCTACGAGGAAACGCAAGGGTACGTGGGCTGCGTGGTGGGGCATTATCGCAGCTTCAAAGCCGCGCGCGCGCCGCAGGCGCCCGAAGACCCCTGACCCGCTCCCCCCATCGACCGCTCGCGCAACGCAGCGCAGCAATCGGGAGGCACCGCCACTCGCTGGAGACCCCGCGGCCGCCCCTGTGCTAAGATCGCCCCTTCCTGCGGGTTGCACGGACGCCCGATTGTTCTATATGGCGCTCGTCAGCCGGGCGAGCCCGAGGGCCGCCGCCATAAAAAACCCGCTTGGGGGCGAACCATGACTGCCCAAAGCCTCGTCGAGCTCAGCAAACGCACCTACGAAATCGTACCGCTCAAGCCCCCGGTCGAGCCGGCGCGGCTCGAGTACAAGAACTTCAAGGAAGCGCCGGACTGGCGGAGGATTCCCGCCTATGCCGACGTCACCGAGGAGCAATTCCTCGATCATCGCTGGCAGTCGAAGAAATCGATCACCCGGCCCGACAAACTGCTCGAAGCCCTGCGTGATCTCGTCTCCGAGGAGTTCATCAAGGACGCGACCGAGGGCTTCGCCCGCGCGCCGATGAGCGTGCGCGTCTCGCCGTACCTCCTTTCGCTCATCGACTGGAATGACCCCTATCGGGATCCGCTGCGCACCCAGTTCATCCCGCTGAAATCGCGCTTCTTGCCGGATCACCCGAAGCTCGGGCTCGACTCGCTGCACGAGCGCGCGGACGCGCCCGTCCCGGGGCTCACGCACCGCTACATCGACAAGGCCCTCTTCCTCCCGCTCGATACCTGCCCGGTCTACTGCCGCTTCTGCACGCGGAGTTATGCCGTCGGCATCGACACCGAGGAGGTCGAGAAGACCCACTTCAAGGTCGACGAGGATCGCTGGCGGGCCGCGTACACGTACATCTCCTCGCGGCCCGAGCTCGAGGACATCGTGGTCTCGGGCGGCGACGCGTACAACCTGCGGCCCGAGCAGATTCGCTCGATTGGCGAGACGCTGCTCGGCATGACGAACATCCGCCGCATCCGCCTGGCCACGAAGGGCCCGGCCGTGATGCCGCAGAAGATCCTGACGGATAACGAGTGGATCGACGCCGTCACGTACATCTCCGACCTCGGCCGCAAGCTGCACAAGGAGGTCGCGGTCCACACGCACTTCAACAACCCGAACGAGATCACGGGCATCACGCGCGACGCCATGCAGAAGCTCTTCGAGCGTGGGCTCCGCGTGCGCAACCAGAGCGTGCTCATCCGCGGCGTCAACGACGACCCGGAGACGATGAAGCTGCTCGTCAAGCGCCTCGGCCACCTCAACGTGCAGCCCTATTACGTGTACGTGCACGACCTCGTGAAGGGCGCCGAGGATCTACGCACGACCGTGGCCACGGGGGAGCTCATCGAGACGCACGTGCGTGGCTCGACCGCAGGGTTCAACACGCCGACCGTGGTCGTCGACGCCCCCGGCGGCGGCGGCAAGCGCGACGTGCACTCGTACGAGTTCTACGATCGCACCACGGGCATCAGCATCTTCGAGAGCCCGAGCGTCAAGCCCGGCCAGAAGTACCTGTACTTCGATCCGGTCGATCGGCTGCCGGACGAGGGGCGCGCCCGCTGGGCCGACCCGCGCGAGCATCAGGTGATGATCGACGAGGCGATGCGCGCGATCTCATGATCGACGCAGCAGCGTGAGCACGAAGGGCTCTGCTCGGACGAACCGGGCAGAGCCCTTTTGGCTACGACGAGCGGCTCTTCTTGACCTTCGGCCGGTCCTCCGGATCGGCCTCGTAGTTCGCCACCGCCTGCTCGAGCTCCTTCTTCACACGCACCACGAGATCCGGGGGCTCGAGCACACGCGCCGTCTCGCCGAAGCCGAGGACCCACGAGGTCAGCTCCGTCATGTCGCCGATGTCGAGCGACAAGCGCACGCCCCCGCCTTGCAGCTCCTCGATCACCTGCGACGGGTGCACCTTGCGGGTCCGTACGAAGTCGGCGACCTTCGCGCTGAAGTCGATCACCACGTGCGTCGACGCGCCGCCCGACCAGATGCCGAACGTGCCCTGGAAGTAGTCCTCGACCCGGAAGTCCGCGGGCAAGTCGAAGCGCTCCGTCGTCGCGCACTCCGTGTCGCGCATGCGGTCGAGCAAGAACGTGCGGATCTCGCCGCGGCCGGCGTGCAAGCCGACGCAGTAGATCGCGTCCTTGTAGAGCACCATCGCGTAGGGATGGATGACGACCTTGTCCTCGCGCCCGTCCTTCGCGCGCCGATACCGGCACTGGAGCGGCCGTAGATCGGCGACCGCCTGGAAGAGATCGTCGAGCGCCTCCGTGTGCGCCGCGTAGTCCTTCGGCGCGAACGGCAGGTAGAGGAAGCGCTCTTCGAGCCGCGCGTCAGCCACGCCCGCGTTCGGTCCGCGGCCAGGGCGGCGCGCGACGCCGAGGAGCTGCTGCGCCGCGAGGTCGATCTCCTCGTAGAGCGTCGAGCCGCGCATCGGCTCGAACAGGCGCCGCGCGGCGAGCAGCGCATACGCCTGCGTGCGGCGGACCTCGACGCGCCGGGGTGCTTCCCCGGGGGCGAGGCGCCAGAGCCGCGTCCCGCCCGGCTTGCTCGTGGTCGAGACGAGATCGAGATCCCGCCGCACCTCCGCGAGGTAGCGGCGCATCGATCGCGGCGTCACGTCGAGCTCGCGGGCGAGCTCGTAGATCGTCAGGCCCTTCGGGTGCCGCTGCAAGAGCGCGCGCAACGTGTCGAGGCGCCGGTGCTGCGTGAACGGGCCTTTCGGCCGGCCTCGGGGGCGCGTGGACGCAGCGGACGACGAAGCGCCTTGCGGGCTCGCTTGGGGCGCCCTCGCTTCGGAGGCCGCGGCGCGGCCCGAGCCGGCGAGCGCGGCGGGCGCGGCGCGGCGCGCGGAGGAGAGTGCATCGCGTCCAGTGCTCGAAGTGCCGGATCCCACGGTACGCACCTTCGTGTATCGCAACGCGCGCCTGCGGGAAAGCGCGTTCGTGGGTCTCCCACAGGCTTCGCTTGCGCGGGCCTCTTCGGGCGGGTTTTCCGGGTTCGTCCGGGTGCATGACCCCGGTTCGGGGCCGAGGCGCGAGCTTTCGCGTCGAGGGCTTGACGGCCGTGGGGCACCATGCCGAACGGCTGTCTTCTGAACTTGGGAAACTCGCGCCTTGCTGGATCGCGAGCTTGCGTGCGACCATGGACCGCTGGCGTGCGTACGTGCTCTGCGGTTCACCCCTGCCTTGGGGGAAGCGCGGGACACGCCCGACGCGGGTCAGCGGGGACAGGACACGATGTTCACCAGGGTTCGTACACTTCTTGGGCAACGCGTGGTGCAGGTGAAGGTCGGGGCGGCGCTCGGCCTCGCGGCCGCGGCGGTCGCAGCCGCGAGCCCCGCGCTCGCGGAGCCGGCGGCGTGTTTGTCGTTTGATCCTGCGGCATGGCCGGCGCCGTCGAAGCCCTATTTCATGGTGATGTTCGACACGTCCGGATCGATGACGTCCGCGGTCGCGGGCGCCGCGAACTCGTGCGGCTACGTGAACGACCGCCTCGGGCATGGCCGTTGCGCCATGAAAAACACCTTCCAGGCGTTCGCGGGGCAGGCGAATTTCGGGCTCGCGACCTTCGCGAAGATCCAGAAGGCCTGTGACGCGGCGTGTACGCCCGAGGCCTGCCTTCACAGCGACTACCCGAACTACACCCCCATCCCGGGGTGCGGCACGGAGCCCGCGGAGTGCGGCAACCCGCCCGTGGCCCAGCCGAACTCCGGCTGCCGCGACGGCGCGAACATCGTCGTCCCGCTGCTCGTCGACAACTATTATAGCCCGCCGTCGAATCCTTCGAACATCGGCGAGCTCCTCAAGTGGGTCGACAATGACTGCTCGGATCAGAAGGAGCTCTTCGCGCAGGGCAACACGCCGCTGAACGGCATGCTGCGCAGCGCTTACCGGTACTTCTCCGAAGGCTGGGCGAGCCCCGTGACGCCGGGCCTCGTGCACCCCTCGCCGCTCGGGAGCCTCGCGCAGGGGGAGCGGCCCTGTCGTTCGGTCAACGTCATCCTCGTGACCGACGGCGGCGAGAATTGCGATACCGTCGACGACGCGAAAGACGCCGCGGCGGATTTGCTCACAGGCTTCACGAAGGGCGGCATCGCCTGGAGCATCAAGACGTACGTCATCGACTTCGGCCAGGTCGGCTCGCAAGCCAACCAGATCGCGGCCTCCGGAGGTACGAGCGCGGCGCAAACCGCAACGAACGAGGCCTCGCTCAGCCAGGCCTTCGCGAACATCATCGCCAGCTCGATCAAGCCCGAGAGCTGCAACAACGCCGACGACAACTGCAACGGCTGCACCGACGAGGGCTTCGTCCACTACTGCAACAAGGGGCAAAGCTGCTGCACCTGGGCGACGCCGGCCCAGCGCGCGACCTGCCTCTCGACGTACCAGGGCACGATCTCCGCGGCCGATCCCGACGGTGATCTCACGAAGCTGCCGTGCACGACGGCGGCCCAGCAGCAAGATCCGACGAGCTGGCTCTGCTTCAACCCGAAGGAGACCTGCGACGGCGTCGACAACAACTGCGATCCCGAGGCCACGATCGACGGCGACCCGCCGAACACGGTCGACGAGGGCGTCTTCAAGTGCGGCAACCCCCTGCACTGCCCCGTCGCCGAGACCTGCAACGGCCAGGACGACGACTGCGACGGCCTCATCGACGAGGGCCTCGGCGCCTCCTGCACGTGCAAGCCCTCGCCCGAGGTCTGCGACGGTTGCGACAACGACTGCGACGGCATCGCGGACAACGGCATCCCCGCGATCGCCTGCGGCCTCACGACCCCGCAAAACTGCGTCGGCACGCTCTCGTGCAAGCCGCCGCAGGCCGTGCCCATCGGCACCTGCGTGCCGAGCGGTGGGTACAATACCTGCCAGAACAACCCGTTGACCGAGACGTGCGACGGCATCGACAACGACTGCGACGGCACGATCGACGACGGCGTCGCGCCGCTCGAGTGCGTGCCCGTCGGCACGCCGTCGAACCTGAACTACGGCCCGAACAGCCAGTGCAAGAAAGGCTTGCAGCCCTGCGGATCGAGCGTCTGCTCGGGCTTCGTCGGGCCGAGCGCCGAGATCTGCGACGGCATCGACAACGACTGCGACGGCACCGTCGACGAGAGCCCGTTCGGCGTGAACACGCCGTGCGGCGTGAACCAGGCGCCTTGCACGACGGGCCTCACGGCGTGCGTCAACGGCGCGCTCGTCTGCCAGGGCGGCACGCAACCCCAGGCCGAGGTCTGCGACGGCAAGGACAACGATTGCGACGGCTCGATCGACGAGACGCCGCTCGCCGACGCGCCGGCCGCCGGCACGAACGGCTGCTGGACGAACCCCGGCAATTGCTGCACGTTCGGGAACCTCACGTGGTGCCCGCCGCCCGGCGGGACTTGCAACGGCACGGGCACGCTCACGGCGCCCTGCAACACCGGCAAGCTCGTCTGCCAGGGCCTGCAGAAGTGGGTGTGCGCGACGCCGAAGGCCCCCGAGCCCGAGGCGTGCGACGGCCTCGACAACGATTGCAACGGCATGGTCGACGACGGGAGCATCGCCCAGGTCGGACAGCCCTGCGGCAGCGACACGGGCGAGTGCCAGATCGGCGCGCTCGCGTGCGCGGCCGGCGTGCTCGATTGCGTGGGCGACATCGGCCCCACGCAGGAGCTCTGCGACGGCAAGGACAACGACTGCGACGGCACGATCGACAACGGCATCCAGGCCGGCGGCGCGTGCACCGTCGCGTACGACACCACGCTCTACCCCGGCGATCGCAGCGCGGGGCCGTGCCAGCCGGGCGTCTATCAATGCGACGGGCTGGGCGGCTCGGCGTGCATGGGCGGCATCGGCCCCTCGCCCGAGGTCTGCGACGGCCTCGACAACGATTGCGACGGCAAGGTCGACGAGAGCGGCCCCGGACCGGACGGCATCGACGGCTCGGCGAACCCCGCCCCGCCGCCGGCCATAAACGTCGGCGATCCTTGTGGCTTGAATGTCGGCGTCTGCGCCGAGGGCAAGATTGGCTGCGTCAATGGCCAGCTCACGTGCATCGGCGGCATGGAGGCCACGGACGAGTCCTGCGATTGCGTCGACAACGACTGCGATGGCATGACGGACGAGCAGGATCCGGGCAAGACGAAGCTCTGCAGCGCGGGCAAGGAGTGCGTGAAGAGCGGCAGCTCCTGCGCGTGCGCCTCGCCTTGCAAGGGCGGCGAATTCCCCTGCCCGCCTGGGCAGAAGTGCGAGGACGTCACGAAGAGCGGGACTGGCGAAACGCTCGGGTTCTATTGCGTCCCCGACAATTGCGGCGATTGCTCGGTGAAGACGATCAAGGACGCGGCCGGCCACGTGATCTGCGCGCCTGCCGATACGCCGGCCGACGCGAATTGCAACAAGCCGCCCGTGTGCGTCTGCAAGGGCCAGGAGGGCTGCAAGGATCCTTGCGACGGCGTGAGCTGCCCGAGCGGCCAGGTCTGCGCGAACACCGGGCAAAGCCTCGGCAAGTGCGTGGTGGACACCTGCTACAACGTGCCTTGCCCCGGCTGCAACAAGGCGTGCAACCTCGGCTCCTGCGTCGACAACCCGTGCGTGCCCGGCGCTTGCCCGCCCGACGAGGTTTGCAAGCCGAGCGCCGATTTCACCACGTTCTCGTGCGTCTCGACCTGCGCGGGCGTCGATTGCGCGGCCGGCACGGCCTGCAAGGACGGCGCGTGCGTCCCGACCTGCGATCCTGCGTGCGACGGGGGTGAGGCCTGCGACACGAGCCAGACCCCGCCCGTGTGCGTGCAAAACAAGTGCACCGGGGCCTGCGCGAACGGCGGCTGCTGCGACCCGCTCACGGGCGCTTGTGGCAACTGTCCGTGCGAGGGCGTCCTTTGCCCGAGCGGTCAGGTTTGTAATGGCGGCCAGTGCGTCGATCCCATGGGCGGCACGGGCTCGAGCACGAGCTCGGGCGCGGGCGGCGCGGGCGGCGGCGGTCCGGGCGCGGGCGGCGGCGGCAGTACGACCGGCGTCGGCGGCACGGCCGGCGGCCCCGACAAGGGCGCTTGGGGCCTCGCGACGGGCGGCGGCGGCTGCTCGTGCTCTGCGGCGGGTGATGCTCGCTCGTCGACTGGCTGGCTCGCGCTCCTCGGTTTGCCCTTGGCGTTCCTTCGCCGGCGTCGCTCGACGCGCAGCACGAAGGCAGCCTGATCCCACCCTCCCATGACTCGTGACCGCGGCGGGGCTCGCCCTCGCCGCGGCTCCCTCCATCGTCACAGGGCGTTGCGTCCCTGCTGCATGCTTGCAATCCGTACGCTGCCTAAGTACGGACAGATTGTAGGCCACGCAGCACCAAGGGACACACCATGATTTGCGCAACCGTCGCCACGGCTTGTGACAGCGCGCCGGTATCTGCTCCCGAGAGTGACCAGGACATCGCCAGCGCCGAGCAACTTCTCTGCAGTGTCATTCACGACCCATGTACGCAGACCAGCGATTGCTGTGCAGGAGTCTGCAACGGCTCCTCGTGTTGTTACGCCAATGGTCAGACGTGCACGAGCAGTGGTCCGGAGGACGAGAGGTGCTGTAGTGGTACCTGCAAAGACGGTCTGTGTGCGACATGCAACCTCGTTTTCTCTCCGTGCAGCGATGCAGATGATTGCTGCGAAGGGGAGTGCAAATCAGGAGCCTGCTGCCAGGACGTTGGTGACCCGTGCGGCGATCAAGAACACTGCTGTACCGGATGGGGCTTCTGTGTTGACGGGACCTGTCAGTGCGCAATGCCGGGCGACGGACTCTGCTTGAACGATGGCGACTGCTGTCCGGGATACAATATGATCTGCAGAAAATCGGTCCCTGGTCGTGATTACGGCCAATGTTGCATTCCGAACGGGTACCCGAGCACATACGAGTCGGGCTGTTGCAATGGCTACCCCGAGGGCCCGAACAATATTTGCTGCGCGGACTGGCAGAGACCGTGCGCGAACACCGATGAGTGCTGCGATGGCCTTTCGTGTATCAACGGTCTCTGCGGCATCTGATATCACCTGACCAGCGCTCCCCGTACGCGCGGCGTGTCGGCCCACGGGCAGAGTTCAACCGAAGGGCCGTAGCTCACAGTCGGTGACGAGGCATGACTCGCTCGGCCCCACCGATCACCGGAAGGGCCAGGTCTAAGCCGCCAGCGCATCGACACTCGCTTCCCCGGGGACTCCGCCTCCGACCCGCACGGAGCCCACCCCGGGGCATCACGCGGCCTATCCTGCCGAAATCAATACAGAAAACGCCCCCTCGCCCATCCCGATCAAGAGAGTTTACGCCTTGCACGAACTCTTGTAGGGTGAACGAGCATCATCTTCCTCGGCGGTCTTGGATCGAGCGGTCTCTCGTCCAGCCACCGCCACCAGGCGTGGTGTGGAAACCCGTGCGTCGAAACAAACCTCTGCTTTGCAAAATCCGCGTTCTTCCCGTTCCTACTTTCCTTCGGCCCGGCGCTCGTCGCGGCATGACGAGGTCCCCCGAGGACTGGATCACGAGAACATGAACAGGACCCTCTTCCCCTTCCGTGGCATCGGCCGTCGCAAGTTTGGTATCGCGTCGGTCCTTTCTGGTGCGGCCCTCGTGGCTGCTTCGTCGCTCGTGGCGCCGCCCGCCTCCGCCGTGGAGCCGGCTGCGTGCCTGAGCGCTGATCCGAAGGACTGGCCTTCGTCCGCGAAGCCGTACTTCATGATGCTGATCGACACCTCGGGGTCGATGACGGGCACCGTCGCGACACCGGACTCGTGTGGCTTCGGGTCGACCCGCATCAGCCACGCCAAATGCGCCCTGCGGAAGATGTTCTTCGCATTCGGCGGGCAGGTGAACTTCGGGCTCGCCGGGTTCCAGCGCGGCACGGCCACGGGTTGCGTCGCGGCCTGTGGCTCGACCGGCGTCGGCAACTGCACATGGCAGAGCTATCTCGGCGGAGGCAACCCCTCCGGCGGCTGCGGACTCGAGCCGACGTCGCAGACGAACTCCGAAGATCGACGCGGCGCCGAGATCCTGGTGCCCATGCAGCTCGACAACTTCTACGCGCCGCCGCTCGAGGACTCGAACATCCCCGAGCTCCTCAAATGGGTCGACAACGACTGCTCGATGCACCCGACGCGGCAGCTCAGCTACGAGCTTTGGCCGGCGGGTGAAACGCCGTTGAACGGCATCCTTCGCGACGCCTACCGCTACCTCTCGGATTCCTGGGCGAGACCCATCACGGGCGTGCCGGAGTTCCAGTCGCCGATCTCCCTGTTCGGCGAGCGTGGCTGTCGCGTCATCAACGCGATCCTCGTCACGGACGGTATCGAGACCTGCGACCAGTCTGACGACGCGCTGGACGCGGCCGCGGATCTCCTCGCTGGCTTCACGCGCGGTGGGATCCACTGGTCGGTCAAGACGCACGTCATCGACTTCGGCACCTCGGCTGCGGCCAACGCCGCGCTCGCGGCGGCCGGCGGCACGGGCACATCGACCCCGGCGACGAATGAAACGCAGCTCTCGCAAGCGCTCTCGACCATCATCGCCTCCGCCATCAAGCCCGAGACCTGCGACAACGCGGACAACAACTGCAACGGCTGCACGGACGAAGGCTTCGCCCATTACTGCAACCGGGACCAGAACTGCTGCGCGTGGGCGACGCCGGCCCAGCGCACGACGTGCCTCTCGAACTACCAGAGCACGATCACCATGGCGAACCCGGGCGGCGACCTGACGAAGCTGCCCTGCACGACGCCCACGCAGGCGACCCAGCCGGAAACCTGGCTCTGCTACAACCCCAAGGAGAGCTGCGACAACCTCGACAACAACTGCGATCCGGGGCCCGCGTTCGACGGCGACGCTGCAAACACGGTCGACGAGGGCGTGAATAAATGCGGCAATCCCGCGCATTGTCCCAAGCCGGAAACTTGCAACAGCCAGGACGACGATTGCGACGGACAAACCGACGAGGGCGGCGTTTGCGTCATGCCGTGTGTCCCGTCGCCTGAAGTCTGCGACGGCTGCGACAACGACTGCGACGGCATCGCCGACAACGGCGCGCCGAGCGCGACCTGCGGCCAGCCGAGCCCGGCGAACTGCGCCGGCGTACTGACGTGCAAAGCGGCGCAGCCCGTGGCGCTCCCCGGCGCTTGCGTGGCGAGCGGCGGCGGGTTCAACGCCTGCACGAACAACCCGCAGACCGAGACCTGCGACAACCAGGACAACGACTGTGACGGCACCGTCGACGAAGGCGTGCCGGCCCAGCCGTGCGTGCCCGTCGGCACGCCGTCGAACCTGAACTACGGCGCGAACAGCCAGTGCAAGCGGGGCACGCAGCCCTGCAATGGCACGTGCCAGGGCTTCATCGGGCCGAGCGCGGAGATCTGCGACGGCATCGACAACGATTGCGACGGCACGGTCGACGAGAGCCCCTTCGGCGTCGGAACGCCCTGCGGCAACAACCAGGCGCCGTGCACGACCGGCCTCACGGCCTGCGTCAATGGCGCGCTCGTCTGCCAGGGCGGCGTGCAGCCGGGCCCCGAGGTCTGCGACGGCAAGGACAACGATTGCGACGGATCGGTCGACGAGACGCCGCTCGCGGACGCGCCGACCGGCGCCAACAACGGCTGCTGGACCGAGCCGGGCAATTGCTGCACGTTCGGCAATCTCACGTGGTGTCCGCCGACCGGTGCGACCTGCGCGGGCACGGGCACGCTCACGGCGCCGTGCAACACGGGCAAGCTCGTCTGTCAGGGCACGCAGAAGTGGGTCTGCTCGAACCCGAAGGCCCCGAGCCCGGAGGTCTGCGACGGGCTCGACAACAACTGCAATGGCATGCTCGACGACGGCAGCCTCCCGCAGGTCGGCACGACGTGCGGCTCCAATCAGGGCGAATGCAAGACGGGCACGCTCGTCTGCACCGCGGGCGTGCTCGATTGCGCGAACGACGTCGGCCCGGTGTCCGAGATCTGCGACGGCAAGGACAACGATTGCGACGGCGCGAACGACAACGGCATCCCCTCGGGCGGGCCGTGCGTCCCGACGTACGACACGACGCTCTATCCGGGCGATCGTAGCGCCCTCCCTTGCACGCCGGGTGAGTTCCTCTGCAACGGCGCGGCCGGCGTGGAGTGCCTCGGCGGTTACGCCCCGCAGCCCGAAATCTGCGACGGCATCGACAACGACTGTGACGGCAAGGTCGACGAGAGCGGCCCCGGACCTGACGGCGTCGACGGCTCGATGAACCCGCAACCCATGCCGGTCGGCAGCATCGGTCAGGCCTGCGGCGTGGAGACGGGCGAGTGCAAGCAGGGCGCGTACGGCTGCGTGAACGGCGGGTTCGTCTGCACGGGCGAGGTCACGCCGGTCCTCGAGGTCTGCGATTGCTCCGACAACGACTGCGACGGCCAGAACGACAACCCCAACAACGGCATCCCGCTGTGCAGCACCGGCAAGGAGTGCGTGAAGGGGAGCGCGGGCGTGTGCCAGTGCGCGAGCGCGTGCAATCCCGGCAAGGAGTATCCGTGCCCGCCCGGCCAGCAATGCCAGCAGGTGACGGAGAGCTCGACGGGTGAGAGCCTCGGCTTCTACTGCGTGTCGGAGCCCTGCGCCGATTGCGAGCTGAAGACGGTCAAGGACGCGAACGGGAACGTGCTCTGCGCGCCCGCCGATACGCCGGCCGACGCGAATTGCAACAAGCCGCCCGTGTGCGTCTGCAAGGGCCAGGCAGGCTGCAAGGATCCGTGCGACGGCGTGAGCTGCGGCGCCGGCCAGGTCTGCGCGAACGAAGGGCCGAACGCCGGCAAGTGCGTGGTGGACAACTGCTACAACGTGCCTTGCACCGGCTGCAACAAGGTCTGCAACCTCGGCTCGTGCGTGAACAACCCGTGCCAGCCAGATAGCTGCCCGGCCGATCAGATCTGCAAGCCGAGCGCCGATTTCACTACGTTCACGTGCGTCGCGACCTGCGCGAACGTGGATTGCCCGGCGGGCCAGGTCTGCCAGGCCGGCACGTGCGTCGAGGCCTGCAGCCCGAATTGCGGCCCCGATCAATACTGCGACCTCGCCCAGACCCCGCCGACGTGCGTCCAGAACCAGTGCGCCGGCGCCTGCGCGAGCGGCGGCTGCTGCAACCCGGTGACGGGCGCCTGCGGCAATTGCCCCTGCGAAGGTGTGGTTTGCCCCCAGGGGCAGGTTTGCCAGAACGATTGCCCGCCGGGCGTCGCTTGCAACCGCGGTGAATGCGTCGAGCCGATGGGCGGCACGGGCGGCGCGGGTGGCGCGGGTGGCGGTGGCACGGGCGGCTCGGCCGGCGACGGCGGCATGGGTGCCGCGGGCCCCGGCTCGGGCGGATCGGCCGGCACGCCCGACAACGGCGCGTGGGGCCTCGCGACGGGCGGCGGCGGTTGCTCTTGCTCCGCAGCGGGCGATTCTCGGTCGTCGGCTGGCTGGCTCGCGCTCCTCGGTTTGCCCTTGGCCTTCGTTCGCCGCCGTCGTTCGGCGCGCAACGTGGAGGTTGCGTGATGACCTTCTCTTCCAAACTCGGATGGCTCGTGGCCGCGGCGGGGCTCACCCTCGCCGCGGGTTCCGCGGGCTGCACCACCCAAGCGTTTTGCTTCAGCGATTGCGACAGCGGCTCGGCCACGGGCACCTCGACCTCCACCGGCACCGGCGGCGCCGGCGGTGAAGGTGGATGCCTCTTCGGCTGCGGCGGCACGGGCGGCACGGCCGGCGAGGGCGGCGGCGGCGGCGGCACCTGCGTGCCGTCCGACAGCGGCGTCGAGGAGTGCAACGGCAAGGACGACGACTGCAATGGCACGGTCGACGACGTGTCCGATTGGAGTACGCCGGAGGCCTGCGGCACCTGCGCCAACAATTGCTACCAGATCCTGCTCAACACCGACCCCGACACCATCGGCTGCACCCCGAGCGCGGATCCCGGCAAGACCCCGGGCACCTGCACCGGCCAGTGCGCGCCCGATTATTACGATCTCGATCCGTCATCGCCGGGCTGCGAGTACTACTGCGTCGCCGGCGGCGCGAACGACTCGCTCTGCAACAACAAGGACGACGACTGCGACGGCCTCAAGGACGAGGACGTCGACCTCTGCACCAGCACCACCGATTGCGGCAAGTGCGGGCGCACCTGCGTCGTCCTCCACGGCACCCCGGTCTGCGAGAGCAGCACCGAGCCCGGGCAGGCGTGCAACGACAGCAACACGCAATGCAAGATCCAGTCGTGTGAGCCTGGGTTCTGGGATCTCGACGGCTCCTACGCCACGGGCTGCGAGTACCAGTGCAACATCACGAACGGCGGCGTCGAGATCTGCGGCGACAGCCTCGACAACGACTGCGACGGCAAGATCGACGACGCGGACGACCTCTCGGGTGACGCCCAGCTCGGCGTCGATTGTTACGGCGATCCCAACGGCGTGTGCGCCACGCCCGCGCACCTCGGCAAGACCATCTGCCAAGGCCACAAGATCGTCTGCGCCGGGCCCAACGTCCTCGTCGAGAACCAGAACCCCGAGCTCTGCAACAGCCTCGACGACGATTGCGACGGCATCGTCGACGAGAGCCCCACCGACGCTGGCAAGGCCTGCGGCATCAGCAACATCTTCCCCTGCGCCTACGGCACGCAGCAATGCCAGAACGGCACGCTCGTCTGCATCGGCAACATCGATCCCAAGCCGGAGATGTGCGACGGCGAGGACAACGATTGCGACGGCCAGATCGACAAGACCAACGGAAGCCCGCCGGCAGACGTCAACGGCGCTTGCAACGTGCCGCTGAACCCGCCCGCGGGCTCCACCACGCCCTGCAAAGCCGGCACGAAGGCCTGCGTCGGCGGCGCCATCGTCTGCCAGAACTCCGTCACCCCGACGCCGGGCGCGCAGGACGGCTGCAACATCGACGCGAACTGCGACGGCGCGCTGACGAACCAGCCCGACAAGCAGACCGACGTCAACAACTGCGGCGCGTGCGGCAATAGCTGCTACACGGGCTCGGTCCACTCCACATGGGCCTGCACCTCGGGAGCTTGCCAGTTCAAGGGCTGCGAGCCGGGTTATTACGACCTCAACAACGATCAGAAGTGCGAGTACGACTGCGACTTCATCTCGGCGCAGGAGACTTGCAACGGCCTCGACGACGATTGCGACGGCCTGATCGACGAGAACGTCATTGCCCCCGCGCCCAACCAGGTCTGCGGCGTCAGCCCCTCCGCAACGAAGGCCGAGTGCACCACCGGCGTCACTGTCGCCTGCGTGATGGGCGCCTGGAAATGCACCTTCCCGGCCGGCGTCTGCACCGGGCAAGCGCCGAACTACTGCACCGGCACCCCCGAGCTCTGCGACTTGCTCGACAACGATTGCGACGGTGTCCAGAACGAGAACGTCGCCAACTGGAACAAGCCCTGCAACTCCGACGATGCCCTGCCGCCGCCCGGACACGGCGCCTGCCGCATGCCCGGCACCTACGAGTGTGACGGCACCATGGCCGTCAAGTGCAGCGCCACCCCGGCGAACTGCGCCAGCTTGCCCGGCGGTTGCGAGGAGAAGTGCGACGGCCTCGACAACGATTGCGACGGCATCGCCGACGAGCCCTACAGCAACAAGGGCGGCAACGCGACCTTCTACGTCAAGCCTGCCGTCACCAAGATCGGCTCGCAAAACAAGTGGATCATGCAGTTCGAGGCCAGCCGCCCCAATGCCACCGCCGTCGTCCCCGGCACCGGCAATGGCTTCTGGAGCAGCGCGCCCACGGGGTCCACGATCGACAAGACCCCGGCTTGCTCCGTGCAGAACAAGATCCCCTGGTTCAACGTCACCCCGCGTGAGGTCGAGCAGGTCTGCGCCGCCGCCGGCGGCACCGTCTGCTCCACCGCCGATTGGCAGGCTGCCGCGCGCTGGACGCCGGATGCTTGCCTCTGGGGGTACGCGCCACTCTCCGCGTGCAAGACCGGGTTCGTTGCGGGCACCAAGTTCTGCAACCTCGGCTTGTCGTACGACTTCAGCCCGGAGGCCAACGACCAGGACGGCCTGCTCGTCACCGGGTCCTCGAGCCTCCAGAACTGCTGGGTCGATTGGACCGGACAAACCAATGCCCGGCTCTACGACATGACGGGTAACCTTCGCGAGATCACGAAGTCCGCGACGAACACGTACCCGCTGCTCGGCGGCGCCTTCAACACGCAGGCCGAGTCCGGCGCCCAGTCGGACTTCACCTTCTACACGGTCGATCAGAACTTCCAGTTCTTCGACACCGGCTTCCGCTGCTGCTTCGCCTCGAACCCCGGCTGAACCACCCCACCCACGAAAAAGCCCACGCTCCCGCGAACCGGGACGCGTGGGCTTTTTTCTTGGGGGCCACGACAACGTGGCCCCCGCGCGGCGATCACCAGGGGAGATCGCGCATCGTCTGCTTGTACTTTTCCTTGTACAGATCGTGGCACTTCTTGCAGGAGGCCTTCGCGCCGTCGAGGTCGCCGGCCTTCGCCTTCGCCACGCCTTCATTCGAGATGGACACCCAGCTCCCCATGCCGGGCGGCGGCTTGCCCGCGATGTAGGCCAGGGCATTGGCGATCTTCGTCAGATCGCCGCTCGACGTCGCCGAGGCCATGACCGACTTCATCCAGCCCTGCATCGGGCAGGCCTTTTGCCCCTTGGCCCCGCAATCGAACGTCTTCGGGCCGGCCGCCGCGCTCGACGCAGGCGCCGCAGAGCCGGCGGCGGGCGCCGCGGAGCCGGCGGCAGGCGCTGCAGAGGCCACCGCGGCGGTCTCCACGGGGGCGGCAGCGGCGCTGTTCTCGGGCGGCGGGGCCGCGGCGCTCGGCGCGGGGGCCGCTGAAGCGACCGGGGCCGCGGAGGCTGCAGGCTGTGTGTCCGCCGCGGCCGCGCTGGGCTTCGCCTCGGGCGAGGCACCTTCGTTCTTCGCCTCACCACCGCCGCAGCCGACGGCACCCGCGAGCGCCACAATCGCCGCGAAGCGCACTCCCTGTCTCATCCTGCTCTCCTTACATGGTGGCGAAGATCGACCTTTCTCGGCGATCCTCGCATTCCTACTCGCCCGGCCCAAGGTCCGGCCGCGAGGGGCAAGCTGCCCCGTCATTCGACTTTGATCCGTATCCACGGCCTGATGGCAAGACAAAAAAAGTGCCGATCTCTGCTCCCTCGCCGGTCCGTCCCGCTCCGCTCCGCCCCGAAGCCGCTCCGGCCGACGTTCCCAAGCTGCTTTTTACGCGCGGAGGCCATTATCCGCGGGCGATCGCGTGGTTCGGGGCCCGTTCGTTCTGGGGGCACCTCTGGCACCTCGCGGCGAGCGTCATCGCGACGGAAGACATCGACAGTCGCGCATGGATGCGACCGAGCACGCCCGACACACTGACGCGCAAGGCCGCGGCCGTGCTGGGCGGCCGCGCAGGGGCCGAGACCCTCGCCGATGCGCTCGACCGCGACGTGTGGATCGATTTCCTCGCCGACACGGGCGATTGCGTCTCCGTGAGCCAGGAGGTCGCGCGGCTCGTGTTCATGACGTATGAGGTCCAAGATCCGCAGAAGCCCGGCGAAACGCTGGTGCTCCCGCGCGGCGACGTCCTCCTGTTCGGCGGCGACACGGCGTATCCGGTCGCGACGGAGCTCGAAATCCACAACCGGGTGATCGTGCCGTTCTCGCGCGTGCTGGAAGAGGTTCGGGACGGCAAACCCCGGGTGATCCTGGGAGTCCCGGGAAATCACGACTGGTATGCGGGGCTCGACGGGTTCGGGCGTATGTTCCGTGAGCGCCGCGGGACCGTGGATCTGGTGGAGACGTCGACGCCGAACGAGGTCGTGCGGTTCGCGCAGATCGGCCACTTCATCCAGTGGGTGGAGGCGTTTCGCGTCGGTCGTTATGTGAGCAAACGATCGACCTTGCCGCTCGAAGGGTATGTGCCGGTGCAGGACGCGAGTTACTTCGCGCTCAGGATCGCGCCGGGGCTCGATCTGTGGGGCGCGGATCGGCAGCTCCGCGCGGTGGACTTCGAGCAACGCGCGTTCTTCTCGTCGCTCCGAACCGAGAATCGTGGCGTCCTCTTGACCCTGGCGGATCCAGCCTACGCGTTCCTGGAGCCGAACCCCGCGGGGCAACACATCATCGACGCGCTGGATCTGCGGCTCGAAGACGACAGCGTGCTCGTGCTGACGGGCGACACGCACCACTACTGCCGCGAGCAAATCGGCAAGACGTGCCACGTGATCGCCGGCGGCGGCGGCGCGTTTTTGCATCCGGCGCGGATCATGCGGCAGGGCCTCCCGCAGCCGGCCGCCGAGTTCCCGGGGCCGAAGGCGTCACTCGCGCTGGCGCTGCAAATCCCGTGGCAGATCGTGCACGGGCGGAGCGGGTTTCTGGTGCACCTCGCGGCCGCATTGCTCTACCTGCCGGGGTTCACCGCTGTGCGATGGGGCGGCGCGCCGCCCCTCGTGATGTCGTTCGCGACGGCGGCGCTCGCGGGCTTCGTGTGCAGGCTGATCGGCGGCTTCCGCAATCGCTCGCTCGCGGTGTACATGCTCGCGACGATCGCGGGGCTCATGATCGGGTTCATGCCGATGCTCGCGCGCATGACGTTCACGGCGGCGGGTGGCCTCTTCGACGCGGCGGACCTCTTCGGCACGCGGCCGTGGCTCGTGCTCCTGGTCTCGGTCTACGTCGCGACGCTGGTCTTTGGTACGTATCTGACGGCGCTGACGGTGCTCGGAATCGAGCAACACCAGGCGTTCGCGGCGCTCGCGCACCCCGGGTACAAGCACTTCGTGCGGGTGCGCGTGCGCCGCGACGGGAGCGGCACCGACGCGTGGGTGCTCGGGAAGGTGGATCCTCTGTCCCCCTCCGATCCGGTGGTCCTGGTGGACCAGTTCTCCTGGACGAACGAGGGCCTCTCGGCCGGCGCGCGCTCGGCGATGCCGGCGTCCTTGCTCAGGCGGATGTCAAGCGATGCGGCCCAGCAGCAAAGGCGGTGAGGCCTCGGGCGCGGAGCTGACGCGGAAGGCGCTCTGGACACGATCCGCGACGGCCTCGGCCCCAGCCGCGCGGAGCACGTGGAGGCGCGCGAGGGGCTCGCCGCGACGCACGCCGGCGCCGCGCGGCGTGAGGATCTCGATGCCGACGGCGTGATCGACCTTCTGATCGGCGCGGGTGCGGCCCGCGCCCATGGCGACGGCGGCGAGGCCGATCTCGAGGGGATCGATCGCCGCGACGAAGCCGTCGGCCTCGGAAGGAACGAGGACGGTCTCCGGAGCACGAGGCAAGAGGAGCGGATCCTCGACGACCGCGGGATCGCCGCCCTGGGCCTCGATCATGCGCTCGAAGACACGCGCGCCGCGGCCGCTCGTGATCGCGTCGCGGAGCTTTTCGCGCGCGTCTTCGATGGAGGACGCGGCGTCGCCGAGGACGAGCATCTCGGCGCCGAGGGCGAGCGTGCACTCGACGAGATCGTCCGGCCCCTCGCCCTTCAAGACGTCGATGGCCTCGCGCGTCTCGATGGCGTTGCCGACGGCGCGACCGAGGACGGTGCTCATGTCGGTCAGGAGCGCGACGACGCGCTTGCCAGCGGCCTTGCCGACACGGACGAGGGCCTCGGCGAGCGCGCGGGCGTCACGCTCGGTCTTCATGAACGCGCCGCGGCCGACCTTCACGTCGAGCACGAGCGCGTCGATGCCCTCGGCGAGCTTTTTCGAGAGGATGCTGGCGACGATGAGCGGGATGGACTCGACCGTGGCCGTGACGTCGCGCAGCGCATAGATGCGCTTGTCCGCGGGGGCGATGCGGCCGGTTTGCCCGATCATGCAAGCGCCGACGTCGCGGACGATGCGCGCGAAGGCGTCGGTGTCGAGCGAGACGTTGAAGCCGGGGATGGCCTCGAGCTTGTCGAGGGTGCCGCCCGTGTGGCCGAGGCCGCGGCCGCTGACCATGGGCACGGGGACGCCGCAGGCCGCGACGAGGGGCGCGAGGCACAAGGAGACCTTGTCGCCGACGCCGCCCGTGGAGTGTTTGTCGACCTTGATGCCGGGGACGGAGGAGAGGTCGAGGACGTCGCCGGAGTGGAGCATGGCGCGGGTGAGGGCCACGGTCTCCGCGTCGTCCATGCCGCGGAAGAAGATGGCCATGCAGAGCGCGCTCATCTGGTAATCGGCGAGCTCGCCCGTCCCGAGGGCACGGATGAGGCGCTCGATCTGGTCGTCTGCGAGGCGGCCGCCGTCGCGTTTCTTGGCGATGAGCTCAACCAGGGTCTCCACGGGGCGGAGCATACCTCAAAGCGGCCTCGCGTCGCGCCCGCGTGCACGGCGGCTCCCCAGGGCGCAGGGCGCGCGCTACCTTTCGACCACATGAGCAGCGCACGCGACTTCACGACGCTCGGCTACCGGCGCATCGTCAAGCTGCTGGTCTCGCTCGTCATCGTCCCGTCCGTACTGCTGTCGGCGATCGGCGGGTCCCTCGTGGTGATGGGCGAGGCGCGGTACAACATCCTGATCGGGATCCTCGTCCTCACGTTCTCGAGCGCGCTCGTGACGGGGGTGATCCTGGTCTGGGTGTTCCTGCGGCGGGAGCGTGATCTCTCGGAGCTACAAGCCGATTTCGTGTCGAAGGTGTCGCACGAGCTCCGGACGCCGCTGACGTCGATCCGGATGTTCACGGAGACGCTGGTGCTTCGGCGCGGGGACAAGGAGAGCGAGGATCGATGCATCCAGGCGCTCAACAAGGAGAGCGCGAGGCTCCAGCAGCTCATCGATCGTCTGCTCGACTGGGGCCGGATGCAGAGCGGCCGGCGGGTCTACGAGCTCGCCGAGCAGGACGTTACGAAGGTGGTGGAGGAGGCGATCGCAGCCTTCGAGCCGACACGCGAGCAGCGGCACGTGGAGCTCTCGGTGCAGTTCGAGCCGGACCTGCCGCGCGTGTGGTGCGACCACGGGGCGATCGTGATCTCGATCGTGAACCTGCTGTCGAACGCCTACAAGTACGGGGGGCAGCCGCGGCAGATCGAGCTGTCGGTGGCGCGGAAGCTCGGCGAGGTGATGATCACGGTGCGCGACAACGGCAAGGGGATCGCGCGGCGCGAGCACAAGCGAATCTTCGAGAAATTTTACCGGGTCGATGATCTCCTTGCACGGCAGCAAGAGGGATCGGGGCTCGGTCTTGCGATCGTGCAACACGTGATGCGCGCGCATCGCGGCCGCGTGATCGTGGACAGCGAGCCGGGTCGAGGCAGCGCGTTCACGCTGGTGCTGCCGATCCAGGCGAAGGTGCGGGTGTCGGAGCCGATGTCGAGCACCGGAGGGACGGCGTGAGCGTGGGAGCGGCAAGCGGCGCGGAACGTGATAGAGAGCCAGGCTCGATGAACCGGGTCGGACAGGGCGGCGCGCGGCGCACGGTCCTCGTCGTGGAAGACGACGACAGCATCGCGATGGGGCTCGAGATGAACCTGTCGGCAGAGGGGTACCGCGTGCTCCTCGCGACCGACGGGGAGAGCGGGCTGTCGCTCGCGCGCGGAGGCGGGATCGATCTCTTGATCCTGGACGTGATGCTGCCGAAGCTGAACGGCTTCGAGCTCCTGCGGATGCTGCGCGCCGAGCGGTACACGATGCCGGTGATCATGCTGAGCGCGCGCGGCGCCGAGATGGACAAGGTGATGGGGCTCGAGCTCGGCGCCGAGGACTACATCACGAAGCCCTTTGGGCTGGCGGAGCTCTTGGCGCGGGTGAAGGCGGTGCTCCGGCGTGACGCGATCGCGCGAGGGGACGACGCGAACACCATCCGGGCAGCAGACCTCGAGATCCATCCGTCGACGCGGGAGGTGCGGCGCGGCGGGAAGCTCGTGGAGCTGACGGCGACGGAGTTCGACATCCTGTTTTGCCTGGTGAGCGCAGGTGGGCGCGTGCTGTCGCGCGAGCAGCTCCAGGCGAAGGTGTGGGGTCCGAGCCACCACGGGACGCCGCGCACCGTGGACAACTTCATCCTGCAGCTCCGGACGAAGCTGGAAGACGACACGGCGAATCCGCGGCACCTCGTGACGGTGCGGGGCGTGGGGTATCGGTTCGTGGTCTGACGGGGAGCGTCTTTGACATCGAAGGCGGCGAGCCCGTGATCGATGTCCCCTCCCTCCGACATCAAAGGCGGCGACCCCGTGATCGCAGTCGCCTCCCTCCGATATCGAAGGCGGCGAGCCCGTGATCGATGTCCCCTCCCTCCGACATCAAAGGCGGCGACCCCGTGATCGATGTCGCCTCCCTCCGATATCAAAGGCGGCGACCCCGTGATCGCAGTCGCCTCCCTTCGATATCGAAGGCGGCGAGCCCGTGATCGATGTCGCCTCCCTCCGACATCGAAGGCGGCGCCCCCGTGATCGCAGTCGCCTCCCTCCGATATCAAAGGCAGCGAGCCCGTGATCGAGGTTCCCCAACCTCGTTCACGGGCTCGAGTGTGGGCGGCGCGGTCGGGCCGCTCAGGGCCGACCGGCGCCCCCCATCGCGATCAAGGCGCCTGACAGAACTTGTTGATGCTGTCGACGAGGGGGTCTTCTTGTTTGACGGCCTTGTCGAGGGCGGCCTGGGCCGAGTTGATCTTGGCGAGATCCTTCGCCTCGGCGGCGGCGGCCATGTCGCGGGCGGCCTTGGCCACGTCCTTCGCCATCGTCTGGTACTCGGTGGAGTACTTCTTCAGGTCGGGGATCGTGAGCTCCACCTTGGCGGCGTCAGCGGCGACCTTGTCCATCGCGTCGGCCATGCTCTTGAGCTCGTTCGCCCCCGTGGGATCGGTGCCGCCCTTCGGGGTCTTGTTGAGGCTCTCGACGCCCTTGTTGATCACCTCGATGAGCTGGTTGCACTCGCCGACTTTCTTCTGGCCGCAGGCCGTGGCGCCCACGAGCAAAGCAGCGCCCACGATCGCGGCCGAGAACAGGGATTGATGACGCATCTTCGACTGTCTCCTGTGGAGGGATTGGCGTTCGGTGGCCGCTTTCTTCGAAGAGGCCAGAAACTTCGGGGTCACGAGCGTATCCGCCAGTTGCCGTGGAAGGTACGTCCCACGTCGTCGGCCGTCGGGTCGGTCACGATGATCTCGGGGCGACCGTTCTCCGCGTAGACGATCGTATTTTGCCGGTAGACACGGCCAAATGCGATGGCCTCGTCGCGCTCCATGCCGTAGACGAGCCACGCAGGCTCGCGCCATACGCCTTCGGGCTCCGCCTCGGAGCCGACGCAGGGCTCGACGCGGTAACAGCCGAGGATGAGCAGATCCCGGAGCACGTGGTGACGCTGCTCGTTCACCTTGCGGGGCAGGAGCATCGAACGCGGGTTGTAGGCCGTGAGCACGGCGAAACGCCGGTTCAGGAGCTCGGGCAACGCCGAGTGATCCTGGACGATCTCGCCGTCGAGCGAGGCGCGCAGCGGCGCCCCGTGCGGGCCGGGGAACTCGTAGATGGTCGCGAGGTACGAACGGAGGAGCGCTTGGTCCATCGAGAGGTCAGACCGCTCCTACCAGAGTGGCGGCCCGCCCGCTACCAGGCTCGGCGCGTGACGGCGCACGTGGCCGCATCCCCGTGAGCCCGCCCGCGCGTCTTTCCCTTCCTGGCCGCCTGCGCTAAGCCCCTCCCCCGGGATGATCGAAGTGGAGCGCCTCTCCAAGTCGTACGGCGCCTTTCGCGCCGTGTCGGATGTGTCGTTTCACGTCGAGCGCGGCGAGGTCGTCGGGTTCCTCGGGCCGAATGGCGCCGGCAAGAGCACGACGTTGCGCATGCTCGCTGGCTTCCTCGGGCCGAGCGCGGGGCGGATTCGCATCGGGGGGCACGACATCGCCGAGGAGCCGCTGCTCGCGCGCGAGAAGCTCGGGTACATGCCCGAGACATCGCCGCTCTATCCGGAGATGCGGGTGCGCGAGTATCTCGCCTTCCGCGCCGAGGTGAAGCGCGTGCCCCGCGGCGCGCGGGGGAAGGCGGTCGAGCGGGCCGCGGAGGAGGCGCGGGTCGACGATGTCGCGGATGTGCTCGTGCGGCACCTGTCGAAGGGGTACCGGCAGCGCGTCGGGCTCGCGGATGCGCTGCTCGGGGATCCGCCGGTGCTGATCCTCGACGAGCCCACGGCGGGGCTCGATCCGAACCAGATCCGCGAGGTGCGCGAGCTCGTGAAGCGGCGCGGGAAGGACCACGCGATCCTGATCTCGACGCACATCCTGTCGGAGGTCGAGGCGACGTGCTCGCGCGCGCTCGTGGTCGCGCGGGGCAAGCTCGTGGCGTCGGGGACCATCGAGGAGCTGCGCGAGATGCGGCGCGCCTCGGGGCTCCGGATCGTCGTGCGCGGGGAGGCCAAGCGCGCGCTCGGGGTCGTTCGTGCGCTCCCGGAGGTCGCGGGGGCCGAGGAGGATGCGGGGCACGCGCCGGCGGCGGATGCGACGGCGCTCCTCGTCGAGTACCGGCGCGCCGAGGGTGGGGCCGAGGCGGCCGAGCGGATCGTCGCGGCGCTCGTCGGCGCGGGGCTCGGGGTGCGCGAGGTCGTGCCCCGCGCGGCGACGCTCGAGCAGGTCTTCTCCGAGCTCACGCGCGGCGACGAGGAAGCGGCCGAGGTGCAGGTGTGAGGGGGTTTTGGCCGATCTTCAAGCGGGAGCTCTTCGCGCTCTTCGTCACGCCGCTCGCCTGGGTGGTGATCACGTCGTTCCTGCTGCTCCAGGGCCTGCACTTCTTCCTGATCGTCGTGAACTTCGCGGCGGCGCCAGCGGAGTCGCTCGGCGACAGCGGGCCGGTGCAGGCCTTCTTCGGCCAGACGATGCTGCTCTACGTGCCGCTCCTGCTCGTCTGCCCGCTGCTCACGATGCGGCTCTTCGCCGAGGAGCGGCGAAGCGGCACGATCGAGACGCTGCTCACGGCGCCCGTGGGCACCGTGGGGGTCGTGCTGGCGAAGTACGCGGCCGCGGTGGCGACGTACGTGGTGATGTGGGCGCCGACGGTCCTCTACATCGTGATCCTCGCGCGGACCGGGGACGTCGACTGGCGGGTCGTGGGGACGAGTTACCTCTCGGTCTTCGCGATCGGCGCGGGGTACCTCGCGCTCGGCGTCATGACGAGCGCGCTCACGCAGAGCCAGCTCACGGCCGCGGTGCTCTCGGCGCTGGCGATCTCGGGGCTGTTTTTCTTCGGCTTCGCGGAGTTCATCGTGCCCGACGGTCCGGCGCACGATCTCGCGACCCACGTCTCCGTTTGGACACAAATGAATGACGCGTCCCGCGGGCTGCTCGACTCGCGGCGGCTGCTCTTCGACGCGACCGTCGTGCTCCTGCCGCTCTTCGTCACGGTGCGCGCCGTCGAGGCGTGGAGGTGGGGATGAGCGAGGAGCGCAAGCCGAAGAAGGGCAAGAAGGCGCCGCGGTCCGAAGCTCCGAAGCCGAAGGACGTGAAGCCTCGGGCCCCCAAGGCGCCCGAGCCTCCGCGCGAAGCCACGCCCGAAGCTCCGGCCGGGACGAGCGCGGGGACCAAGCTCGGCGCGCTCGTCGGGCTCGTGGCGGCGATGGTGCTCGCGGTGCTCGTGAACGTGGTCGCGGCGCGGCACTACCGGCGCTTCGATTTCACGAAGGGCGGGCTCTACACGCTGAGCCCGGCGACCGTGCAGACGCTCCACGCGCTCGGCGAGCCGATCCGCATCGACGTGCTCTTGCCGTCGGGGGATCCGCTCGCGCTCTCGATCCGGCACCTGCTCGAAGCGTACCGGAGCGAGACGTCGCGCCTCGAAGTGCACTTCACCGATCCGGATCGCCACGCGGCCGAGTTCGTCGCGGTGCAGCGCAAGTACGACGAGCGCGTCGTCGACGGTCGGGTCGTGACGGACGCGGCGATCGTCATCACGCGGGGCGACCGCGTGCAGTTCATCACGCCGCGGGATCTCGTCGAGGTCGAGGACGAGAACGACGTGCGCGCGCGGCCTCGCCTGGAGCAGGCCCTCACCGCGGCGATTCGCGCCGTCGTGTCCACGGATCGGGCGAAGATCTGCTTCACGACGGGGCACGACGAGAAGTCGATCGAGACGGGCGGCAGTGGCCTCGCGCCGCTCCGCGAGCGGCTCGAGAAGAACGGTCACGAGGTCGCGACCGTCGATGCCCGCGAGAAGGCCGACGACAAGGACAAGGCGCGCGCGCCGTACGCCGGTTGTCGTGTCGTCGTGGTCGCCGGGCCGGGACAGCGTTTCTCCGAGGCGGACACGAAGAAACTCGAAGGGTTCGTCGAGCAAGGCGGCAACGTCCTCGTCGCCGTCGGGCCCGTGCCGGACGAGGGGGACCAGAAGTACCTCGATCTCGGCCTCGATCCCTTGCTCGATCGCTTCGGGATCACGCTCGCGCGGGACTTCGTGTTCGAGACCGATCCCCGCCTGCGCGCCGTGCGCGGCTACGGCGAGACGTTCCTGCCGATCGCCAAGCCGCATCCGATCACCGAGGGCCTGATCCGCGCCGAGCAGCAAGGCCTCGGCGCGGTCATGACCGTGGCGAGCTCGCTCCAGAAGACGGGCAAGGGCGCCGCGGCGGTCTCGCCGCTCCTGGAGACGAGCGAGGACGCCTTCGGCATGATCGACTTCTTCACGTGGGCGAAAAACCCCTCGGATCCCGCGCCGAACGACGCGGATCACAAGGGCCCGCTCACGGTCTCGTTCGCCGCGGAGATGCCCAAACGTCCGGGCGCCGAGCGCGGCGCGCGGTTCGTGGCCCTCGGATCCGCGAGCCCGATGATGGGCGAGAACTGGCAGAGCGACGAGCTGCGCGGCACGGCGATCTTCGTCGAGAGCGCGATCGCCTGGCTCGCCTCGGCGCCCACGCCGCTCGACATCCCGAACAAGCCCGCCTTCACCGCGGGCCTGCGCATGAGCGAGGACTCGCTCGCCTCGGTCTTCCGCTACGTCGTGGTGTTCATCCCGCTCGCGTCCGTGCTCACCGGGCTCGCCGTGCACCTCCGAAGGCGCGCGACGGAGCGGCGCGGGACACGCAAGGAGAAGGAGCGAGCGTCCGAATGAGCTTCGCGAAGATCGCGAAGAAACACGCGACCACGCTCATCCTCAGCGCCCTCGCGATCGGCGCGGGCGCCTACGTGTTCGTCGTGGATCGTGGCTCGGTCACGACCGAGGAGGCCACGCAACGAAAGAAAAACGTCCTCGTCGCGTGGAGGCCCGACGAGATCACCGAGGTCGTGATCGAGCAGGGCGCGTCGTCCGCGAAGCTCACGCGCACGCCGCCCGACGCACTCGGACAACGCTTCTGGGAGGTCACGATCGGGGGCGAGCGTTTCCCCGCGGAGGCGCAGATCGTCGATCAGCTCCTCGGCACGCTGGAGTTCGCCACGCACGAGCGGGTGATCGCGCCGGACAGCGTGGATCGCGCGGCGAGTGGCCTCGATGCGCCGCGCGCGCGCCTCGTCGTGACCACGCCGGGGCGCACCACGACGCTCGCGATCGGAGGGCCCGCGCAGGCCCCGGCCGGCGCCGCGATCGTCGAGGTCCACGAGGGCGATCGCGCCTCGTTCCAGGTGATCACGAAGGAGCTCGTCACGGCCCTCGTGATCGATCCGAGCTCGCTCCGATCCCGGGATCTCCTCCCCTACCCCACGCCCGACGTCACGCGCTTCCAGATCGAAGGCCCGAGCGGCATGTTCGCGCTCGCGCGCCCCACGGACGGCGGCGACGCGCTCCTGCTCGACGTCCCCGCGAAGGACGCAGGTCGCCGCGCCTCCCGCGCCGCCACGGACGAGTTCGAAAGCACGTTCTCCCGCATGCGGGCCGAGGCCTTCCTCTCGGACGAAGCTGCGCGCCGCGCGTCCACACCTACCGCGACGCTCACGCTGACCCCCAAGGACACGACGAAGCCCAAGGGAATCCTCGTCCTCGGCGGAGCGTGTCCCGACAAGCCGGACCTCGTCGTCGCGCTGCAGACGGCCCCCACGCGCGCCGCAGCCTGCGTGCCTGCGAGCTTCCTCGACGCGCTCTCCAAGCCCGAGGGCACGTTCGTGGATCGCAACGCGTTCTTCGCGACGATCGACGAGATCCACGAGGTCACGCTCACCGCGGGCGATCGCCGCATCGAGCTCGCGCGCAAGGGCACGGGCTTTCACGAGCGCGCCCCCGAGGATCGCGACATCGAGGGCGACACCGGCCGCCTCTTCCTCGAATCCCTCCTCGCCCTCCGCGCGAAGGACTTTCTTGCGCTCGGCGATCGCGCCTCGCTCGGCCTCGATCCGCCCCAAGGCAAGGTCCGTCTCGTCTCGGTCTTGCCCTCGCGAAACCCCGACGGCGGCGACGACGATCGGATCGAAGAGCTGCTGATCGGCAAACCCCAGGGCGACATCGTCCCCGTCCTGCGCGTCTCCGACAGCGCCCTCCTCGTGATCCCCGCCGATCGAGCGCGCGTGCTCTTCCCGAGCAAGATCACCCTGCGCAGCCCCACCGTGATCGACGCCCCGCAGACGAGCCTGCGCGCGATGCGCATCACCGAAGGGGATCGCGTGCAGCAGCTCGAACGCACGGCCGAGGGAAGCTTTGCGCTCAAAGAACCACGCGGCAAAAACCTCACGGCCGATCTCGGCTTCGGCGCGGAGCTCGCCGCGTCCCTGCTCCCCTTGCGCGTCGAGCGCTTCGTCGCCGAGCGCGACGACGGCTCCTTTGGCCTCGCGAACCCGCGTTTGATCATCGAGCTCGACCTCGCCGCAGCCAACGACGCGGGCGCGCACACCGTGCGCCTGCTCCTCGGCGCCCCGACGACCGGCGGCTCCTTCGCGCGCCTCGACGGCGACGACGCCGTCTTCGTGATCGATCCGAAGATCGAAGCCGCGGCCGGAAAATGGCTGCTCGACCGATCGATCTTCACCCTCGACGTGGCCGAGATCCAGAAGGTCACCCTCACCCCTTCGGATCGGCGCAAGCCGCCCCTCGTCCTCGATCGCGTGGGAGACGCGCTGCGCATCCAGGGCGACGAGACCGCGACCGCGAAGGCCGCCGCGATCCGCGACGCCCTCGCCGACCTCATCCCCGAAGGCGCCGTCCGTATCGGGCCGCCTCGCAAAGAAGAGGGCCTCGATCCGCCCGCCGTCGTGATCAACATCGAGCGCCGCGGCCTCGATCCCGACGCGCCGCCCGCCGTCGATCCCCAGCGCACCCTGCGGATCTCCCTCGGCGCCGGCGACGCGTTCCGCGGGACGAACGTCACCTACGCCCGCCGGGACGGGGTCGACGCGACCTACGCCATCGCGCAAGCCAAGACGCGCGTCTTGCTCGACGCCGCCCGCTGAGAACTCCCGCGACAGCGCGATCTTCCGAAGAAGACGGAAACTTCGAGGTGCGTCGCAGCCGATGGAGATAGTCCGGAGCACTGTTCGGACGCCCGGCCCGCCGCGCCTCGCGAGAAATTGCGGCCTTCCCGCGCGGGCCTGGATCCCCGCGAACAAGAAAGCGCAAGGGTGGACCCCTGCGGAAAAAAGAAGGTAGACTCCGTCAGCCCATGTCCACCGACCCGCGATCCACCCTGGCCGGCCTCGCTGCGCTTCAGGCTGAAACCCTCGGAAGCCCCGACGTCTGCGTTGCCGTCCTCGATGGCCCGGTCGATCTCGCGCACCCGGCCTTCCGCGGCGCGAACGTCACGGCCCTCGAGATGCCGGTGTCCAGCGACGAGGCGGCCGACCGCACGCACGGCACCCACGTCACGAGCCTCGTGTTCGGTCAGCCGAGCGGCCCCGCGCCGGGGATCGCGCCGAAGGCGAAGGGCATCGTCGTGCCCGTGCACAACTTCCGCCCCGAGACCAACGCGCCCGCCGGCAACCCGCCGGATCTCGCGAAGGGCATCCGCGACGCGATCGCCGCCGGCGCCCACGTCATCACGATGCACGGCGGCGCGCTCTCGCCGGACGCGGGCATGCTCGACGCGCTCGCGAAGGCGCTCGCCCGTGCTGCCGAGCGCAACGTGCTCGTCGTCGTGGCCGCCGAGGGCGACGGCAACGAGCACTTCCACGTGCCCACGGCCGCCTCCACGGTGCTCGCCGTCGCGGCCGAGGACGCCGAGGGCAAGCTGCTCGACTTCGGCATGTGGGGACCGACCTACCGCGACAGCGGCATCGTCGCGCCGGGCGAAGGCCTCATTGGCGCGGCGCCCGGCGGGGGAACCGTCGCGCAGAGCGGCGCGACCTTCGCCGCGGCCCTGGTCGCGGGCCTCGCAGCGCTCCTCCTCAGCGTCCAGATCACGCGCGGAAAGCAGCCCGATGCGCGCGCCGTCCGCTCCGCCCTGCTCCAGAGCGCGACGCCCCTCACGATGTCGCAAAGCGAGCGCGGCAAGGGCGTCCTCCGCGGCCGCCTCGACGTCGCCGCCGCCCTCAAGCTCATGTGACCTCCAAGGAATCGGCGCGCCGGCAAGGTTCGTCCCTCGCCGCGCTCTCCGATTTCCTCGCCGGACGAGCCGACGCCGCCTTTGCCCGCGATCGATGCGATCGCGCAAGCCCCGTGGGCAAGCTCGCCGCTTTGCGAGCCCCCTCCGCGCAAAAATGCTAGAGGGCGGGCGATGCTCGGTCCCCAGAGAATGGACGGCCTGCTCGTCATCGCTTCCGTACGCGCGGTCGATCCGAGCGCGAACCTCGACGCGATCGTGGACGTCGTCATCGAGGGAGGAACCATCACGCGCATCGGCGCGGGCGCCGCGACTTCGGACATCCTGACCTCCGAGCGCGCGCGTGTGCTCCGCGGCGAAGGGCTCTTGCTCGTCCCGGCCTTCGTGGATCTGCACGCCCACCTGCGCGAGCCGGGCCAGGAGTACAAGGAAGACATCGCGTCCGGCCTCGCCGCCGCGGCCGCGGGCGGCTTCGCGCACGTCTGCGTCATGCCGAACACGCGCCCCGTCAACGACACGCGCAGCATCACGGAGGCCATGATCGCGAAGGCGCGCTCGATCGAGGGCCCCACGCTGCACCCGATCGGCGCGATCACCATCGGCCAAAAGGGCGCCGAGCTCGTCGAGATGGCCGACCTCAAGGACGCGGGCGCCGTCGCCGTCTCCGACGACGGCCGCTGCGTCACGTCGAGCGCCGTCATGCGCCGCGCCCTCGAGTACGCCGCGAACTTCGACCTCCCCGTCATCCAGCACGCCGAGGATCACGCCCTCACCGAGGGCTCGCTCATGCACGAGGGCGCCATCTCCACGCGGCTCGGCCTGCGCGGCTGGCCTCGTGTCGCCGAGGACATCATCGTCGCGCGGGACGTGCTCCTCGCCGAGGTGACGGGCGCCAAGTACCACGTCGCCCACGTCTCCTCCCGCGGCGCCGTCCGTATCCTCCGCGAGGCCAAGGCCCGCGGCATCCGCGTCACCGCCGAGGTCACGCCGCACCACCTCACGCTCACGGACGCCTCGGTGATCGGCTACGACACGGCCTGCAAGGTGAACCCGCCGCTGCGCGAGCCCGAGGACGTCGCCGCGCTCTGCGAGGCCCTCGCCGACGGCACGATCGACGCAGTCGCCACCGACCACGCGCCGCACTCCTCCCTGGAGAAGGACTGCGAGTTCGCCGAGGCTTCGCCCGGCATGATCGGCCTCGAACTCGTGGTGCCGCTGCTGCTCGCCCGCGTGCGCGAGGGCGCGCTCCCGCTCGCGCGTTTGATCGACGCGCTCACCGCTGCGCCGGCCCGCATCGTGGGCCTCGCCGCGCCGACGCTCCGCGCGGGGGCCCTCGCCGAGCTTTGCCTTGTAAACGCCGACAAGCGCTGGACCGTGGATCCGGCGCGCCTCCGGTCGAAGAGCAAGAACACTCCTTTCCTCGGCAAAGCCGTCACGGGCTCGGTCGAGCTCACCATGGCTGCGGGCCGCGTCGTGCACGACGTCCTGGCCCAGGGAGAAGCACGATGAGCGGCGAGCGCGCGTATCTCTGCCTCGCGGATGGCACCACGTTCGAGGGCGTCGCCTGGGGCGCGCCCGGCATCGCCACCGGTGAGGTCGTCTTCACGACGGGCATGACCGGCTACCAAGAGGTCCTCACGGATCCCTCGTATTGCGGGCAAATCGTCACGATGACGGCCCCGCAGATCGGCAACACGGGCATCAACCGCGAGGATGACGAGAGCACCACCGGCGCGCCACACGTCGCGGGCTTCCTCGTGCGGGACCTCTCCCCCGTCGCCGCGAACTTCCGCGCGAACGAGACGCTCGACGCCTACCTCGCGCGGCACGGCATCGTGGCCCTCGCGGGCATCGACACGCGCCTGCTCACGCGCACGATCCGCGATCGTGGCTCGCAAAACGGCGCGATCGGCAAGGCCTCCCCCGACGAGCTCATCCGCCGCGCCCGCGAAGCCCCCTCGATGGAAGGCCTCGACCTCGCGCAACGCGTCACGCCCAAGGAGCCCTACGTCTGGGCCGAGGGCTCGGGCGCCTTCGGCACCAAGGTCCCCGGCGCGCACGGCGCGAACAAACACGTCGTCTGCATGGACCTCGGCATCAAGCGCAACATCCTGCGCTCGCTCGTCGACGTCGGTTGCCGCGTCACCGTCGTGCCTGCGAAGACGAGCGCGGCCGAGATCCTCGACCTCGCGCCCGACGGCATCTTCGTCTCGAACGGCCCCGGGGATCCGGCGGCCGTCTCCTACGCGATCGACACCGTGCGCGGGCTCGTCGGGAAAAAGCCGCTCTTCGGGATCTGCCTGGGCCACCAGATCCTCGCGCTCGCCATGGGTGGTCGCACGTACAAGCTCAAGTTCGGCCACCGCGGCATCAACCAGCCGGTCAAGGACCTCGACACCGGCCGCATCGAGATCACCACGCAAAACCACGGCTTCGCCGTCGACCTCGCCTCCCTCGAAGGCAAGGCGCGCACCACGCACGTGCACCTCAACGACGGCACGAGCGAAGGCCTCGAGCTCCCCGGCCTCTCGGCCTTCTCGGTCCAGTACCACCCCGAGGCCGCCGCCGGCCCCCACGACGCCCTCTACCTCTTCCAGCGCTTCGTCAGCCGCATGGAGGAAGCCACCCGCTCCGCCTGAGCCTCGCGCCCTTCGACTCCGAGCCGCAGAGAGCTTCGGGCTGTCGGGGCGGGAGGAGGGAGGGCACTAGCACCCCGGGCCCGACGGAAAAACATCGGGCCCCCGACGCTCTCTGCGGCTCTGTCGTGTCAAGCTCCGACCCCTCAGGATTGTTCCCCATGTCCGGCAAGAAGATTCATTTCGTCTCCCTCGGCTGCCCCAAGAACCGCGTCGACTCCGAGGTCATGCTCGGCGTCGCGCGGCGCGCCGGCTACGACCACGTCCCCGCCCCCGAGGACGCCGAGGTGATCGTCGTGAACACCTGCGGCTTCATCGGCGAGGCCAAGAAGGAGTCGATCGACGCGATCTTCGAGATGGCGAAGCTCAAGGACGACGGGCACCTGCAGAAGCTCGTCGTCGCCGGCTGCCTCTCGCAGCGCCACCCCACCGAGATCGCCGACGAGATGCCCGAGGTCGATCACATCCTCGGATCGAGCGACATGCTCAAGCTCGAGCAGGTCCTCACGGGCAAGGCCGAGCGCATGCTCGTCGGCAACCCCGCCGATTGGGTCATCCGCGCCTCGGATCCGCGCACGATCTCCACGCCCGGCGGCAGCGCCTACGTGAAGATCGCCGAGGGCTGCAACCGCACCTGCTCCTTCTGCGTCATCCCGCAGCTCCGCGGAGGCCAGCGATCACGCCCCGTCGCGGACGTCGTCGCCGAGGTCGAGCAGCTCGTCGCCGCGGGCGTGCGCGAGGTGAACCTCGTCTCGCAAGACACCATCGCCTACGGCCGCGATTTGCCTGCCGACGCGCGCTCCACGCTCGCCGAGCTCGTGCGCCGCGTCGCGGACGTCCCGGGCCTGCACTGGGCGCGCCTCTTCTACCTCTACCCCGAGACGATCACCGACGAGCTCGTCGAGCTCATCGCGCAGCACCCGCGCGTCGTCCCCTACATCGACATGCCGCTCCAGCACGCGGCCGACGGCATGCTCCGCCGCATGCGCCGCGGCCACGGCGGCGAGCGCCTCCGCAAGCTCGTCACGCGCCTGCGCAGCGACATCCCCGACCTCACCTTCCGCACGGCCTTCATCGTCGGCCACCCCGGCGAGACCGACGAGGAGTTCAAGGACCTCGTCGACTTCGTCACCTGGGCCGAGTTCGATCGGGTCGGCGTCTTCCGTTACTCCGACGAAGAGTCCTCGCGCAGCGCCGACATGCCCGACAAGGTGACGGCGCGCGTCGCATCGAACCGCTACCGCAAGCTCATGTCGCTCCAGCGGCGCATCGCCCACAAGAAGAACAGCGCGCTCATCGGCCGTGAGCTCGAGGTCCTCGTCGAGGGCACGAGCGACGAGCACGAGTTCGTCCAGATGGGCCGCCATCGTGGCCAGGCGCCCGACATCGACGGCCAGGTCTACCTCTCGGGCGGCGAGGCGCGTCCCGGCGAGATCCGCCGCGTGCGCATCACGCAGGCGAGCGATTACGACCTCGTCGGCGAGCTGCTCGACGAAGGCGCCGAGGACCACGCGCCCACCCTCACCGTCGATCTGCCGAAGAAACGTATCAGCCTGCGCGTGCTGCAAACCGACGGGCGCACGATGGCAACGTAGTTGTCGCGGCCCTCCACGAGACGGTGCGCCTCGACCCGTTTTTCCTGGAGATCCCTCGAGGATCGACGGGGCACGTGTCGTGCACGGGGCGCCCGCGTGATGGGTCGCCGCTCCTTGCTCCGGTTCCTCGCAGCCGCCCTCCTCGCGGCGCTCCCGGGTTGCCTGAGCCCGACCCTCCCCCTCCCTCCGCCCGAGCCGCCCGATTCGATCTCGCCCCAGGCCGCGACGCCTGGCCTCTGGATCGTCTCCGGCGCGTGCCTCGAAGGCGCGATCGTCATCGTCTTCAACGAGCGCACCGGCGCGGGCGCCGTCGTCGAGGATCGCGACCGTGACGGCCGCTACGAGGTCCAGATCGAGGCCGAGCTCTGCGACCTCGCCTGGGTCGCGCAGGATCTCGGCGAGGACGAGAGCGCGCGTACGACCTTCGTCGTGCAGGACCGCACGCCGTCGGGCCTGGTCGATCCGTCCGCCTGCAAGTGACGGCGCCCTGACCGTGGCGCGGCGCGTCTGATCACGACGCGCGGAGGCCGGAGGCTGGGCCACGCGGGTTCTTGGCGGAGCACACCTGCGAGAAGCTGCGCGTCCGCGCGAGCTGCGTGATAATTTCAGCAGGATGGCCTCCATGCCGCTCAGCGTTCCGCCGACCCCGACGAAGATCCTCGTCATCGATGACGAGCCTGCGCTCCGGCAGGTCCTCGAGATCGCCTTTCGGCGGCAAGGGATCGAGGTCGTGGCTGCGCCGGGCGTGCGCGCCGCGATGGAGGCCTTGCAGCAGAACCCGCAGCCCTTCCCGCTCGTGATCACGGACCTCGTGATGCCGGATGGATCGGGCATCGAGGTCCTCACGGCGGCGAAGCAGCGGTCGGCGGCGACGGAGGTCATCGTGATGACCGCGCATTCGAGCGTGGAGAACGCGCTCGATGCGATGAAGAAGGGCGCGTACGACTTCGTGGGCAAGCCCTTCTCGCCGGCCGAGGTCATCGCGCTCGCGCAGAAGGCCCTCGAAAAGAGCAGCATCCTCCTCGAAAACCAGCGCCTCCGCGCGCAGATCTCGCGCCTCGAACCCGCGGAGAACGACATCTTCGCGAGCCCTGCGATGGGGCGCGTCGCCGAAATCGTCGGCAAGATCGCGCCCACGCGCACCACGGTGCTCATCACGGGCGAGAGCGGCACGGGCAAGGAGCGCGTCGCGCGGGCGCTGCACGAGCGCAGCGATCGTGCGGGGAAACCTTTCCTCGTGGTCAATTGTGGCGCCTTGCCCGAGGCGCTCATGGAGAGCGAGCTCTTCGGCCATGAGAAGGGCGCGTTCACGGGCGCGGGGACACGCGCGCTTGGCCTCTTCCGCGAGGCGGACGGCGGCACGGTCCTGCTCGACGAGGTCGGCGAGCTGCCGGCCTCGCTCCAGGTCAAGCTCCTCCGCGTCCTCCAGGAGCGCAAGGTGCGGCCTGTCGGCGCGGCGGCCGAGATCCCGGTCGACGTGCGCGTCCTCGCCGCGACGAACCGCGACGTCGAGTCCGACGTCCGCGAGAACAAGTTCCGGCAGGACCTTTATTATCGACTCAACGTCATTCGGATCGAGCTGCCGCCTTTGCGGGATCGCCCGGGCGACGTGGCGCGGCTCGCCGAGCGGTTCGTGCGTCGTTTCGCGAACGAGCTCGGCAAGGACGTCCGGGGACTGACGACCGACGCATTACGCGCGCTCGACGCGTACAAGTTCCCGGGCAACGTGCGCGAGCTCGAAAACATGATGGAGCGCGCGGTGGCGCTCGCGTCGGGGCCTGCGATCGGGCTCGGTGATTTGCCTGCGCAGGTGAGCGGCCTCTCGGCGAGCCCTGCGCCTTTTCTTTCGGAGCTCCCGCCGGAGGGGTGTGTCCTCGAAGACGTGCTCGGCGAGGTCGAGCGGCGCCTCATTCTTCAAGCCCTCGAGCGGAGCGGCGGCGTGCGCAAGGCTGCGGCCAAATTGCTCGGCGTCACGTTTCGCTCGTTGCGTTACCGCCTCGCGAAGCATGGGCTCGACACGGACACGGCCGACGACGACGACGACGCAGACGGCTCGATCGTGCCTGCCCAGCCGACGGCGGGGGGGCGACGAGAATCGTCACCCCGCGAGGCCCGCCGGTGACAATTTTGGTCACCGCGCGACGCGAACGGTAGACGCCCCGAGCGCCAAGGAGCCGCCGCAATGAACGAAAACACCGGAGAAAGCCGCAGATTCGAGGTGGATCGTTCGGTTCTCCGGGAGGGCCGGGGGGCGCGGATCGCGGGTGGCACGGGCCATGCTTTAACGATGGTCACGATGCAGTTCGGTGAACGACCCAGGAGCTACGCAAAGCGCCGTGGGTTCACGCTCGCCGAGCTGATGATCGTGGTGGCGATGATCGGCGTGCTCGCGGCGCTCGCGATGGTCGGGTATCGCCGATACATTCGAGGCGCGGCGGCGTCGGAGGTCAAGGCGGTCGTCTCCGGGATTCGTATCGCGGAGGAGGCCTACAAGGCCGAGACGTTTCAGTACCTCGGGTGTACTGAGGGCTTCACGCAGTGGTATCCGGACAAGCCGAATGACAAGAAGCGCAACTGGGACAATGGTCAGACGGGGAATCCGATCCACGACTGCTTCATGCAGCTCAACGTGACGACCGACGGCCCGGTGCGCTTCGGTTATGCGGTGGTCGCGGGGATCGCGCCTCAGACCGGAGTCACCAATGTGGCGTATTGCCAAGGCTGGGCGACGGCGCACGCGACCGTGAATGGTCCGTGGTTCGTCGTGCAAGCTGCGGGAAACCAGGATAACGACAACGACTTCTCGCTCTTCGCGTCATCCTCGCTCACGGGCGAGCTCTGCATCGATCCGGCGAACGGCGACGACGAGTGACGAAGCATCGATAGAACGTCGGCGATTCGATTACGTGTACAAATCCCAGGATCCGACGAGCATGTTTTGACTCGTCGAGATGGGATCGATAGATTCGGGGCGGGGTTTGCCGTCCGAGAACATTTCGTCTGTCAGAGGAGGAGGTCCGTCATGCGTGCATTCAAGCGTTACGACAAGCGTGGTTTTACCCTCGTCGAGCTCATGATCGTCGTCGCCATCATCGGCGTCCTCGCGGCGCTCGCGATCTTCGGCGTGAACCGGTACCTGAAGAGCGCCAAGACGAGCGAAGCGAAGAACTCGGTCGGCCGCATCGCCCGCGCCGCCGCGGAATCGTACGAGCGCGAAAACACGACGTCGCAGATCCTGGCCGTCGGCACGGAGTCGACCGTCCCGACGCACTCGATCTGCGGGTCGGCGACCTCGCCCGTGCCGCTCGGCGCGAGCCCCCCGGCCGCCAAAAAGTACCAGCCGAACAACAGCGGCACGACCGATTTCGCCGGTGGCGACTCGACGAACGGCTGGAAGTGCCTGCGCTTCGAGATCAGCGACCCGATCTACTACCAGTACTCGTTCACCAAGGGCAGCGCGCCCGTCGGCGCGACCGCGACGCCCGCCGGCCCCGCCGTCAACGGCACCGAGAGCTTCGAGGCCGCAGCGAAGGGTGATCTCGACGGCGACGGCAGCGAGTTCGGCATCTTCACGCTGACCGGCCAGGTCGACAACACCACGAAGCAGCTCGTCCGCGCGACGCAGGTCTTCATCTCGAACGAGTACGAGTGATCCCAACCTGAAGCGCGCCTCGGGCGCGCGGAACGGACCTCGCCTCCGAAACCCGGGCCGCCCATCGGTCCGGGTTTCGCTTTTTATCGAGCATCCTCGCGCAGACGGCAGGTTTTCCCGGCCGCAGCGCCTCGCGCATCTCGGGTGGAAAACGCCGCGGCGGCGCGCTAGAAGGGGGGCATGTCGCGATGGAGCGCGCTCGAGCTCAGCGTGGCCTTTGCGATCGGAGGCAGCGTCCTCGCGGTGGCGGTGCCCGCGTTCATCCGCAACCTGCACGCCTCCAAGCTGAGCGAGCCCCTCGACAACCTCGATCGGCTCGTCACACACGCCGTCGCCTACGCAGAGAACAAGCCGCAAGAGATCAGCTTCCCGCCGGCCGCGCCACTCACGCCAGCCGACGTCCCGCGCGGCGTGCGCGTGACCGATCCTCCCGAGATCTGGGAGCACCTCACGTGGCGCTCGCTCGATTTCCGCATCGAGGAGCCCCACGCGTTCTCGTTCCAGTTCGAGAGCGAGCTCGATCCCGTCACGCGCGTGATGCGATTCGTGGCAACAGCACACGGAGATCTCGACGGAGACGGCAAGCTCTCGACGTTCCAGGTGCGCGGCGAGCGCGCGCCGGGACAACCCCCGCGCGTCCTGCCCGGCATGTTCGTGGATCGCGAGGTGGAGTGATGCCAGCCCGCAGCGACCTGGTCCGGACCGCGATCGTGGTGGGCATCTCGGCGCTGTGCATCGGCGCGGTGCAAGGGCGCGTCGCAGAGCAACACGCACGCGTGAAAGAGACGAGCGACGTGCATCTCCTGCCGCCGCCGAAGGAGGTCGTCACCCTCTCGTTCGGCTATCGCGCAGCACTCGCAGACGTGCTGTGGGCCCACGTGCTCGTCTCGCAGGGGCTGCACACGTTCGAGCGCCGGCGCTTCGAGAACGTCGCGGATCTCATCGACACGATCAACGAGCTCGATCCAGAGTTCCGTGATCCGTACCTGATGTCGGACGCGCTGATCACGATCCAGTTCGGAGAATCGCAACGCGCAGACGTCGTTCGAACACGCGCGATCCTCGAGCGCGGGACACGCAACCGGCCGCTCGATCCCGAAATCTGGAGGACCGCGGGTCAGTTCATCGCGTTCATCGCGCCCGGCACGTACCTGACGGATCCCGAAGAGCGCGCAGCATGGAAGGCCGACGGCGCGCGCATGCTCGCACGCGCAGCGGAGCTCGGCGGCGACGCAGGGCAGATGGGGTGGGCCGCCGTCGCAGGCGCAGGAATCCTCTCACGGCAAGGAGAGCGCGACGCAGCCATCCGTTTGATCCAGCGCACACTCGCCGTGACCGACGACGAGGAGCTACGCGAGCGGCTCCAGCGAGAGCTCGCAAAGCACATCGGCGAGGCAAAACTCGACGCCTATCGACGACGCCAAACAGAGATGCTCGACCTCACGCGGAAGGACCTGCCATTCGTCAGCAAGTCGACGCTGTTCGTGCTCGGCCCGCCCTTCGACCCCGCCTACTGCGCCGGCGGCGCACACGCAGACGATCGGCGTTGCGCACTCACGTGGAAAGCGTGGGCAGCAACAGGTTCGGACGAGCCGCGCTGAGGGGGTGCCGTCGCGCCGGGGCGCTGCCCCGGACCCCGCGGGGGGCTGTCCGCCCCCTCGACCCCGGACCAGGCACGGCCTGGACCGGGGGTGGAAGAACTGCGCGATGCGCAGTTCTTCCAACGGGCCCGTGGCAAGACCGGCGACGGGCACGTTGCTGGTTGAACCAGCAGCGCTGTGGTCTTGGTGGGCAGGATCGTCGTGGGTCTTGACCCTGGCTGTTCGAGGAACTGCGCACCGCGCAGTTCCTCGACCTGGGTCCAGCGCCTCGCTGGTCCGGGTCCCGGGGCGGACAGCCCCGGGTGGGGCCTGGGGCAAAGCCCCAGCGCGGCGCCTCAGCCGTAGAGCGGGTTCACTTGAACTTGACGGCGGCCGTCTTCGTCTCGCCGGCCTTCACGGTCACGCTCACCGTCTGCTTGCCCTTGTCGGGGTGGATGAACGTCACGGTGTGCGTACCAGCGGGCACGCTGACGCCGACCTTCGGCGTGCTGCCGAGCGGACGACCGTCGAGCACGACCTTCGAGACGGGGATCGAGTTGATGTTGAGCGTGCCGTTGCCCGTGGCAGGCGGCGGCGCCTTGTCGCCGCCCGTCGACGTCGACGCGGTCGAGGACGTGCCGCTCGACGTCGAGCCCGTCGAGCCCGTCGAGGCCGAGCCCGTCGTCGCGGAGCCCGTCTCCGACGCGGAGCCGCTCGCCGAGCCGCTCACCGAGCCGCTCGCCACGGCGTCGTTCGTCGGCGCCTTGCCCGGCTCGAACAGCTCGATGCGGATCGGCTTCTCGGCGAGGCCATCGTCGAAGGCGAGATCCTTCGTGAAGTCGTCGAGACCCTTCTTCGTCGCGACGAGCTTCCAGCCGGCCGTGGGATCCAGCTCGATCTTGACGGGCTGGTTCTTCCACTCCTTCTCGAGGATCTTCTTCTCTTCCTTCTTCGCGTTGACGAGCTTGACGGCTGCGCCTTCGGTCGCGAGCTCCAGGACGATCTGCCCGCGCAGCACCTTCAGCTTGATCGGGCCGATCTCCTTCAGCTTGCCGGCCTCGATGTCGACCGTCTGCTCCATCCGGTCGTAGCGGTCGCCGGCCTCGAACTTGAGCTTGTGCGAGCCGGCCGTGATGTCCTTCAGCTCGACCGGGAGCACGCCCTTCTCCGTCCCGTCGACCCACACCTTCGTGTTCGGCGTCGCGGCGAGGATCTTCAGGCCCGTCACGTTCGCGTTGGCCGTGGCCGACGACGACGACGCAGGCGCTGCGCCGCTGGTATCGAGTGTGACCATCACCGGCGTCTCTTTGCCGGCCTCGACGGTCGCCGTCACCTTCTCGTCCTTGCCCAGGTCCGAGACGATCACGCGCACCGTCTTTTCGCCGGGCCCGAGCTCGGCGACCACGCAGGGCGTCGTGTCGCACTTCTTCTGGCCGTCGACGAAGATCTCGGCCTTGCTGATCGATCCGCCCTTCGCCTGGATGTCGATCTTCAGCGAGCCCTTCTTGGGCAGGAGCATGAAGACCCCGAGTCCGATGACCGCGATGAGCGCGACCGCGCCGAAGATGATGCCGATCTTGCTGCCGCCGGACGAGGACGCGGGCTGCGCAGTCACGATCCCGGGCGGCAGATCGGGACGCGGGCGGATCGCCGTCGCTTCGGAGCGCGCCGTCATCGGCATCTGCGAGGGCGGCATCGAGGGCAGCGGCACCACGCCTGCGGAGGCGAGCGTCGTGGACACGCCGGGCGCCTGCGGCGGCGGCATCGCGGCGCCGGGCGGCAAGGTGCCGAGCGGCTGAACCGACATGGGCGGGGGCAGCGGCGCGGGGCGCGCGGCGCCACCGGAGCCGGAGACCAGGGCCGCGGCCGCGCTGCTCATGGGAGCCATGCCTGCTGCGGGACGCGGGCCCGTCGGGACCTCGGGGGCGCCTTTGCTCGCGTCGAAGACGTGGGTCGACTCTTCTTCGTCGTCCCAGTCCATATTGACGGCCTTGCCGCCGGGGCCCACCTTCGCGGGGGCTTCACCGGGGGGCGCGCCGGGGGGCGGGGGCAACGGCACCGGCGCGGCGGCAGCTCCGGGCGGCGGCGGAAGCGGCACGGCCGTGGCGGCGGCTCCGGGCGGCGGCGGAAGCGGTACCGACGTGGCGGCGGCTCCGGGCGGCG
>NZ_JARZHI010000034.1:0-108899 GCF_029946465.1 Polyangium sorediatum
CTGTTCGATGAACTGCGCATCGCGCAGTTCATCGACCCCGGGTCCAGCGCCTCGCTGGTCCGGGTCCAGGGGTGGACAACCCCTGGTGGGGCCTGGGGCAACGCCCCAGCTCCGCGCCCCCAGGCAGAAACCCACGCTCAGCAAAACCTGCTCACAGGGGACCCTCGGTCAACCCGTGGACGAACTGCCGGACGTAGGGGTCTTCGCTCGTCTTGGCTTCCTCGGTCGTGCCGTCGAAGACGAGTCGACCGCGGTAGAGCATGCCGACGCGATCGGTCACGGTGAGGAGCCGATCGAGATCACTCGACACCATCACGACGGTGGCTCCTGCGGCGCGTTGCTCGTCGCGGAGCAGCTCGAAGATTCGCTGGGACGTCACGGGATCGAGGCCTGCTGCGGGCTCGTCGTAGAGCACGATCTCTGCTTTCGTGATCGTCGCTCGCGCCACGCCCACGCGTTTCTTTTGGCCGCCCGAGAGACCTGCGGGCAAACGATCTTCGAAGCCGGGGAGGGACACCACGCGCAGCCTCTCGGTGACGCGCTCGACGACCTCCTCGTCGCGGAGGTTGAAGAGCCGGCGCAGCGGGAACGCGATGTTCTCGCCCACCGTCATGTAGTCGAAGAGCGCGTTGTTCTGGAACAACATCCCGAACCGCAGGCGGAACTTCTGCAGCTCGAGATCGCTCATCTGGTGCACGTCCTCTCCCTCGACGAGGATGCGCCCTGCGTCGGGCCGGTAGAGCCCTGTGATGAGCTTGAGCAACACGCTCTTGCCCGAGGCGCCGGGGCCGATGAGCCCGTACAGACAGCCACGTGGGATGGAGAGATTCACGCCGCGGAGCACGGTCCGCGCGCCGAAGCGCTTCGTGATGTCTTCGATGCGGATGAGCGGCTCGGTCATGGGACGGCCGCGCGGGGCTAGTTTGCGGCGAACGTCGTGTGCGTCACGTCGAGACGCGGGTGCGCCGGGAAGGAGAGCGCGCGCACCTGGCCGGCGACACACGAGTTGATGCCCGGGTTCGAGGGCTTCGACGTCACGGTCACGCCGACGGCGCGGCCGTTCTGGACCGCCGCGCAGATGCTCACCTCGGTCGAGGGGGGCACGCTGCATGAGTTGAGGTAGTTGCCGCGGTTCAGCACGTTGCCGAACGAGCCTGCGCTGAGATCGGGCGGCGCGTCCTTGCTGTAGTCCTCGATGTACTTCGAGCGCGCGCCCTCGCAGCTCATGCCGCCGCCGAGCACGGGGTACTTGCCGCCGCCGCCTCCGCCCACGGCGCCGCCGCCTACGGGGCCGCCTTTGCCCTTGCCGAGCCCGGCGTCGACCTCCACGGCGACGACGCTGTCGCCTTGGACCTCTTTCGTCTCGTTCTTGCTGCCGCGCACGCTGAGCAGCCATCCGGCGAAACCTGCGCCGAGCACGCCGATCACGGCGAGGCCGATGAGCGCCTTGTACTGCGTGCCCTTGCGCTCGGCGACGACGACGGCTTCGAGGTTCTTCTTCTCCTGCTTGATGTCGCGGTTCAGCTTCGCCTGCTCGGCGTACGGGGCAAACTGCTCCCAGTCCTTGATGAACCGCTCCTCGTTCAGGATCGAGTCGCGCAGCGGGTTCTCGCCGAGGAAGTTGCCCGTGGCGATCTGCTGCAGCACCTCGACGGCGCTGAACGGCCCGTGATCCATCCCGTCCTTGATGACCACGTAACGCGGGCGTGGATCGGACTCGAGCGCGGCCTTGAGATCGGCGAGACGCTGGGTGGGATCGTTCGCGTTGCGCACCTCGGGCGCCTTCACGACGGCGATGGGGAAGGGACCATCGTTCACCGGCGCGGCGGGACGTGCTTGGACGGCGGGCGCGCCGGGGATGTTGGGGGCTCTCGGCGCGGCGGGGATGGCGACGCCGCCGGTCGTCGTGGCGGGCGGGATGAGGGACATCGCGACGTCGACCTCGACGCCGTCGTCGAGGCCTGCGTCCGTGGGCGGCGGCGCGATGGAGGCGCCGGGCGCGACGTTGTGCAGGGCCTGCGCGAGTGCGCCGAGATCGGCGGGGCGGTGCTTTGCGTCGGCGACGAGGGCCTTGCCGAGGATCATCTCGAGCGAGGCGGGCAGGTCGGGCACGACGTCCGTGGGCCGCTTCATGCCCGGACCAACGCTGCCGCCGGTGAGCATCTCGTAGAGGATGGATCCGATGCTGAAGACGCTCGCGCGCGCGTCGCCGGGCGTGCCCTTGCGAGACTCGGGCGCGATGCAGGCGCGATCGGACGGGAGCACGGGGAGTCCCTCGGCCTTGTCCTCGAGCAGGCTGACGGCGGAGCCTGTGTAGAGGATGGCGGAGGGGTGAACGAAGAGCGCTTTGCCCTCGCGATGTAGCTCCTGGATTTCTGTGCAGAGCGGCACGAGGACGGAGAGCGACTCTCTCAGATCGAAGGTGCGTCCGGAGGCTCGACGCGCCTCCAACTCGGCTCGGAGTGTACCGGGCGTGATGGACATCGGCGCCACCTTAACGCCGAAGGCCAGCGGCACTCAACATGAGCCGGGGGTGGTCGTTACGGTGGGGGCGATCCGAGGGCGGATCGTGCGGGTGGCGGGAGGGTGGTCTTTGGAGTTGCCAGGCGGCTCAGGAGAGCTGGGTGGGGGGCGGCTTGTTGGAGCGCTCTTCTTCGATGAGGATCGTGAAGACGAGCCCGGCGCCGAGGATGGGCAGGAGCCAGATGAGCTGGGCCTGGAGGATCTTCTGCTTGCGCTCGAAGAGACGGCTCTTGAACACCCGGATCGTGAGCCAGGTCTGGAAAGCCACGAGAGCCAGGAGAAGGGCGCCGAGGATGCCGTCGAAGAGGTCCATGAGGGTCGAGGGAACCTAGCCAGTCAGCCTGTGCTTTCAAGGTGGGGGGTGGGCGATTTCGCGATCGAGGGCGCGGAGGGTGGGGGGGGCGGCGGCGGTGGGGCGTTGTCTCTTGACCCAGCCTCCGGCCATTGCTGAGGTTCCCACGTGACTCCCCGCACCACGCCCTCGCTCCGCATCTCCCGGCTCGTCGTGCAGAACTTCCGCACGTTCCAGGGTCCGACCGCGATCCCGCTCGCGTCCGCGGGAGGCGTGGCGGACGAGGTCGCGGTCTTCCATGGGGGGAACGGGAGCGGCAAGTCGAACGCGCTGGCGGCGCTGGAGTTGTTCTTTCGGGCGCTTGGTTTCTGGATGGTGGCGCGTCGCGAGAGTGACACGGACAGCATCCTGCGCGGATGGGAGCAGCTCGAGGACGCATCGGGGCTCATCGTCTCGCATCGGGACTGGCCGCCGGGCATCCGCGATCCGCTCCAGATCGACGTTCATCTGGCCGATGGGCAAAAATTTTCGGCGATCTTCACGCAAGTAGGCAACCACGTGGCCCTTCGTGTCGATGGAGCGTGGGCAGGGAGAGAAACCGAGATGCCCATGTCCGCGAAGAAGGCCACGGCCGAAGCAGCGAAGGAGAAGGGGCTGAGCCCCCTTCAAGAACAGCAGCTCGCGTCGACCCTCGGTCGGCTCGATGCCCCGATGGGTCCGGGGAGCCGGCCCCTCTTTCGGTTCGATGCGCGCCGCCGCGCGTATCGGTACCCGAGCGACGAAAGGCGGCAGGTCGATGCGCCCGCGTCCCCGCTGTCCTCCGAGCTGGCCGCCCGCCTGCTCGAGCTCGCGAACTCCCTCGACCCCGCGGACACCGAGCGATGGCGCGCGTTCACGCTTCTCCTCTCGCGCTTCAAGACGCTGTCCGGCCGCGAGGTCAACGTCGTGCGCCTGCCCGACGGAGACGCCGACCTGCGCTTCGAGCTTCGCCGCAAGCAGATCCTCCGCGTCTCGGAGCTCAGCTCGGGCGAACAGCAGGTGGTCGCGATCTGCGCCGCGGTGCTCACGTCGCGCGCGGCCATCGTGGCCATCGAGGAGCCGGAGATCAGCCTGGATCCGAGCTATCAGGAGCTCCTGCGCGACGTCTTGCGCGAGCAGGTGCGGAGCGGGCTCGTCGACCAGATCATCCTGGAGAGCCACGTCCCGATGTTCGATGGCCCGGAGGTCATCCGCTTCCGCCGCGCGCCGGAGGGAGGGACCACGGTCGTGCGGCAGCCCTCCGAAGCGCACGACGAGCTTCGCGAGCGTGCACGAAGGAGCGGGGCCGAGGATCAGTGGGTGACCCCCGAGGGCTACACGAAGCTGCCGAAGGTGATGCTCGACGACCTCGGGCTTCAGGCCGGCGGCTACCTCTGGTTCGTACGCTCCAAGCCTGCCGGACACTGGGAGGCCTGGAAAACGGAGGAGCTCGACCAAGCCCTCGGATTTCCTGGCGACGACGCCGAGGAGTAGCCCGTGCTTCGCCTCTGGATCGACACGAACTGCGCGCGCAGCGCGAAGAAGCTGCGCTTGCTGCTGCCGCTCGCGCGCAAGAAGGGCGTCACCATCGTCATTCACCCGCAGGTCTACCTGGAGCGGCGGCGCCAGATGCGGGTGGAGAAGGGCGAGGCCTTCTCGTCTCAGCTCTTCGACGACCTCCTCGCCCAGCTCGGCATCGAGGTCTCTCGGCTCGAGCTCGACCAGGCGCTCGCCGCGGGCTGGGCGGATACGCTGTATGCGCGCTACCCGACGAGCGGCGGGTGGGAGGAGGCCAAGCAGCGGACGCTCGGGGGCATGCGGAGTCTGGGCTTCGAAGTCCTCCCGGGCGACATGCCGATGACCACCGACTGGCTCATCGCTCTCATGGTGGAGGAGGAGGTTTCCGCATGCGCCATCACCCACGACAGCGGCGAGGAGTGGAAGGTGCTCCGTGAATCCCGCCGCCTGTTCTCCTGGAGCGAGGCGATCGCATGGCTTGAAAGCCTGCCCTCCGTCTGAACCTGCCTCCCCGACGTGGGAACGCGCCCCCCTTCGTCGCAACGCGCGTTCCCCTTTCTCGGAACGCTCCCGGATCCGAAGCGGGGCGCGTCCCTCCTCTTCGCAACGCTCGCGGATCCGCAGCGGAGCGCGTTCCCCTTTTTCTCAACGTGCCCACCTCCGAAGGAAGGAGCGTTGCCAAATCTCGCAACGCTCGCGGATGCCGATCCCGAAGCATTCCCACATCTCGCAACCGCTTCCGCGTCCGATGCGACGACGATTCCTCCGCGTCGCAACGCGGCCGGCTCTGGATCCCGGCACGTTCCCCTTGTTCGGAACGCGCGTTGCTCCGTTTCGCGGTGCGTTGACGCTTCGCGAAGCGCGCTTCTTGGCTAGAGTGTCGCCCGTGCGGCTCCGGATTTTCGCCTGCGCGCTCGCTCTCGCCGCGCCGCTCGCTCTCGTATCACTCGTCGGCGCGGGGTGCTCGCTTCCTTCCTCCGATGTAGACGGCGGAGATCTGCACGGCGTCTTCGATCGCGACGCGGGAGCCGCCGACGCCACGGCGAGCGACGCGAGCGCCAAAGATGGAGGGCGCAAGGACGGCGGGGCCGCGCCGGTGCCCTCCATGACGGCGTCGGCCGCGGCCAAGCCCGTGACGCGCCCGCCCACCGAAGGGAGCTGCGTCGCGGTCGACGGGCTGCCCGATCGCGACATCAAGCGCACGCTCGGGAGGCCGCCCTGTCCCGGCGCCGAGGTGCTGGAGTGGAAGGACGCCGCTGGCGCGCCGCGCTACGCGTGCGTCATCACGCCCAAGGGCATCGAGACGCGTGCGCCCTTGCCGCTCCTCGTCTTTTTTCATGATGCCGGCGACAACCCGCGCAGCGTCGACAAGGAGACCTCCCTGCGCAAGCTCGCCGCCCGCTTCGATCTGACGGGCGACCCGGCGCACGCGGGCTTTATCGTGCTCTCCCCGCAAGGCCGCGCCCTGCACGGCAACCGCGAGGGCGCGATGTTCGACGTCGACTACACCGGCGAGGACAACGTCGACGTCGCGACCACGGATCACTTCGTGTCGGTGCTCGCGGCGCGTGGACACGTCGATCGGCGCAGGCTCTACGCCGTCGGCGCCGGGCACGGGGGGCACATGGCCGCGACGTACGCGATGATGCGCGCCGATCGGGTCGCGGCGTTCGCCACGTACGGCAGTGACGCGCCGCGCGCCGCGTGGTCGTGCCCGGGTCCGCCGCCGCCCGCGTTCGTGATGTACCGGGCGTGTGATCAGATCGCGCCTTGCGCCTCGGTCGAGCGCTGGCTGCGCGCGCGCGACGCGATCGCGGCCGAGACGACCGGGCTCCGCCTCGGCGCGGCGAACGCCGAGGAGCCGTCGTGCGCGATCGACAAGAAGTGCACGAAGATCGTCGGGACCGCGCTCCACCGGCGCTGGCCCAAGGGGCGCGAGGAGGACCTGCTCCGGTTCCTGTCGCGACGCACGCTCTCCGTCGCGCCCTGATCCCAGAGCCTCGAAGTTGCGCCGGACCGAGCTCCGGGTGGTACCTTTCGAACGCGATGTCGTTGCGATCGACGAACCCCCTGGACCTCGCGCTCGAAACGCTGCTCGACGTCCTCGACGAGGCGGTGCTCGTGTTCGACGAAGGGCTCGTGTGCCGCGCCGCCGGGCGCCGCGCCGCCGCGCTGCTCGGGCTCGATCCGGGATCGTGCGTGGGGCAAGGACGCGCGCACTTGCTCGGGCGGATCCGGCAGGACGCGCCCGATCTCGCAGGGCCGCTCTCGGTGCTCGAAGGCAGCGCGCTCTCGCCAACGCGCGTGGAGATCGATCCGCTGGAGATCACGGGGCCGCCGGCGCGCACGTTCGTGTGGACGAGCGCGCCCGTCGTGAAGGGCGGCGTGGTGGTGGGGCGGATCGACGTCGTGCGTGATCAGAGCGCGTCGGCGGCGATGGCGCGCAAGCTCGACGAGGTGTCGCGGGTCGACACGCTGACGGGGCTCTCGAACCGGCGTCGCTTCGAGGAGGAGTGCGAGCGCGAGCATCGACGCGCGCAACGCGTGTGGGACTCGTACGCCGTCGCGCGTGTGGACGTCGATGGCATGGGCGTGGTGAACGAGGCGCACGGCAGGGAGAAGGGCGACGCGCTCCTCCGGCTGCTCGGCGAGGCGATGCGCGCGTCGCGACGGCAGTACGACGTGGTCGCGCGGTGGGGCGAAGACGACTTCGTGTTGCTCTTGCCCTGCGTGGACCACGCCGCCGTGAAGAGCGTGCTCACGCGGGCCGCGGCGCACATGGCCGCCGCCGCGAAGGACGCGGGGTACGGGATCACGCTGAGCGTCGGCGTGGCCGTGTGGAGGCCACCTTCGGCCGACAGCGCCGCGGACGTACTCGGCCGCGCCACGGCTGCCCTCGACGCAGCCAAGCGCCGCGGGCCCGGGGCGATCCTCGTGGATCTTGGCGGGACAAACGTGAAGAGCGACCTCGAGAGCGTCGCCGTCGAACCTCCGGAGCGCGTCGAATGAGCCCGTAGCGCCCCGCGCCTGCCGCGAAGCTGTGGTACGAACTGCGGCGGGGGTGGGGGCATGGGTGGAGCGTCGTACGACGAGCTCTTGGGGGAGCTCGAAGGACGGGGGGTTCGACGTGCGAAGATCGGCGGGTTCGACGTCGATGGCGTGCTTCGCGGGAAGTACGTGTCGATGGAGAAGCTGCGCTCGGCGCTGTCGTGCGGGTTCGGGTTCTGTGACGTCATCTTCGGTTGGGACATCGGCGACGTCCTCTACGACAACGCGCGGGTGACCGGCTGGCACACGGGCTACCCCGACGCGCACGCCGTGCTCGATCCTTCCACGAGGCGGCTCGTGCCGTGGGAGCCCGGCACCGTGGCGATGCTCGCGGACTTCCGCGACGCGGAGGGCGGCGCGCACCCGGCGTGTCCACGCTCGGCGCTCAAGCGCGTGATCACGCACGCGGCGTCGCTCGGCTACCAGGCGAAGCTCTCGGCCGAGTACGAGTTCTTTCTGTTCAAGGAGACGCCCGCGTCGCTCCACGAAAAGCGGTTCCAGAAGCTCGAATCGCTCTCGCCGGGGATGTTCGGCTACTCGTGGGTGCGCGAGGGCCAGCACAAGGATCTGATGGCCGCGATCTACGACGGGATGCGCGCCTTCGACATCGAGCTCGAAGGGCTGCACACGGAGACGGGGCCGGGCGTGTACGAGGCGGCGATCCGGTACGACGACGCCCTGCGCGCGGCGGACAAGGCGGCGCTGTTCAAGGTCGCGATGAAGCAGATCGCCTACGAGCACGGGCTCAGCGTGACGTTCATGGCGAAGTGGAGCGCGAGCCTGCCGGGCTCGTCCGGCCACCTGCACCAGAGCCTCTGGAAGGACGGGGAGAACGTGTTCCAGGGGCCGCCGTCCGAGGGCGGGATCTCGAGGTCGATGCGGCACTACATCGGCGGGCAGCTCGCGTGCATGCGGGAGATGACGGCGCTCGTGTCGCCGACGATCAACGCATACAAGCGCTACGTGCCCGGCGTGTGGGCGCCGCTCACGGCGACGTGGGGCATCGAGAACCGCACGACGGCGCTGCGGATCGTGGGCGCCGGGACGAAGGCCGCGCGGGTCGAGGTGCGGCAAGGGGCGGCCGACATCAACCCGTACATCGCGATGGCGGCGACGCTCGGCGCCGGGATCCACGGCATCGAGAACGCGATCGAGCCCGACGCGCCGATCACGGGCAACGCGGGCGAGGGCGGCGAGGGGCGCGATCGGCTGCCGCGTACGCTGGCCGAGGCCACGGCGCTGCTCGCGGAGAGCCAGCGCATGCGGAAGATCCTCGGCGACGGGTTCGTCGATCACTACGTGCGCACCCGGCAGTGGGAGGTGCGTCAGTACGAGCGCGCGGTCACGGACTGGGAGCTCGCGCGGTATTTCGAGGCCATCTGACAGGACGAAGGCGGCAAACGCATGGGACAACTGTCGATCTGGAGTTTTCCGACGCGGATCGTGTTCGGGGCCGGTGCCGCGAAGCAGGCGGGCGCCGAGGCCAAGCGGCTCGGCAGCAAGCACGCGCTCGTCGTGACGGACAGGGGGGTCGTCGGCGCGGGGCTGCTCGCGCCGATCGAGGCGTCGCTGCGCGAGGCGGGGATCAAGTGGACGGTCTTCGACGGCGTGCTCGGCAACCCGATCGAGGCGAACGTGCACGAGGGCGTGCGCGCATTCCGGTCGTCGGGCGCGGATCTCGTGATCGCGATCGGCGGCGGATCGCCGCTCGACGTGGGCAAGCTCGTGCGCCTCGGCATCCACCACCACCGGCCGCTCGCCGAGTACGACGACGCGATCGGCGGCGACCAGCACATCACGGCGAACGTGCCGCCGATGCTCGCGCTGCCCACGACAGCGGGCACGGGCAGCGAGGTCGGGCGCTCGGGCGTGGTGACGCTCGACGCGAATCACCGGAAGACCGTGATCTTCTCGCCGCACCTGCTCGCGAACGTGGCGATCCTCGATCCCGAGCTCACGCGCTCGATGCCAGCGTTCCTGACGGCCGCGACGGGCATCGACGCGCTCACGCACTGCCTGGAGGCGTACGTGGCGAAGGGGGATCACCCGATGGCGGACGGCATCGCGCTCGAAGGGATCCGGCACGTCGGGCGGTACCTGGAGCGGGCGGTGAAGCACGGCGGCGACCTCGAAGCGCGCGGCGGGATGATGAAGGCCGCGATGATGGGCGCGGTCGCGTTCCAGAAGGGGCTCGGCGCGTGCCACTCGCTCGCGCATCCGCTGTCGAGCGAGCACGGGACGCACCACGGGCTCGCGAACGCGCTCTGCCTCCCGGCGGTCTGCGCGTTCAACGCGGGTCTGGCGCAGGGGGACTCTGCTCTGGCAAGCAGAGCCACGCCCCCGAACCTCCAGGTCGCGGGGGCGCGGCTCGCGGAGGTCTCGGTCCTGCTCGGCGGCGAGGCGAGCCCGGCCGGTTGCGTCGAGTCCGTGCGCCGGCTGCGCGATCGGCTCGGCTTGCCGGGGAGCCTCTCGCAGGCGGGCGTGCCCCGCGAGAACCTCGACCGCCTCGCCGATCTCGCCTTCCAGGACGCCTGCCACACGTCGAACCCGCGGCCCTGCACCCGGGACGACCTCCGCGCGCTCTACGAGGCCTCTTTCTGAAGCTTTGCCCCGCGCCCCTCAGGCGGGACGCGAAGAATGTTTCGGGGTCCGCATCCCTCGCGTCGTACCTCGACTCCGCAGTACAAGCTCCCGAAATCGTTTCTTGATTCGCCGCCGCATCGTCCGCGCGCCTCGAACCTCCTCGCGCGCTGGCTCGGAGGCGTTGGAAACGTGGTCCAGGTCTCGGTTCGCCAAGGTTTGCGTCCCTTGCGTACTCTGGCGGTTCTTTCCGGAATGCGTTAGGTGTCGGGTCGATGGTAGCCACGGCCCCGGATCGCATCGGATCGTCGAAACCGGCCACCTGCCGGATGTTCGAAACCCCGCTCATCGAGCGGTTTTCCCGCATCCACCCGGCGACGCCGTTCCTGTTCTGGCTCCCGGTCTACGGTTACCTCGCGTTCCGTGCCTACGAGAACGGCGTCGGGCTCGTCATCGGTTTGTCGCTCGGCTTCCTCGGCCTGTTCGTGTGGACGCTCGCCGAGTACGTGCTGCACCGCTGGGTCTTCCACTACGTGGGGCCACGGCTCTGGCAACGGCGCGTGCATTTCGTCCTGCACGGCGTGCACCACGACTTTCCGCAGGACGCGGATCGGCTCGTGTTCCCGCTCGGGGCGAGCATCCCGTTCGGCCTGGTGTTTTACGTGCTCTTCCGCGCGATCGTGGGACCTGCGCTCGTGGATCCGCTCTTCGTGGGCTTCGGGCTCGGCTACCTCGCGTACGACGGGACGCACTACGCGATCCACCACTTCCGGATGAGCTCGCGCTGGGGCAAGTGGATCAAGCGCCACCACATGATCCACCACCACACCGGCGCCCACGCGCGCTGGGGCGTGTCGTCGCCGCTCTGGGACTACGTGTTCGGGACGATGAAATCCCCCTGAACGGCCACGCCGGCGGCTGGAACGGGCCCTGCTGGAGGCCCGCCATGAGCCGGAGAGGTGGTCGCAGCGCGCGCGCACGCGCGGGCGTTCGCGAAGGCCGGACGGAGCATCGGCCCGACGGGGCGCTCGATGTGGTCGAGGGGTTGATCGACCGGGCGCGGAAGTCACGTCGGCGCGGCGATATGCGCAGCGCGATCGTGCTCCTGCGGCAGGCGTGCTCGCAGGACGAGTGGCGCGCGCGAACGTTCACGCTGCTCGGCGCGCTTCTGTCGAAGGAAGGTCACCACGGCGAGGCGGCAAAGGCGCTCACGCACGCACGCTGGCTGCGGCAGCGGGCCGGGGAGGCGCCGCGCGCGGCGGTGACGGCGCGGCTGCTCGAAGCGGAGCTTTCAGCGCGTTAAGACGCAGCGCGGACGGGGCGCAAGGCGCCTACGTGGAACGAGCGGAGGGTGTTGCGGCCGCAAAAGGGGCAGGCCCACCCGATGTCGAAGCGCTCACCCGAGGCCCCGATGCTGTGGGCCGGCGCGACTTCCCGCGCTCGCCCGCGCGACGCCGTGCCGGCGACGACGTGATGTTTCTCGTCGAGCGTCGCAAGAAGGATCGCCTGGCACTCGCATCGGCTCTGCACGCTGAACTGGCTCATGGATCTCCTGCGTCGGTGAGCCGCCCCGGACGTGCGGGACCTCGGCTCGGCCGGTGATTCGCCCGGGGCGCTTATAAGGCCTGACGAAAAATGGCTCAAGGGGGTTCGGGGGCGGCGCGGGGCGCATCGGGCGTAGCCCTCGGGTGTCGAAGGAGGGTACGCTCGGCCCTGAAGTCGGTCGCTTCTCGGGAGGGGTGGGAATATGGGGGCACTTGAGGGGTTCCGAGCGACGATGATCGATGCACGAACCGACGTCGGGCCGCGGAGCCGCAGGATCCTGGTGGCGAGAGATCCGCGGCTCTCGACGTGTGACGCGCTGGTCCAGGGGCTCGAGCCGCTGATCGAGGATGTGGAGCTGGTCGAGGCGTACTCCGTGGAGGCGGCGCGCTCGTGGGCGAAGGGCGGGCCCTTCGATCTCTGCCTCGTTTGTCTGGATCTGCCGCCGGCGCCGCGCGGCGGGGCGAGGCTCGCCAAGGAGCTCATGCGGCGCGGTCAGCAGGTCGTCTTGATCACGCGGAGCCTGCGGTGGCTGCCGGCGGAGGACCTGGAGCTGCGCAGTTTGCCCTGGATCGTGCCCGAGGCAGATCCGACGAGCGTGCTCGTGTTCCTCAAAAAGGAAGCGGCGCCCGTGGCCTCCCCGAGCCGCACGCGCGCCAAGACGCTCCCGCCGATGACGGAGCGCGAGCGGCCCGCGGCGAACGAGACCTAATCCCCGCCGACCGGCAGGAGCTCGATGGACTGGATCGTGGTCGAGCCCGGTCCATCGAGCCCGATGACGAGCTCGGTGTCTTCCTTCCCATTCAGGTCGAGGCTGCGGCCACCTTCGAGCGAGAGGGTGCGGATCCTGGCGCGTTCGCCCGCGGGCGTCTTGAGCGCGAGGTAGAGGTGGCCCTTGGGCTGGCCGAGGACGAGTTTGTCCCCGTCGCCTGACTCGCAGAGGAACGAGGCCTTGCCGGCGAGCGGCTTCTTCTTGTTCGTGCTGCAGCTCGACACGAGGTGCGGCTCGCTCGCCGACTCGGCGCGGGCCGCGGCGATGACGGCGCTCTGGCGCACGAGCTCGACGTCGTCGAACTCGACGTTGCCCGCGCCGCGCGCGCCGATGCCCACGTAAAACCCGCTCGATCCGGGCGCGGCAGTGAGCGTCGTGCTCTCGGTGCCCGTGCCGGCGGCGACGCGGAAGACGATCGTGCTCTCGACGGCGTCGGGGTCTTCAAGGGAGCGGAGCGCGACGTGGAGCTCGCCCGCCTGCGTCGCGCGGTACTTGAAGCGGATCGCGAGCTCGTCGCCGGCCGCGATGAGCGGCGCCGCCGAAGGCGTGTACGAGCCGAAGATACGCACGCGCATCCGACCGCCGCCGCCGCGCAACTCCTCGGCGGCGGCGCGCAGCGCGTCGTGCGTGCCCGCGGCCGTGGAGGTGATCGTGACGTTGCCATCGGACGCGGCGAACTTGAGCCCCGCGCCCTCGATCCGCGCGAGCGCCTCGCCGCGCACGGTCTTCTTCGCAGGTTTAACCACGGTCGGCGCGCCGCCCTCTGCGCTCGGGACCGCGGTCGTCCCGTCGAGCTTGCCCGCGATCTTCGTGACGCCCACGCGGAAGCGGACGACGTCATCCGCGTTCAGGAACTTGCGCGCGTCCCAGAGATCGATGAGCTCCTTCATGAGGCCCGCGAGGCGTTGATCCTCGGCCGCGTGCTCGGCGGGTTTCGTCTTGCACGTGTTGTACGACTCGCAGAGGGCGACGCGGCGCTCCTTGAGCTTGGCCGCCAGATCGGCGGCGGCGCGGATCGCCTCGATACGAACCTCGGCGCCGCGGCTCGCGCCGGCGAGCTTGAGGGAGCTCGAGACGTCGAAGGAGCCGAAGTCGTCGGCGATCTCGGCGCAGCTCTCCCGCGGGATCGTTCCGATCGGATCCGGGCACTCGACGTCGGCGCTCAGCGCAGGCGTGCCGCCAGGAGGAACCTGGGGACCGCCGCAGCTCGCGGTCGCGAGGGCGAGGGAGGGGACGAACAGCGCTGCCGCGAGAAAACGGAGACGAGCGGGAGGCACGGAGCGAAGGTAATACAGGTCGGAACGGCGCGGGGGGCTCGGGCGCGTGGGATCGAGGAGGTGACCGGGCATCCGGTCATCGGCCGGGGCGGAAACGTTGCGAGCGCGCAGGGTCTTGCCAAGCGCCGCGGGATTGGCTAGACATGCGTTCGCAGTTCGCGGGACTAGCTCAGTTGGTAGAGCATCAGCTTCCCAAGCTGAGGGTCGCGAGTTCGAGCCTCGTGTCCCGCTCCGAAGCAGAAGTCGTGGTGTTCTGGGAAAACACCCCGCAAGCAGCAAACGTGGCGGCTCCGGCCGCCACGCTGCTTTTGTGCTCCTGAGAGGGCGTTCCCCAAGCGTCGCGAGCGGAGCCGCGCGGCAGCCCGCGGAGCCCGCTCGGACAAGCCCGAGCGCTCGCACGACGCGCGAGGACCTCGAGCATCGAAGCGTCAGTCCGCTGTCGCGGAGCGGGGGCGCGCAGGATGCACCAGGGACAAAGGGTGGCGTGGAACGCCGCCTTGATGATCGCAAAGCAGGCCATCATGGCCGTCCTGAGCATCGTCTACGTGGGCTACCTGGCGCGAAGGCTGGGCGTGGCCGCGTGGGGGGAGCTGCAGGCGTCGCTGGCGATCACATCGATGGCCGCCGTGGTCGCCGGCCTGGGGGTGCGCGGATATCTCGCGCGCGAGATCGCGGTGACGCCGGAGCTCGGGCCGAGGCACCTCGGCGCGGCGCTCGTCGTGCGCGGCGCGATGGGCACGACGACGCTGCTCTGCGCGACGTTGTTCACGCTGGCGACACGCGCGGGGGAGGGCGCGACGCTCGTGGTGATCGCGGCCGCGTCGCAGCTCGCCACGATCCTCTACACGACGATGTGGCTGAGCTTCGAAGCGCACGAGCGCTTCCAGTACATCCTGTACGTCGAGCTCGGCGCGCGGCTCTTCGTGATCGGGCTCTCGGTGGCGCTCGTCGCGTCGGGCTTCGGCGTGCTCGCGGCGGCAGGCGCGCTCGCGCTCGGCAACGCGATCGAGCTCGTGCTGACGTACCACTTCCTGCGCAAGCGGCTCTATCAGCCGAGGCTCGAAGTGGGCCTCGGCGAGCTCGTGGCCATCGCGAAGAAGAGCATCCCGCTCGGGCTCATCGGCGCGCTGCTCGGCGTGATCCGGCAGGCCGATCGCGTGATCCTGCGCTGGCTCGACGGCGAGGCGGCGGTCGGCGTGTTCAGCGCGGCGTGGGTGCTCATCGAGCAGCTCGAGCTGATCTCCGATCTCGTGCTCGGCGCCGCGTTCGCGGCCGGGATGCGGCTCTACGCGCACGATCAGGCAGGCTTCGTGAAGCTCTTTCGAACGGCGCTCGTGGTGGCGACGGCGCTCGGGCTCCCGCTCGCCACGGGCGTGAGCCTCGTGGCGCCGGACGTGGTCGCGCTCGTGTACGAGGGGCGCGACTTCGCAGGGACGTCGGACGTGCTCCGGGTGCTCGCATGGCACGTGCCGGCGACGTTCGCGTTCCAGGTCGCGGCGCTGCCGCTGCTCGCGTCGAAGCGCGAACGACATCTCGGCGCGGTGCTCGGTCCGGCGCTCGTGGCGAACGTCGTGCTCGACATGTGGCTCGTGCCGCGACACGGCGCGCTCGGAGCGGCATTCGCGGCGCTCGTGACGTCCGTGGGCACGCTCTTCGCGACGGGGATCCTCGTGCTGCGGTACGTGCGCGAAGCGCCGATCGGGCGGCTCGGCGGCGCCACGCTCGCGACGGTGGTCATGAGTTTCGTCGCGCTCGTCGCGCTGAAGACGCTGGGGCTCTGGGCCGCGGTGATCGCAGGCGCGATCACGCACGCGGGGCTGCTCCTCGCGCTCCGCGTGGTGACGATCGCAGAGGTCCGCGCGCTCGCGCGGCGCAAACCGGAGAAGAACCGAGAAGCCGCAGCGACGTGAGGCGCGGAGGCGCGGACGGACTTCGTTCGCGTGAAACGCGCGTGCTCTTCGCGCGAGATGCGCCCCGCGGACGGCGCGCGCAGCACCCCGAACATCGCGCGCCGTCCCGCCTCGTTCTCACGTTTGGATCGAGCAAGCGAGCCTACGAATGACGCTGGCGAGCGAGGGAGCTTGCGCCATGATGCTCTCGTGGCGGAGGGGGGGGAGTTCAAGGTGCGACCAAGGCGGAGGCGCGATCGCGGTCCGAGCCGAGCACGCACGATGGACAGGCGATCGCGCACGGCGGCGCCGCTCTCGGCGAGGTGGCCCTTCCCCGCGTCGAGGGCAAGTTCACGCGGGAGCTTGCCGGAGCGGCTGCCGATGGGCGCCGGGGGCTACGAGCTCGTCGCGCAGCTCGGCAGCGGCGGGATGGCAGAGGTCTTCCTCGCGCGGCGGCGAGGGCTCTACGCCACCGAGCACACGGTGGTCGTGAAGCGGCTGCGCGACGAGTTCCGCGCAGCGCCGGCGGTGGTGAAGATGTTCGCGTGGGAGGCGTGGATCTCGGCGCGCCTCCGCCATCCGAACATCGTGCGGTTCTACGATTTCGTGTCGCACCGAGGACGGGATCACCTGGTGCTCGAGCACGTGCGTGGCCCCGATCTCGCGACGCTCGGGCGCGCGCTGCAGGCGACCGGTCGATCGTTCTCGTTCGGCGTGGTGATCGAGGTAGGCGCCGCGGCCGCGCGCGCGCTCGCGCACGCCCACGCGCTGAAGGACGACGACGGCGTGCCGATCGGACTCGTCCATCGCGACGTGAGCCCGCAGAACATCCTCGTGTCCGTCGACGGCGAGATCAAGCTGATCGATTTCGGCGTGGCGAAGACGACGAGCGCGCACGTGCCGCGCGACACGGCGCCCGGTCTGGTGAAGGGGAAAATGGGGTACATCGCGCCGGAACATCTGCGCGGGCAGCCGCTCGACGCGCGCGGCGACGTGTATGCGCTCGGCGTGGTGCTCTTCGAGATGCTGACGGGGCGCCCGCTCTTCCGGCGCGGCGCGGACGTGGAGATGATCCGGCAAGCGCTCGACGCCGAGATCCCGCCGCTCGCGGCGCTGCGATGGGACTGCCCACCCGCGCTCGAAGCGGTGGTGCAGCGCGCGCTCGCGCAGGATCCGCGCGACCGGTTCGAGAGCGCGGCGGCGATGGAGCAGGCGCTCCGCGCAGCGGGGTCCGCGCTCTCGGTCGAAGGCGGTCCGGCAGCGCTGGCGGAGCTCGCCGAGCTCGCGCGCGAGGTGTACGAGGGCGAACAAGTGAGCGCGCCGGATACATGGCGGGAGCCGATGGCGCCTCCGTTGGTGACGTCGCCCGCGAGGTCGGCGCCGATCGAGGAGCCCCCCGCGGAGGACACGCGGCCCGAAGGGGTGCGGCGCGCACGGATCCTGACACGCGAGCCGGGCGAGATCGTCGCCGCGACGAGCGCGCGGTGCGACGCGACGCGGCCCGAGGTGCCTTTGCAGGTCGACGAGGCCGCGACGATCGTCGCAGCCCCGCCGCTGCTCCGGCACCGCGCGTTCTCGCCGCGTATCGTGCCGCTCGTGGTCGCGTTCGTGATGGGCCTGCTCGTCGCGGCGGCCGCGCGCGGCAGCACGCCGCCCGAGGGCGTGGATCGGGCGCGCGACGCGGCCCCGGGATCGAGGACGATGCATCGGACGTCGCAGATCGATCTCGACGGGAACGCTTCGTGCACAAACGAATGAAACGCGCCCCGCGCAGGACTCCTCCCGCGGCGGGGCGCGCCTCCGATCCACGCACGCTGGCGACGCGGATCTAGGCGGTACGACGGCTCGTGGCGATGTTGTAGATCGCGAGAAGCAGGATCGCGCCGATGATCGACATGATGAAGCCACCGGTCGACTGGTACGACGTGTAGATCCCGAGCGCGCGTCCGAGGAAGCCGCCCAGGAGCGATCCGCCGATGCCGAGCAACACCGTGATGATGAACCCCCCGGGCTCGCGACCCGGCGTCAGGAGCTTCGCGATGACGCCTACGACAAGGCCAAACAGAATCCAGAGCAGAATCGACATGCTCTCCTACCTTCCTCTCGCGCGGCACGCGCGGCGCACACGTCGTGCCGCGCAGGCGGGGTAGCGCCGCGAGGACGTCCGCCCGCATTCCCCCTATGCAGCCTGCGTGCCGGGCAGAGCGTGCACGCCATCGCGGCAATACGAATCTCAGGGTTTTTCCGGATCCACCCTGCTTTCCAAAGGCGCCGCATCACAAGGGGGCGTGTTCTCTGTCCCGCACGCAGGTGCGTCCCCCGGGCTCGTGGGCCCACCATGCCCAGGGCCGTAGCCGTGCGAGGAGCCGTAGCCTTGATCGATCGCATCGCCACGCGTGCGCGCGCGGCGCGACGAGCTTCGTCGCTTGGCATGCGCGCGCATCTGGATCTCGTGCGCGCCCGCCGGCAACGTACTGGTGACGAGCTCGGCGCCGCACGCGCATCGCGGCGCGGCCGTCGCGCCGTCCGCGGCCACGACGAGGAAGACGCGGCTGCACTGGGGGCAACGGAACACGTGCCCCACCGAGGGGATCACCTGGCCCTCCACGGGGGATCGTGTCGCGCCGGTTCGCCCGGGGTCCTTGCCCTCCGAGCCGGAATTCGATGATGCGTGTGTTGTGCTGGACATGAGGTCCGAGGGTTCAGCACGTCCGGTGCCATCCGCCTCGTGCGTCCCGATCACGGCGGCTCCGTCTGCGCACGATGCGCACGAGGGACCTCGTCAGCGCGCGCGTGTGACACGCACGGACGCAGCGAGGCGAGTCTCCTGTGCCTGCGCAGGTGCGTGCTCCTGCGTTACCTGTTCGAGCCGCGCGAGGAAGCCCGAGGCCCACGTTTCGACGGAGAGCCGGGAGACCCTGGCCTTCAACGCGGCCATCCGCGTGCTGTCGCTCGCCGTCTCCGGCGCGAGGGCCACGTGCCCGATCGCCGAGCCGAGTCCCTCTTCGTCGTAGGGGTTGACGAGGTGCGCCTCGGGGAGCACGTCGGCCGCGCCCGCGGTCATGCTCAGCAAGAGCCGGCCGTTCGGCCTCGGCCGCGTGGCGATGTACTCGAAGGCGACGAGGTTCATGCCGTCGCGCTTCGGCGTGACGATCGCGGCGTCGGCCGCGAGGTAATACGCGGCGAGTTCGTGCGCGTCCAAGGTCCGCGCGAAGAGGTGCACGGGCTTTCTCCGAGGTCCGCCGAAGCGGCCCTGGATGCGGCCGACCGTGGCCTCGATCCGCTGCCGGAGGTCACGATACGCCGCCACCGTCTCGCGGCTCGGCACGCCGATCTGCACGAGCGTGACGCGCTCACGGACCTCGGAGCTCTGCTCGAGCAGCCGCTCGAAGGCTTCGAGCCGCTCGACGATGCCCTTCGCGTAGTCCATGCGATCGACCGAGAGCAGCACGCGGCCGCCGCCGAGCTCCGAGGTGATGTGCGCGGCCTCCGCGGCCACGGTCTCGTCGCGCCCGAGCGAGGCCCAACCCTCGACGTCGATGCCGATCGGCCACGCTTCGATCCGCGCGTGACGCGCGCCTCGCGGGACGACGATGCCTTCCTCTTCGTTCACGTGCGCGACGCCGAGCTCGTCGAGCGTGTCGCGGAAGGCACGCACGTACCGCGGCACGTGCAGGCCCACGAGATCCGCGCCGAGCAGCCCCTCGACGAGCTCGGAGGCCCAGGGCAGCACACGCAGGTTCTCGGCGACGGGCCAGGGGATGTGCCAGAAGAAGCCGATCGTGAGGTCAGGCCTGCGCGCCCGGAGCAGGGCAGGGACGAGCGCGAGCTGGTAGTCGTGGATCCACACGACAGCGCCCGGAGGCGCGTGCTCGGCAGCGACCTCCGCGGCCGCGCGGCACACCTCGAAGTAAGCGCGTGCCTGCTCGGCGCGGAAACGACACACCTCGACGAAGCCGTGCGAGAGCGGCCAGAGCGCGCCGTTCGAGGCGCCTGCATACCAGGCCGCGCGGGTCTCCGAAGGGAGGGAGAGGGCACGAACGCGGAAGGGTAGCTCGCTCGCTTCGCAAGCGTCCCGGTCGGCGCCCGCCGCGATCCAGGTGCCGCGTGACCTGCGCATGAGCGGCAGGAGCGCGGAGATCAAGCCGCCTGGCGCGCGGACGATCCCGTTCGGCGTACGCACGAACGGCGCCCGCGCGCTCACGATGACCAGGCGGGGGGAGCGGGTTTTCATGAGATCTGCCCATGCGAAAGCAATGCCGTCGTGGGCGGTCTCGCGGTCGAAGCGCCGCGCGGCGCGGGATTTGCTCGATGCGCCTGCTCGTGTGGTAGGGTCGGAGTTCGAGGAGATTACGTCCCGTGCGCCTCCATCGTCTCGCTCCGCTCGCCGCCGCCGCCACCGTCGCGCTCGCGCTCCTTTCGCCGAGGACAGCTTCCTCGCAGACGGCCGAGGAGAAGGCGGCCGCGCGCTCCCTGGCGCAACAAGGCGCCGAGGCCCTGCAAAAGAAGGACTACGCCGAAGCGATCGATCTCCTCGGTCGCGCCGAGGCGATCATCCACGCGCCGCCGCACCTGCTCCTCATCGGGCGCGGGCAGGTGGGTCTCGGCAAGCTGGTCGCCGCGCGCGAGTCGTTCCTCAAGATCATCCGCGAGGAGTTGCCCGCGAGCGCGCCCGCCGCGTTCAAGCGAGCCCAGGAGGACGCGAGGACCGAACTCACTGCGATCGAGCCCCGCATCGGCTCGCTGCGCATCGTGCTCACCGGTCCAGGCGCGGCCGATCCGTCGAAGGTGACGGTCAAGCTCGACGAGCAGGGCGTCACGTCCGCGCTCATCGGTGTGCACCGGCCGATCGATCCGGGCAAACACGTGGTGACCGCGACCGCGGCCGGACGAAGCCCCGTCACGCAAGATGTCTCGCTCGGCGACGGCGAGAAGAAAGAAGTGTCGCTCGAAGTGGAGGCGCCGACAGCGGGCGCAGCGTTGCCGGACGGCAGTGGACAAACCGGCGGGGGCAGCGGGCCGACGGGCCCGGAGAAGCCGCAAGGCACGAGCCCGCTGAAGTACGTGGGCATCGCGGGCATGGGCCTCGGCGGCGCGGGGATCATCGCCGGGACGATCTTCACGGTGATGTTCGTGAGCAAGTCGGGCGATGCGGACGCGGCGTTCAAAGCCTGTCCGAAGCCGTGTCCCACGGACCAACAGGCGAACATCACGGCGCTGGACGAGGCGGCAGCCTCGCGCGGGACGGGCGCGATCGTGGGCTTCGCGGCAGGCGCGGCGCTGGCCGGCGCCGGCGTCGCGTTGTTCCTGATCGGGGGCAAGCAGGACAAACCCGCAGGCGCGAGCGTCGTGCCGTACGTCGCGCCGAACGGCGCTGGGCTCGTCGGTCGGTTCTGAGCGACCTCACCCCCCGGCCCCTCTCCCAGCGGAGAGGGGTGAGGGGCGCTGGTTTTCCGAGTCGTTCAGTACCCGAAGTCGCCGCCCGTCGTTCCGCCCTTGTTCGGCTTGTTCGTCGACGTCGCGGAGGGCTTGGGGAGAGGGCCGCCGAGCTTCGTGGATGGGGTCCCGAGCGGCGCGGTCGAGGTGGTCGTGGTCGGCGCCGCGCTCGCGGCGGGCTCCGCTGTCTTTGCGTCCGGCGGCGTGGGGTCGACGTCCGCGGCGCTCGTCGGCGGCGGCGGGGCCGGCGTGGCCGCGGTCGTCGGGACGGGCGGGGCGACGCTCGCCGATGGGATCGAGCCTCCGGCTTGCGTCGAGTCTTTCTTGCCGAGCATCAGGTACCCGGCGACGCCGAGGCCCGAGAGCAAGACGAGCCCGACGAGCCCGCCCACGACCGCGCCCGCGCGGGAAGGCTTCGGCGTGGCCGCGCCAGAGGTGTGGCCCCACGCGTTCGCCGTGCCTTGCGAGCCGTCGAGCGAGGCGCCGGTTTGTCCGGTCGTGCCCATGCCGGGCACGCCGGGCGGCTGCGTCGTCATCCCGACGCCCGGGATCACGCCGGGCAGCGGCGTCGCCGTCAGCGGGCCCGGGGCGACGAGCGCGCCAGGCGGTTGCGTCGCCAGACGCGCGCCGGGGGGGATGCTTTGTCCACCACGCGCGGCTTGCCAGGCGAGGAGCGTCTCCTTGAACTCGGCGCACGACTGGAAGCGGTGCACCTGCTCGCGGGCCATGGCGCGCTGGATGATCAGGGAGAACTCGGGATCGAGGTCCGGGACGAACTGCTGCGGCGGAGGCGGGAGCTCGAGCGCGATCTTGAAGAGCAGCTCGTTGAAGGTCTCGGCGCGGAAGGGGACCTGTCCCGTCGTCGCCTGGTAGAGCACGACGCCGAGCGCATAGATGTCGCTGCGCGCGTCGACGACGGCCATGCCGCGCGCTTGCTCGGGCGACATGTAGTACGGCGTGCCGACGACGGAGCCGGCCCGCGTCACGTTCATCTCTTCGCCGCCGAGCTGCGAGAACTTCGAGACGCCGAAGTCGAGGATCTTGATGAAGTCGGCGCGGCCCGCCTTGTTCGGCAAGATGAAGATGTTGTCGGGCTTGAGATCCCGATGAATGATCCCCGCGGCGTGCGCGGCGTCGAGCGCATCGAGGACCTGCGCCATGAGCGGGATGCTCTGCGCCGGCGCGAGACGGCCGGAGCGCTTGATCCGCGCGCTCAAGGTCTCGCCGTCGAGGTACTCCATGACCATGTAGCGCGACTGGTCGGGGAGAACGCCGAGGTCGAGCACCTCGCAGATGTGCTCCGAGCCGATGCGCCCCGCAGCCTGCGCTTCGCGCTCGAACCGCGCGACGGTCTCGCCCGAGCCGGAGACGCTCGCGTGCAGGACCTTGATGGCGACGCGGCGCTTGATCCGCGTGTTCTCGCCCTCGAAGACCGCGCCCATCCCTCCCGTGCCGAGGAGACGGACGATGCGGTACTTGTCGTCGATGACTTGGCCGGGGGTGAGCGTCATCGGATCATCGCTCGCGAGAAGCGGAAGGAATCCAACACGTCTCGAGCTTACCACGGGTGCCGGGCGCGAGCCCAGGAGGCGGGTGGGAGAAAAGGCGAGGGCGCCGGCAGGCCGCGGGCGTCGCCGCAGGGGTCGCGGATGCCCGAAAGGGCCTTTGCCGACCGCCAGCGTGTTCGTGTTAAGGTCGCCCCCGTATGTCGCTCTACGAGCTGTCGATCGACGACGCCCACCTTCGCGAGGCCGAGAGGCTCACTTCGCTCGAGGGGAGAGGCTTTCCGACGCTGGTGACAAGGTGGGAGTCGCGCCTGTTCGATCAGCCTTGGTCCACCACGCTGGTGCTCGATTACACGATCCCGCTGCCTCCACTTCCAGCCTCGCAGTCGTTCATCGAGGTGCGGATCGCGGCGTATGTGGGCGGCGCGCCGACGAAGTTCCTCTACTTCGGCACCGAGATGAACGCGAGCGTGCCCCGCATCGGCCCCGAGATGGAAAACCAGATCGGATGGACGAAGCAGTACCAGGAGTACAGGCTCGACGAACACACCTCGCCCGTCCCGTACCTCAAGCTGATCCAGACGACGCCGCGCATCTACGGCGCAGGCGCGCAGGACTACTACAGCCCCGCGATCAAGGTGGAGCGGTACGACGGCGCGGCGTCGAGTGATCAGCTCGCCGATCTGTTCCCGACGGTGGTGGCGAACCTGCCCTGCGTGAAAGGGCACCTGCTCACGGATCCCTCGGCCGGGCTCTGGAACGGCGCGCGGTACGTGGGGCAGACGGCGATCGCGATCCTGCGCCAGGGCAAGGTCGTCGGCATCCACAAGCGGATCGGGCGCACGGACAAGGACGCGGTGCCGCCCGAGGTGAAGCGGCGCGATCCGAAGCACGACGTGCTCAAGGAGTGGGTGTCGATCGATCTCGGATCGAGCACGACGGTCGTCGCACTGCGCGGCGATCGGAGCGCGCCGGAGCTCGTGCGCATCGGCGCGACGAGCGCGCCCGTGGTGTCGGCCGACTACGAGAACCCGAGCGAGATCTCGTTCGAGCAGCTCGGGCGGACGCTGAAGGCGTGGCGCGATCGCGTGATCCTGCCAATGACACGCTGGGGCGAGGTGACGATCGGGCACGCAGCACGCACCGCGCGCAAGCGAGGCGGCGAGGAGTCGATCTCGCTCGGCGCCTCGACGCTGACGCACCTGCCGATGCTGCGCGAGCGCGTGGACCGCAAGGAGAAGATCTCGCTGCGCGGGCGCGGGGATCCGGAGACGCAAGAGACGCTCAAGAAGCCGGCGCCGCCCATCATCGACGAGGACGGGATCGGCGCACACGATCCCTTCGATCCGATCGAGCTCTACGCCTACTACATCGGCCTGCACGTCAACCACAGGACGCGCGGGATCCACACGCGTTACCTCGTGGCGATGCCGTCGGGCTGGAACGAGGATCGGCGCAAGAGCGCGCTCGTCGCCGTGCGTCGCGGCCTCTTCCGCAGCCTGCCCGCCGGGATGATGGAGTTCCACGACATGGACATGCTGAACGTGGTGGACGCGGGCCCCGCGGCGATCCCGTTCGCAGCCTTCGCGTTCCGCGCGTTCGCCGTGCAGCCGAAGCCCGATCCGGTGCCCTTCGTGGCGATCGACGCGGGCGCGAGCGAGACGGGCGTGGTCTTCGGTCTGTTCCGCAACGCCAAACCCGACGAGCAGATGGAGGGCGGCCACGAGCGGATGATCGAGTACCTGGAGCCGACGAGCATCCCGTGGTTCGGCGGCGAGCGGCTCCTGCACAGGCTCGCCTACCGGATCTACGTCGCCGCCGAGGCGAGCGTGGGCGCGGCGCGCGTGCCCTTCGATCGGCCGAGTGAGGAGACGCCCGTGGGCGCGCTCGAGCACCTGCTCGTCGCGAGCCCGGAAGGACGCGCGAACGCCGAGGTGCTGAAGGACGCGATCCGGCCGCTGCTCGAAGGCGGCGACGCGCGTCTGCCGAAGTCGATCAAGCTCGCCACGCTCGACGGTCCGTTCTTCGATCTCCCGCTCGAGGTGGATCGGCAGGCCATCGCGGCGGAGATCGACGGCTGGTTCTCGGAGGCGGTGGAGGAGGTGCGCGTGGGCCTGGAGAAGGCGCTCGAGAAGATCGGGCGTGATCCGGATCCCTACGACGGCCTGCGCGTGATGCTCGGCGGTCGCATGAGCATGCACCCGGCGCTGCTCGACAAACTCACGGCGACGCTGCCGAAGAACGTGAAGATCCACCGGTTCATCGAGCCCGATCGCCTGAACCTCGGCGCGCCGACCGTGAAGACGGCATGCGCGCTCGGCGCCCTCGCGATGCGCTTCGAACGCATCGGCGCGAGCGTGCGCGCCGAGAAGCGCGACGCCTTCAAGTACCGCGTAGGCCGCAACCGCCACGGCCAGCTCGCCGACGTGCTCGATCCGTCGGTCGAGTACGACGTGTGGCGTGAGGTCGGCGCATGCACGAAGCCAAACGTCGAGGTGCTGTACATGCGCGCCGAGGACGACGGCGAGGTCGCCGCCGACGATCCGCGCGTGGAGATCGCGATCTGCAAGCTCGGCGCGACAGCCGTCGGGCAGCGCATCTACATGCGCGCGGTAGGTCCGATCCGCGTCGAGGTGAGCGTCGGGCCGCCCGGCGGCGAACCCGCGGCAGGCGCGCCGGTGTGGTGGATCGATCTGAAGGAAAACCTCGCGCGGCCGAAGGCGTAGGCTTCAGGCGCGGAGCTGGGGCTTTGCCCCAGGCCCCAGCAGGGGCTATCCGCCCCTGCACCCGGACCAGCCAGGGGCTGGACCCGGGGTCGATGAACTGCGCGATGCGCAGTTCATCGAACAGGCAGGGTCAAGACTGGCGAGGCCCCTGCCCACCAAGACAGCAGCGCTGACGGTTCGACTGGCGACGTACCCGTCGCCAGCTTGAAACCAACCTCGATGGTCTTGCCACCGGCCCGGTGGAAGAACTGCGCTCCGCGCAGTTCTTCCAACCGCGGTCCAGGCCGTGCCTGGTCCGGGGTCGAGGGGGCGGACAGCCCCCCGCGGGGCCCGGGGCAGCGCCCCGGCGCAACGGACAAACCTTACTGGCTGCGGCGCGTGACGTAGAAGAAGTCGCGCGGGGACGGGTCCTTCACGTAGTCGTGCGTGCGGTAGTCGACGTGCGGCACGAGCGATGAGGCGACGCGGCGTTCTGCGACGGGCGGGTGTTCGAAGAGCAGGAAGCGCGGATAGGCGTAGTTCACGTCGAGTTGCGCGGCGTCGCGCGCGCCTGCGGCTTTCATCGCGCGCGCCAGGGATTGCGCCGTCACGGCCTCGCCGAGCGCGTAGAAGAGCGTGCGCCCTGCGGCGTCGATGCCGATCGCGGACCTGCGGATCACCGTCTCACCGCTGACCGTCGCGCCCCAGTTCTTGTTGTACTCGGTGAGCTTCGTGTTGAGCTCGCCGCCTTCGACGAGACATGCGGGTGCTTGCCGGTAGGCCGCCATCTGTGCCTCAGTCGGCGCGAGCGTGGGCCAGGTGCCGATGCGGATTGCGCCGTCGCGGTAGAGCCCCACGGTGCAGGCGATGTCGCGGGGGGGCAGGAACGTCTTGCCCCCGATCATCATCCCGTACTGCCCGTGCAGCGCCTTGAAGCCGCCGTTGAAGGCTGCGATGAGGTCCAGGTGCTCCGTGGCCGGGACGAGGCCGGGGCGCTCGGAGAGCGGCACGTTCTGCGAGACGGGCTCGGTCGTGCCTGCGACGAGGCGGATGGCGACGCGCGTCAGGTCCATGGCGACGACGGCCACCGCGGCGAAGCCACGTTTTGGATCGGGGTGGACCACACCTTTGACCATCACGGGCGGCTCGCCTGCGCGGCTGCCCTCCTGCATCACGAGCCATGTCCCGTCGCCCGTCGCTGCGACGTTCGTGAAGGGCGGCTCGAAGCGTGGCGGGGGGAAGCTCGGGGTCTCGGGCGCGGAGGCGTCGGCGACGTCGGCCTTCGCGGGCACGACCTCGGGTGCGGGTGCGGCTGGCAGGGCGGCTGAGGACGAGGCTGGCGTCTCCCAGAACGTCGTGGGGGCCTCGTCGCCGTGACGCCAGACGTTGACGCGGTCGGCGATGCCGTAGGCCGTGTCCTCGATCCATGCGACCACGGAGGGGCCGAGCACCGCGCGCACGCCGTCTGCGAGCGCGGGGCCGAAGCCTGGCACGTTGTGGATCGCCCACCACGTCGCGCCCCCCGCGACGAGCGTCACGCCGAGGCCTATCCCCACACGCCGTCGCCAGCGCCGAGGCTTCTTCTTTTTTTCTGTCTCGGGGGCGGTCACGGGGCCGGGAGGGTAGCCCAGGACGAGCCGAGGACCCAAGCGGAGGCGTGTGTGTCGCGCTTCAGACGACCTGACCGTGGGCCATCGTTTTGGGGCCGTCCTTGAACAGGATCTCGACCTTGCCGCGATCGATCACGCGGGCGACGACGCCGTCACCGAACTTCGGGTGACGGACGAGCTCGCCTGGGCCGAGCGTGAGCGTGACGCGGTAGGGCTTGAAGGCGCCCATCGGCTGGCCGGCGATCGCGTGCTCCCACTGGACCGTCTGGTCACGCTCGCGTTGCGCGGCGGCGCTCGCGCGACCGCCCGAGGTCTTGCGCTCCTCGCCGCCTTCGCGCTTCGTTGCGCCGGCGGCCTTCGTCTTTGGCGCCAGCGGCGCGAGCTTCTCGCTCTTCGGGCGGCGGTAGAGGTGATGGGAGCCGCACGTCTTGCACTCGACCTTCTTCACCTCGTCGCCGACCATGGCGATGATGCGGTGAGTCAGGTCGAGCTTGCATTTCGTGCAATAAGAATCGATCTCGCCACCGGTCTTCGGCTTCTTCGTGATCACGTACCCTCGCGTCTTCTGCGCTCGCGCCGCGTCTCTTTTCCTCGATCCTTGACCGTCACCTGCGCGGAGACGCTCGGCTTCGGCAAGCCCTTCTGCCCCTCCGCTGCTCCTGCCTCGTCCTCCTCTGCCTCGCCTTCATCCCCCTCCTCGGCCGGAGGTTTTTCGGCGGGACGCGCGTCGTTCGGGACGAAGCGGATCTCCGTCTTGATCTCGAACGAGAGCTTCGTGAGCACCTTCGTCAGCTCGTCGGCGAACTGCGTGTGCTCGAGGACGTCGCGGATTTCCTTCGCGACGACGCGGTACAGACCGGTCTTCGTGTCGTCGATCTGATGGTAGAGGTAGTTCAAGACCTCCTTCGGCAGCTTCATGTCCCCCACGAAATGCCGAAGGGTGTCGGGGCCTTCACTCAGCTTGCCGACGCCGGTCTCGACGGCGCGCTCGACAGCGCGCTTGAGCAGCTCCGGAATGGCACGGTCGAACGTGCGCCGCCGCTCCGTCTCCGGCTTCTCCCCCTCGGGCGGCTCTTCACGGCTCGGAAGATCGTCGATGTCGCCCATCCGCCGGCTCACTAGTCAGGAAGGGAGCCTTCGTCAATCGAACATCGACACGCGGAGCGCCCAAACCTCCGCGACGACCTTTCCTTTTCCGCGCCGGGCGGCAAGCTCCACCGTCAGGGTATCGTCTTCCAGAGGACAAAACGGACGATCCGGCTGGACGATGGGCCACCGATCCTCGCCGTGATCCGCGGCGATCGACGTGCCTCGGCTCGATCGCACCACGACGTCGAGGTCGGCCACGCTCGACTCGGCGACGGCAAAGATCCGATAACACTCGCCTTTTTTCGCTTCGAGCGGAAACGGCACGGGCGCGCCCCCCTCGGCGACCTCCCCCTCGACCGGCTCCTTCGTGAGCCGTCGCATCCCGTTTTCCGGGCCACAGAGCATCGTCAGGCGCGTGAGATCCTTCCTTGGATCCCCTTCGAGCCGAAAATTGCCGTAACAGCGAATCCAGGGTCCTCCCACACGCACAGGCGAGGCGATGGGATCCTCGTTCCGCGCAGCCGGGCCTGCTTCGGCGGCGCCGCCGTCGGGATCGGCCGGGGCCTCGCCGAGCATCGAGGGCGGGAGCTTGGGCAAGGGCGGGGTCGGAGGCGGGGCGTCGGGCGCGGAGGCGGCGCCGCCGGCCTGCTCCCAGGGGCGCGGGCGCTCACGACAGCCAGCGAGGAGGGGGAGGCACGCGAGCGCGGCGAGGGCGAGGGGGAGGAGGCGCGCGCGGGCACGTCGCGGGTTTGGCCGGCCAAGGTTCTGCGCTAGAGTCTCGGCCCGATGAACATCTTCGCCGAACGCCGCAAACAACTGCTCGAGCGACTGCAAGGCGTGCTCGTTCTTCCGGCGGCGCCGGAGCTCATCCGCAACAACAGCGTCCACCACGAGTACCGCCAGGACTCCGACTTCCACTACCTCACGGGCTTCGGCGAGCCCGAGGCCGTGCTCCTTCTGGCCCCGAAGCACCCGGAACACAAGGTGGTTCTGTTCGTGCGCAAGCGGGATCCGGAGCGCGAGAAGTACGACGGGGCCCGCGCGGGCGTGGAGGGCGCGAAGGCCGAGTTCGGCGCGGACGCCGCGTTCACCATCGACCAGCTCGACGACAAGCTCCTCGACTACCTCGAGGGCTACCACCGGCTCTTCTACAAGCTCGGCCAGAACCGATCCCTCGACGATCGCATGCTCCGCGCGCGGGAGCTCCTCCGGATGAAGGGGACGCGGACGAAGAAGACGTGGCCGACGGAGATCGTGGAGCCGGGCAACGTGCTGCACGAGATGCGCGCGCTGAAGTCGGAGGCAGAGCTCGGCTTCATGCGACGCGCCGCGGCGATCACGCGCGAGGCGCACCTCGGGTCGATGCGGCTCGCGGCGCCGGGTCGCTACGAGTACGAGGTCGAAGCGCAGATCCGCGAGGTGTTCCGGAGGAACGGCGCGGAACGCACGGCGTACACGCCCATCGTGGGCGCTGGGCCGAACGCGACGATCCTGCACTACCACGCGAACCGGAAGCAGCTCGTCGACGGAGAGCTGCTGCTCATCGATGCAGGCTGCGAGTACGAGTACTACGCGTCCGACGTGACGCGGACGTTCCCCGTGAACGGGACGTTTTCGCCCGTGCAGCGGCGGCTTTACGAGATCGTGCTCGCCGCGCAGATGGCCGCGATCGAGGCCGTGAAGCCGGGCGTGACGGTGGACGCGCTGCACGACATCACGGTGCGTACGCTCGTCGAGGGGTTCGTCCGCGAGGGGCTGCTCTCGGGCGACGTGAACGAGATCATCGAGAAAGAGACGTACAAGCGGCTCTATCCGCACCGCACGAGCCACTGGCTCGGCATGGACGTGCACGACGTGGGGCCCTACTACCGCGACGGCGAGGCGCGCCCGCTCGAGCCCGGGATGGTGCTGACGATCGAGCCGGGGATTTACGTGGCGCCGGACGACGAGAAGGCGCCTGCGGAGTACCGCGGAATCGGCATCCGCATCGAGGACGACATCCTGGTCACGGCCACGGGCTACGAGAACCTGACGGCCGACATCCCGAAGGCGCCGGACGAGGTCGAGCGCGCCTGTCGAAACGCTTGAAGCAAACAACGAAGGGCCGCGCGGCGGCGCGCGAGGCAACGCTCGCCGTCGAGCTCAAGGGCTGGTTCCGCAAGAGCGCGCGGGATCTGCCGTGGCGCAGGACGCGGGATCCCTATGCGATCTGGCTGTCCGAGGTGATGCTGCAGCAGACGCGCGTGGAGACGGTGATCCCGTACTACGAGCGGTTCTTGCAGCGGTTTCCGGACGTGCGGGCGCTCGCGTCCGCCGAGATCGACGAGGTGCTCTCGCTCTGGAGCGGCCTCGGCTACTACCGGCGCGCGCGGGAGCTGCATCGCTGCGCGCAGGAGGTCGCTTCGATGCACGGCGGCGTGTTCCCCGCGGAAGCCGCGGAGCTGCGGAAGCTGCGCGGGATCGGCCCGTACACCGCGGGCGCCGTGTCGAGCATCGCGTTCGATAGGCCCGCGGCGCTCGTGGACGGCAACGTCGCGCGGGTGCTCGCGCGCCTCGAAGCGATCGAGGACGACGTGAAGAGCACGGCGGGCCTGAAGCGGATCTGGAGCGTGGCGGAGCGGCTCGTCCCGCGGGAGGAGCCCGGCGCGTGGAACCAGGCGCTGATGGAGCTCGGGGCGACGATCTGCACGCCGCAAAACCCGGCATGCCTGATCTGCCCGGTGCGCGACGCGTGCGCGGCGCGTGCGCAGGGCAGGGAGCGCGAGCTGCCGATCGTGGGGGAGAAACGAGCGTCACCGCGCGTGGCGATGGTCGCGGCCGTGGTGGAGCACGAGGGGCGCTTCTTGTTCGCGCGGCGCAAGGAGGGAGGGCTGTTCGGCGGGTTGTGGGAGCCGCCGATGGTCGAGGCGCAGACGGCCGAAGACGCGAAGCCTTCCCTCCGCGGCGCAGGCGTCGCGGTGGAGGCGAAGCTCACGGAGGTGGGACGTGTCGAGCACGTGCTCACGCACCGCGAGCTCGACGTGCTCGTGCTGCGCGCGCGCGCGGACCGACCCTGGCCCCTCGAAACGCCGACGACGGCGCCGTACGAGCGGCTCGCATGGATGGAGCGAGGCGCCGAGGGCGTGGGCGTCTCGACGCTGGCGCGCAAGATCCTCGCGGCGGCAAAGCCGGAGAAGAAGGGCGCGACGCGCAAGAAAAAGGCCCGCGCGTAACGCCCTCGGTTCACTCCGTGGGGCCTGCGCGCTTGCGCGAGGCAGGTTTGTCCCGTTCGCGCGGATCTTCCATCCTCGTACGATCGTCCTCCGAGAAGTACACGTCCTCGGCCTCGGCGCCGATCTCCTCGACGAGGAACGGCGTCTCGAGGTCCTGGCCCTCGTCCGACAAGATCACGTCGCTCATGTCGCGGCCGCGCGTCGCGCCTTCGAGGAACTCGGCCCCGAGATCGCCGGCGAGATCGGCTGCCGCGTCGGCATTGTCGGGATCGAACGAGAAGCCCTCGCTCACCTGATCGTTCGGGTGATGTCGAAAAACGCGATCGCTGTCGTCGAGCGTGTGCACGGGCTCGTCCATCGCGTTGGCCGGATGCACCTTGCCCGGCAGAGGCGGCGCGGCGAACTCGTCGAGGTCTTCGAGCACGGGACGCGGAGCCCTCTCGTCGAACGACATCCCCGCGCGCCGCGAGGGGGTGTCGCCGTGGCGGTGTTCGCTGCTGCGTACGCTCGATGCGGGGGGCGGAGCCTGGGTGGACGGGGCGGCCGCCCGCGCGTGTTTCGCCCCGGATCGGGCCGGCTTGAGGGGTTTGTTGCTGCTCACGCTCCGACCGAATGCAAGAGTCGCGCGCGTGATTTGACGTGCGAAGAACGCACGTTACGCGGTAAGACCCAAGGGCCCCTACATGCGCGAAAAACGCCCGCGCCCCCGACGTTCGACGGCCCTCGTGACGACGTTCGCGACCGGGTGTGTCCTCGCCTGGGCCGGGACCGCGATCGCCGCCGAAGACGCGCCCGCCGCGCGGGAAGAAGACGGGGCCGAAGCGAGGCGCGCGCTCTACGAGGCCCTGTCGGCGCCCCCCAAGGGGTACCTGCGTACGCTCGCCGGGCTCTCGTTCGGCGGCGGGCTTCGCTTCAACAACCCGTATCGGCTGGCCACGCAGCTCGGCGCATCGGCGGAGTCGCCGAGCGCGACGGCGCCGTACACGACGCTCATGGGCGCGCTTGCGTTCGGTCCGCCCGACGGCTTGCAGCATGGAGGGATGCTGGGGCTCTCGTTTGCGCTCCGCGGAGTCGGGCAAACCGTGCTCACCCCCGGGTACGTCCTGATGTACCGCGGGCCAGGCCGGCTGCTCGCGTATGGACGAGCGGGCCCGGAGATCCTGCTCTCGCCGGATCTGAACGTGGGCCTCACGGTCGCGGGGGGCGGCGCGTTCTTCGTGACGGGCGGGCTCGGGCTCGTCCTCGACGTGGCGGGCAGCCTGTTCTACGGGGCGAGCACGTGGGAGAAGAAATATCCGGCGTATCCCGTGCTCTCGGCGTCGCTCGGCCTGATCCTCGACGTGGAGTTCTTGCCATGACGCAGGCTCGCGGGATCGGCCGCGCCGAGATCCTCCGCCTCGCCGCGATGCTCGTCCTCGTCGTCGCCGCGCCGACCGTGGGTGACATCGGGAGCTGCGGCGAAGCGCCCGCCGATCTCGACGCCGCCGCGTTCTTCCGCGAGAAGGCCGCGGTCGACTGCGCGCGTTGCGAGGAGTGTGGTTTTTCCACGGCGGCGTGCGCGCGCGCCTGTGATCCGATGCAGCCTGCGCAATCGTTCCCCGAGGGCTGTTATCCCCTCGTGCACGACGGCGACGTTTGTCTGCGCGCACTCGAAGCGGCCTCGTGTGACACGTATGCGAGCTTCGTCGCGGATCAGGGATCGACGATCTCGACCGAGTGCAACTTCTGTCCGCCGGAGGCGAAGCCGTGATGCCTGCGGGGCGCGCCTTCGTTCGATGGATCGTCCTCGCGGCGGCGCTCGTCGCGCTCGCCTCGGGCTGCGCCGCGCTCCGCCCCGTCACGACGTCCACGGCCGAGTACGGCGCGTTCCGCAAGGCGCGCATCTCGCCGACGCTCGAAGGGCGCATCGTCGCGGCGGCGCGTTACCTCGCGCAGTACCCCGACGGCACGTTCGCGACGGAGGTGCGCGCGTTCTACACGATGGCCGAGCCGCTCTACTTCGAGGAGCACCGGGGCACTGCCGCAGGCCTGCACGTCTACCTCGCGGCGCTCCCACGCGGCCCGCACGCCGCCGAGGCGCGGCAACGGCTCGAACGACTCGCCGAGAAGGGGCCAAGCGCGGAAGGCGGCTTCGATCGTGCCGTCATGGGCACGAACGCTCGCCTCGCGAGGCTCGCCGGCATGCGGAGCGCCGCGCGCGAGCAGATGATGACGTCGCTCCGCGTGTGGCTCGACCCGGACGCCTTCGCGCGCCCGATCGTAGAAGCGAAAGCGGAGCTCCTCGTTCCATGGAGCCTCTCGCTCCCGTGGCCCAGGTGCACGTGGAACGACGAAGCCCGCGGAGGAGAGATGCGCTGTGAAAAGCTCTTCGAGTTGCCGTACGAGGTGACGAAGGGGGAGGGCACGGAGGAGCGTCAAGCCACCGTCGAAGTCGTGATCGTCGAGGATGCGCGGGGCAGGCCGCGGCGTGTCACGATCGGCGGGCCGGATCTCTTCGTGCGCCTCGAAGAAACGTTCACCGGTCGGGCGATCGATCTCGGAGATCCGAGCGGTCGAGCGGCCGGCGTGTCCCGCGCGACGGAGCTCGTACGGCGCGAGTTTTCGGCGCGGATCTCGGACGATCCCGCGTGCCGGAAGCGCACGCGCGCGCCGAAGGTCCTCGAGCTCGCCTGCGGCGGCGTCCGTGTCGTCGTGGAGGCCGCCCTCGACAGCACCGAGGACGATCGCATCGTGATCACCCCGATGACCTCGGACTGAGCCGAAGCGCGATCCGGCAGAGCGCGTATCTCCCCGGAAACGAGGCGCGTGTGATACTCCTTCGGGGAGTGGAGATCGGCCGCGTCCTCGCCGAGCGTTACGCGCTGGTCCGCCCCCTCGCGGAGGGAGCGATGGCGACCGTGTGGGTCGCGGAGGATCGCGTCTCCGGCGGCGAGGTCGCGATCAAGGCGATCTCGCTCGACGCGGCCGGATGGCGCACCGAGGTGCGGGATCGCTTCATGAAAGAGGCGCGCCTGCTCGCGATCGCCCAGCACGAGCACCTCGTCGGCGTGCGTGACGTGGGCGAGACCGAAGACGGCTTCCTCTACCTCGTCCTCGATCTGCTCGACGGCGAGACGCTCGCCGATCGCATCGCCCGCGATCCGCCCCTCGGCTGGAAAGAAGCCGGCGCGATCTCGCTCGCGATCACGCGCGGCGTCGCGGCCCTGCATCGGGCAGGGATCGTCCATCGTGATCTCAAGCCCGCGAACATCGTCCTGCATCGTGACGGCGGCGGCACGGTGCCGAAGATCATCGATCTCGGCATCAGCAAGGTGCGCGCCGCGGCCGCAGATCCCGAGCTCTGCGCGACGCTCACGGCGACGGGGCAGGTGCTCGGCACGCCGCAGTACATGAGCTACGAGCAAGCGCTCGGCGATCCGGACGTGGACGCGCGCAGTGACGTGTGGGCGCTCGGCGTGATCCTCTACGAGATGCTCGCGCGAAGGCGACCGTTCGAAGCGCCGAACGCGAACGCTGTACTCACCGCCATTCGCCGCAAGGACGCGCCCGCGCTCGCCGAGGTCGCGAGCGACGTGCCCGCCGCGCTCGCGAAGATCGTCGATCGTTGCCTGCGCACCGATCGCGCCGAGCGCTTCAAGGACGCCGGCGAGATGGCCGAAGCGCTCCCGACGGCGCTCTGCTCGGCCGCCGCGGATCCGACGCCGGCCGAGCCGCCGCCCCCCGAGGCAAAGAAACCCGCGAGCGCGACGGCGCCAAAGCCTTCGCCCGCGCCGATGCCCACGACGATCCCGGCCGAGAACCCCGCGCCGCAGCCGCAGCGATCCCGCGCCCTCGCAGGCGCCTTCCTCATCGCAGGCGCGGCCGTCCTCGGCGCGATGGCCGCTACGTTCTGGACGCGGGATCCTGCCCCGACCACGCAGATCGCCCCCCCGAAGCCCACGACCAGCGGCGCCGCACGGACCCCGCAAGAGCCCGCTCCTGGAACGAAGGCCCCGCCGAGCCCCACGCAAACGCCGGCAACCACGTCCACCACGAGCGAAGTACGCCCCGTGGTGCAAGCAACCAGCACAGCCGCCTCTTCGGCTTCGGTTCCTCCGACACGTCCAGCAGTCACGACGCGAGGCGGGACCAAGCCCCTCACGCAGGTGAACGAAGCGGGTTTCTAGAGTACGCGGCGCCCCGTTCATGATACCCCTCCGAGCGGACCGTGAGCGACACCGCTTCCCCTAAGCTTCCCGCGACCGAAATCGCGCCCCGCCAAGCCAAACAGGGCGGCGGCGTCGCGCGCCTCGTCGTCACCCAGGGACCGGGTGCCGGCAAGACGCTTCTCGTCACGCGGGCCCGCGCCACCGTGGGCCGGCACCAGACCAACGACCTCGTCATCCCCGATCCGCGCATCTCCGCGACGCATCTCGAGCTCGAGCGCAGGCCCGAGGGCCGCGTGCTCGTGCGGGATCTCGGCACGACGAACGGCACGTGGCTCGGCCCGCACCGCCTCAACGAGGCCGAGCTCGGCCCAGGCGCGCTGCTCAAGATCGGCGACTCGCTCGTCCGCCTCGAGGTCGACGATCGCGCCGAGCCCGAGCGCGGCAGCGAAGGCGGCCGGTTCGGCGGGCTCATCGGCGTGTCAGCCGAGATGCGCGAGCTCTTCGCGACGCTCGAGCGCGTGGCGCCGAGCCAGCTCACCGTGCTCGCGCAAGGCGAGACGGGCACGGGCAAGGAAGAGCTGGCCCGCGCGATCCACAAGCACTCGCCGCGGCGCGAGGGCCCGTTCGTGGTGCTCGACGCAGCGACGATCCCGCCGACGCTCGCCGAGAGCGTGCTCTTCGGTCACGAGCGCGGCGCGTTCACGGGCGCCGACGCGCGGCATATCGGCACGTTCGAGCGAGCCCACGGCGGCACGCTCTTCATCGACGAGATCGGCGAGCTGCCGATGGACCTGCAGCCGAAGCTGCTCCGTGTCCTCGAGAGCCGCACGTTCTCACGCGTGGGCGGCCACGAGATCATCCCGGTCGACTTTCGTCTGATCGCCGCGACGCACCGAGATCTTCGCGCCGAGATCGAGGCGCACCGCTTCCGCGAGGATCTCTACTTCCGCCTCGCCGAGGCGCGCGTCTTCTTGCCGCCGCTCCGCGCGCGTCCCGCAGACATCCCGCTGCTCGCGCGTCACTTCCTCGAAGAGCTCTCCACGTCCGAGCGCCCGCTCTCCATCACGGAGGAGGCGCTGCGGAGCCTCACGCTGCGCAAGTGGCCGGGCAACGTGCGCGAGTTGCGCAACGTGATCGCGCGCGCGGCAGCGCTCTGCCAGGACGGGACGATCACGGAGAACGATCTCGCCGGCGAGGGGTTTGGTTTCCGCGGGAGCGAGGCCGAGCGCGAGCCGCTCGACCTCCAAGGAACGTTCGCCGAAGCCAAGGCCCGCGCGATCGATCGTTTCGAGCGCGCCTATCTCGACGCCCTCGTCCGTCGCTGCGGCGGCAACCTCTCGAAGGCCTCGCGCCAGGCCGACGTCGCGCGCAACCATCTCCGCGCGCTGCTCAAGAAGCGCGGGCTCTACGATCCCGGAGATACGTGATCGTCCAGCGAAGCGTGGCGCCGGGGTTTCACCCCGGGCCCGACCAGGGGCTGTCCGCCCCTGGACCCGGACCAGCGCCAGCGCTGGACCTTGGGTGGAAGAACTGCGCGATGCGCAGTTCTTCCAACAGCCCGGACGACGCCCTCGGGCAGGGTCGCTGCGGGTCTTGACTCGGCCTGTGCGATGAACTGCGCACCGCGCAGTTCATCGTCCTGGGTCCAGCGCCTCGCTGGTCCGGGTCCAGGGGCGGACAGCCCCGGTGGGGTCTGGGGCAAAGCCCCAGCGCAACGACAGCCCGTCAGATGGTGAGGATCTCGGTGTGCTCGGCGCGCCACGCGCGCGTCCGCTCGGCCTGCTCGCGCTCGATGCGCGGATCGATCTTCACCACCGTCACGGGCGGGCTCTCCGAGGTGAACTCGTTCAGGCCCACGATGACGCGCTTCTTCTCCTCGATCTCGAGCTGATAGCGATACGCCGCTGCCTGGATCTCGCGCTGCACGTAGCCCTGCTCGATCGCCGACACCATGCCGCCGAGATCGTCGACCCTGCGGATGTACTCGCGCGCCGCCTGTTCGAGCCGCGTCGTCAGCGCCTCGACCACGTAACTTCCACCGAGCGGATCCACGAAATCCGTCACGCTTTGGCAACCGCCGAGCACCGCGGCGAGCGCCTGCATCGCCACGCGCACCACGTTCACCATCGGCTGCTGCGCGAGCAGCGTCATCCCCGCGGTCTGGCGGTAGCCGCTGATCGAGATCGTGTTCCAGTACGGCACGTCCTTCGAGCAGAACGCGAAGATGTCGCTGATGAGCCGGATCGAAGGACGCGGCGGGTAGATGTACGTCCGCGCGCCATGTACTCCTTCAAGATGTTGTTCTGGATCGTGCCGCGCAGTTTGTCCCTCGGGACCCCGGCCTCGTCCGCGACCGCGATGTAGAGCGAGAGCAGGATCGCAGCCGTCGCGTTGATCGTCATCGACGTCGAGATCGCCTTCGCGTGACCTTCCGCTCGGTCGTCGCTCTTCGTCGTTCGTCGTCCTCGACGTTCGTCTACCCGCGCGCCGACAGGAGCCGCGCGAGCGCCTCGCCCACGGCGCGAGCGAGCTCGTCCATCCTGCGCGTGCCGGTCAGCGTGTCGCCGAGATCATCGACCATGAGCACCGCCGCCGGCCGCCCCGCGACGCGCACCGCCACAACGGCCACGTCCGGGCTCGCGCGCTCCATCACCGCGAGCAGCCCCTCGTGCGCCCCCGTCTCGGGCACGGGCCCGAGGTAGATCGACGTCGCCGTCGCCGTCGCGAACACGCTCGGCACGTCGAGCGGGATCGAGAGCGCCCGCAGCGCCTCTTCGTCCCCGAACTCGTCGTTGCAGGTCCAACCGTGGAACCCGTCGCGCTTGACCGCGAAGAGCGCCACGCGACGCGCGAAGAGCGCCGCGCCGCCGAGCGCGAGCGAGACGATCTCGTCCCGCGTTGCCGCGCGCGCGAGCGCCCCGAGGATCGCGCTCGGATCCGGGAAGGGCAGGGGAGGCGGACCCACGAAGGTTTGGCGTTGCGGCTCCTCGTCGTGATCCGAGACGGTCACCGGCGCAGGTGCCGTTACCTGGGCCTTCGCAGGCACCGGGAGCGACATCGCAGGCGGCGGCACCGACACTCCCCCACGACGCGCCGACGGCGCAGGCGCGAACGAGTTCGGCCCTGCAGACGGCTCCGGGATCGGGCCCCCGAGCGCTGGCGCGAGCGCGTGCGAGACGGGCGCGTCGTGCGTCGTCCACATCGCCGCGGCTCGCTCGGCCTTCTCCGCGTTCGCCGCGTCGCCCACGACGCGCGGCGCCGTACCCCCGTTGCTCGAAGGCACACGCGAGAAGACCGATGGATCCAGGGTCGGACGTGTCGCGCCGCGCCACGCCGTGAGCTCGGGCGGCGCCACGGCGAGCGGCGACGGCACCGAGGCGGGGCCCGGCGGCGGCGTCGAGGGAAACGACACGCGCGGCGGATCGTCCGAGCTCGCCGGTGATGCCGCCGCGGCCTTCGTCGCCGGCAGCGCCGAACGAACGACCCTCTCCACCGGCACCGCGCCGCGCAGCGTCCCCGGCGCTCCGCGTCGTGTCGCCGGCGCTGCGGGTGTTTGCGACCCGTCGGTGTCGCTTCCTTCGGGCACGCGTTTCACCAGCGGGATCGGCGTGCTGATCGTGGGCGGCGGCGGGATCGACGACTGCGGCGCGCCATAGGGCGAGGCCGGCGTGATGCGGCGGCCTCGTGGCTTCTTCGGGGCCTCGGGCTGCGCCGCCGTGAGCTCGATCCGCCGGATCGCCTCTTCCACCGCGCCGATCGGCGCGCGCAGCACGCGCACCGGCGCGCCGAGGTGGAACGACATCTCCGACTCGATGTGCGTGTCCAGCGGATCGGCCGCGGCCACGTCCACGGTCCCCGTGAACGGATCGAGCCGCGTCGGCAGCGCGCAGAGCTTCCGGCACATCGCGCGCGGCAGCTTCGCCACGAGCTCCGGCGCGCCTTGCACGTGACGCAGCCCCGGCCCTGCGTAGCGCGCGATCTCCTCGTCGAGCTCGGCCTCCGTGATCGCCCCGCGATCCACGAGCGCGCGCGTGAATGGGATTCCCCGCACGACCGACAGGAGCAGCGCCGCCTGCACCTTCTCCCGCGTCACCAGGTTCGCCGCGATCAGGCGTCGCCCCAACTCGACCGACACGGCGCGAACGATATCACTCTTTATGCTGGCGAGGGGCCCCTTGGACCCTCAGCGCGACGCGGGAAACTGGAAGACGACCTCGGTCTGTCGCACGAGCCCGAGGTTGTCCCGCGCGATGCGCTCGACCGCCGTCGGATCGTCCCGCAGACGCTCGACCCGGCCCCGCAGCGCGTCGATCTCGCGGTGCATCTCCGCGCTCTCCTCTTCCACCTGCTCGAGCTCCCGTTCGAGCCCCCGCAGCCGCGGCAGGCCCTCCGGCGAAAGGATCATCACCGGGACCCCGATGACCGCCACGACGAGGATCCCGACCGGCAGAACCCGCTCGATCGCCAAGGTGAGTCGACGCACGTCTCCCTCCCTGCCATGGCCGGGGGCACCTGGTCAACTTTCCGGGCTCGCGCACTTCGTAAAGGTCGCGCGCTTTTGGGTCGGTTGTTCTTCGCGAACGCCCTGACCTTTGGCTAGCATACGCCCGGCCGCGGGCGCCCTGGTCGGTTCTTCTGGACCGAACGCTGACCAGACGAGGCCGCCCCCGCGAAGGATCCCGAGGAGATTTCATGTCGATCGATATCGTCCGAGGTGAGCTCGAGCGCCTCTTCTCGCTCGATGAAATGACCGCGCTGTCGAGCGAGCTGCTCGGGCTCGATCCGGCCCAGGTGGGAGGCGCCGTCTCGAAGGCATCCTTCGCTCGCGCGCTCACGGATCGTTGCTTCGAGAACGACGCCGAAGGCGCGCTGCTCGACGCGATCTTCGCTGCGAGACCCGAGGCTGACGCGAAGCTGCGCGAGCTCGTGAAGAAGGGCACCGGAGCCGACGCCGAGATCAAGGCCGGCGAGGCGTTCGGCGCGTTCACGGTGACGCGCAAGATCGGCGAAGGCCCGCGCGCCGTCGTCTACGCCGCGACACGAAAGGTCGAAGGCGAGGAGAAGCCCCAGGAGCGGATCCTCAAGGTCTTTCGCAAGGACGCCGCGTCCGGTCCGCGTGCTCTCCAGCGTTTCCTCACGGCCGTCCGGCTCGCCGCGAAGGTGCAGCACGAAGGCCTGCCCGTGTCGCTCGAAGCCGGCGTCGCCTCGGGACACGCGTACGTCGCGTACGCGCCCGTCGATGCCCAGCCGCTCGCCGCGCGCGTGACGCGCACGGGCGCGCTTCACATCAACGAGGCGCGCGAGATCGTCCGCTCCGTCCTCTCGGCCCTCGCCGCGCTGCACGAGGCGCGCGTCGTGCACGGCAACATCAAGCTGGAGAACGTGCTCGTCGGCCGCGGCGAAGGCGGCAAGGTCCGCGCGTACCTCGTCGACGCCGGCTGCGATCGCCTCGACGCCATCGTGGGCGGGCCGTTCGGCGTCCCTGCGCTCGCGCGCGCCCTCTCGCCCGAGCAGATCCGCGGCGGCGCGATCGACACGCAGAGCGACATCTACGCGTTCGGCGCCCTCCTTTTCGAGCTGCTCGCGGCCAAGCCTCCGTTCGGCGGCGAGACCGGCGCCGACGTCGCGGCCGCGCACCTCGTCCGCGAGGCGCCGGCTGCGTCCACGGTCGCGCCGAAGGGCTGGGTCAACAAGGAGCTCGACGAGATCATCGCGCGCCTGCTCGACAAGAACCCGGGCACGCGCCCCAAGGGCGTGAGCGGCGCGCTCGACCTCGTCGATCCCAAGGCCAAGACCGCCGAAGAGGCGCCCAAGGGCAAGACCTACACGGACGAGGAGATCAACGACCTCGCCGATCTGCTCCTCGCCGATCCCACGGACCACGACTCCGCTCTCGCGCTGGAGAGCGCCTCGCGTGACGGCGCCGATCCGCACAAGGTCGCCGAGGCCTTCGTCATCGCGGCCTCCGAGGTCGACGAAGGCGAGAGCGCGGGCGAGAAGATCAAGGCCGCGGAGACGAAGAAGCAGCTCCTCTTCCGCGCCGCCCGCACCTTCGAGAACGTCGCGAAGGATCTGGAGAAGGCCGAGGGCGTGCTCGAGCAGATCGTCGAGCTCGACGCGGACGACGACGTCGCGTTCGGCGCGCTCGAAGACGTGCGCCGGCAGCTCGGCAAGCACGAGGAGGTCGTCGAGATGCTCCTCGAGCGCAGCGAGAAGGCGCAGGATCCGCCGGCGCGAGCGCGCGCGCTGAACGAGATCGGCCGCCTCTACGTGCGCGAGCTCGAGGACATCGAGCAGGGCGTCTTCGCCTTCGCGCAAGCGCTCTCCATCCTCCCCGAGAACCAGGACTACGCGAAGGATCTCGAGCGCTCGGCCGGCAGCGACATGAAGGTCTGGGCCGAGGCGCTCCAGATCCTCAGCACTGCGACGACCAGCGCGGAGATGTCGACCGAGTCCAAGATCGCGCTCTTCAACCTGCTCGGGCGCTGGTACTCCGAGAAGATCGCGCGGCCCGACATGGGCTTGCCTTGCTTCCAGGCCGTGCTCTCGGCCGAGCCCGGGCACGACGGCGCGCTCGACGGCATGGCGCAGCTCTACCGCCGCGCGCAGCAGTGGCAGGAGCTTTGCCAGATCCTCCAGACCCGCGCCGATCGCGCCGCGACGCCGGAGCGATCCCGCGAGATCCGCGCCGAGGCCGCCGACGTCCTGGAGACGCGTCTCAACGACGCCTCGCGCGCCCGTGACCTCTTCGAGCACATCTTCCAGGAAGATCCGAGCAACGACAAAGCCGCTGAGGCGCTCGGCCGCATCTACCACCGCCAGGAGGACTGGGCCGGCTACGCGAAGATCCTCGAGCGCCGCGCCGACGCGCTCCGCGGCGAGGCCCGCGTCGAGGCGATCTGCAAGGTCGCCGAGCTCTACGAGGATCAACTGAACGACCTCAACGAGGCCACGCGCCGCTACGAGGCCGCGCTCGACGTCGACCCGCACGGCCTCACCGCGCTGCGCGGCCTGGATCGCATCTACAACCGCACGGGCCGCTACAAGGAGCTCGTCGGCAACCTGGAGAAGCAGATCGCGATCAGCGCGACGCCGCGCCAGAAGATCAACCTCTACGAGCGGCTCGCCGGCATCCACGACGAGCAGTTCCTCGATCACGGCAAGGCCGCCGAGGCGTACGAGGCGATCCTCCAGATCGATCCGGCGCACGAGGGCACGCTCACCGCGCTCATGCGGCACTACCGCGCGCTCGAGCGCTGGGAGGACGTCGTCTCGCTCTACGAGCGCCTCCTGCGCATCGTCACCGAGGACAAGCGCCGCATCGACCTGCTCCTCGCGATGGGCCGCGTCCTCGTCGAGCAAGTCGGCTCGCCCGAGCGCGCCTCCAAGACGTACGAGAAGGTCATCGAGATCGACCCGCAGCACGGCGGCGCGCTTGAATCACTCGCGAACGTCCGCGCCGCGAGCGGCGACGCGCTCGCCGCGCTCTCCGCGATCGAGTCGCTCGCCGTCAAGGCCACGACCCCCGAGACGCGCGCCGATCTCTGGATCCGCGCCGCCAAGCTGCTCGACGACAAGGGCGATCGCGACGGCGCGATCGAGCGTTACAAGAAGGCCCTCGACGCCCAGCCTGGCAACGTCGCGGCTTCCACCGCGCTCCGCGCCTCCTACCTCGCGCGCGGCGACGCGACCAGCGCCGTCGAGCTCCTCGGCCGCGAGATCGACGCTGCCGAGGGCAACCTCGCGAAGGCGCGCCTCTACGGCGAGATGGCCTTCCTCCTGCACGAGAAGCTCAAGGACGCCGATCGCGCGCAGGCCGCCGCGACGAAGGCGATCGACCTCGATCCGACCAGCATGAAGGCGCTCTACGTCTCGGGCGAGATCGCCTTCGCCGCGTCTCGCTTCGTCGAGGCGTCCAAGCACTTCGAGTCGCTGGCGAACCGCTCCGACGCGATGCCGAAGGACCTCGCGCTCGACGTGCTCAGCCACTACATCGACGCGCTCAGCAAGATCGGATCGACCGAGAAGGCCGTCTCCGTCCTGCCCACGCTCCTCGCGCTCGCGCCCGACGTCCCGCAGGCGATCCGCCGCGCGGCGAAGGTCCGCTACGACGCCAAGCAGTACAAGGAGAGCGCCGCGCTCTACGTCGATCTCACGAACCGCTTCGCCGAGAAGCTCGATCCGATCGATCGCGCCGAGGCGATGCTCTACCTCGGCCAGGCGCGGCTCTCGCTCGGCGAGGTCGAGGAGGCAGTCCTGCCGCTGCTCGACGCGGCCGACCTCATGCCCGAGGCCCCCGAGCCGATCGCGGCGCTCGTGCGCCTCTACGAGGCGAAGAAGGACTGGGAGGAGGTCATCCGCCTCAAGATGCGCCGCATCGACGTCGTCAGCGGCGACGAGCGCGTCGCGCTGCTCCTCGACGTCGGCGACATCATGGCCGCGCAGCTCGGCGATCGCACCCGCGCCGCGAAGAGCTACGTCGCCGCGCTCGACGAGCGCCCGGACGATCGGAAGATCCTGACCAAGCTGATGCAGCTCTACAGCGAGGAGAAGGACTGGTCGAAGCTCATCGAGGTCGTGCTCAAGCTCGCCGGCAAGATCGACGACAAGCGGCAAAAGGCGAAGTACATGCACACCGCCGCGATCGTGAGCTGGCGTCAGCTCGGCGACGCGGACAAGGCGATCGAGTACTACGACCAGGTCCTCGAGCTCGATCCCTCGCTCGACAAGGCGCTCGCCGAGGCGATCGAGGTCCGCGAGCAAAAGAGCGACTGGGAGGGCGTCGAGCGCCTCGTGCGCGTCGATCTCGAGCGAGCGACCGAGCGCAACGAGACGGCGAAGGTGCTCTCCACGATGGAGAAGCTCGGCGCGCTCTACAAGGACAAGCTCGGCGCCATCGCGGACGCGATCGACGCCTACGAGGCCGCGCAGTCGCTCGATCCCGAGAACCACGAGCGCGAGGAGCTGCTCGCCAAGCTCTACGCGAGCGACCCCGCGCAGTACCTCGACAAGGCCGTGACCTCGCAGGCGATCCTGCTCCGCAGGAACCCCTACCGCCCCGAGCCCTACAAGCTCCTGCGCAAGCTCTACACCGAGTCGAAGCGCGCCGACTCCGCGTACTGCCTCTGCCAGGCGCTCACGCTGATGAGCTTCGCCGAGCCCGACGAGGAGCGCTTCTTCAAGCGCATGCGCTCGGATACGGCGGCCGCGGCGCAGGTCCCGCTCGGCGAGGAGGACTGGTTCACGAACCTCACGCACCCCGACGCCGACCCGCTCCTCACGAACGTCTTCGCCGTCATCCAGCCGGCGGTGATCATGAAGAACGGCCAGCCGCTCGAGGCGCTCGGCTACCAGATGGCCTACGCCATCGACCTCATGCGGCACCCGTACCCGCTCTCGCAGACGATCGTCTTCTCGGCCGGCGTGCTGGGCCTCGACTTGCCCCTCTGCTTCCAGAATCCCATGGATCCTGGAGGGCTCTCGTTCCTCCACGCCCACAACCCCGCGATCGTGCTCGGCGCTGCCGCGCTCGCCACGGAGGTCCCCCCGCAGATGGGCGCGTTCATCGCGAGCCGCCACCTCACGTACTACCGGCCCGGCATGTACCTCCGGTACCTCGTCCCCACGGGCACGGGGCTCCGGGCGTGGCTCTTCGCCGCGATCAAGCTCATTTCCCCGAACTTCCCGATCTCCAAGGACATCGAGGGTCCGGTGAAGGAGAACCTCGCGGTCATCGAGGCGGTGATCACGGGCGCCCGCCGCGACGAGCTCGCGAGCGCCGTCACGAAGCTCCTCCAGGCCGGCGCGATCGACCTGAAGAAGTGGGTCGCCGGCGTCGACCTCACGGCCGACCGCGCGGGCTTCATCGTGGCGAACGACCTCGAGATTTCGCAGGAAATCATCAAGGCCGCCGACGACGCCGCGAGCGCCGTGCCGCAAAAAGAGCGCCTCAAGGAGCTCGTCCTGTTCGCGGTCAGCGAGGACTATTTCGCCATTCGTCGTAAGCTTGGCATCAACATCGACGCCTGAGCGCGTCGTTCGACCCCGCGCGAACGGGCCGATCTCGGGGTTTGGGGTGACGGGCGCCGCCAGGCGACCCGGCGCCCCAAGCGTCGCGTGGAGGATCCGAGCGGCTTTTTCGCGTGTTGTCGGGCCGGGGGGTACGAATTGAGGCGACGCGGCCGCGGCGTTCGTGCAAGAACAGCGGTTGACGGGCAAAATCCTTGGTTGCTACCCTCACGCCCCGTCGCAGGGGCCCGAGGGGCCCGACAGACTCATCGTGCCGTGTCGCCGCGGGGGGTTCTCCGAGCGACCGCTGGAATCACGCTCCATGGCGGCTAAAAAGACCCGTAAATTGGCCAAAAACACCAAGAAGAAGGCAGCTCCCCGAGCCAAGGCGAGTCGGCGCGCGGCCCCGCCCCGAAAAACGGCGGCGGCGAAGCTCAAAAAGAAGCCGCGCGCGCAGGCCACGAAGCGAGCGAAGCCAGCCGCGAAGAAGGCCGTCCGCAAGGCCGCCGCCGCGCGCGCGACGAAACGCGCAACGGTGGTGAAAAAGCGCGTGGCTGCCAAGAAGGCCAAGGCGACGGCAAAGCCGAAGAAAAAAACGGTCGTCCGCGCCAAACGCGCGCCGGTCCGGAAGGCGCAAAGCCCTGCGAAGAAGAGGGTCAAGCGCGCGATCGCGAAGAAGAAGTCGAAGAAGGTCGCGCGCAAACCCGCCCGCGCCGCCGAGCGTCGCCAAGCCCGCGCGATCCCGCGCAAGAAGAAGGCGGCGCTCCCGAAGGTCAAACGCGCGGCGCGCCCGGCCGCGAAGGCTCGCCCGGCGAAGCGCGTCGCCAAGCCGGCCCGCCCGAAGCGCCCGGCGCGGCCCGCCCCGAAGGCCCGCGCCGTCGAGAAGGCCCGCAAGAAGGCCGAGCTCCGGGAGGCGCGCGAGGCGAGGGAGGCCAAGGAGGCCAAGAAGTCCGAGGCCGCCGCCAAGGCCCGCGCCGCGCGTGAGGCGGAGGAGGCCGAGCGGCTCGCCGCCAAGGCCGAGCGGCTCGCCGCCAAGGAAGCTCTCCGAAAGGGGAAAGCGGCGAAGAAGGACAAGGCGGCCCGCAAGGAGAAGGAGGCCGAGCAGGCCCCGGCGCCGAAGGAGAAGGCCAAGGCCCTCCCGCTCAAGGAGAAGGGCAAGGCCGCCAAGGAGAGGCCGGCCGAAGAGCGTGAGCCGGTCGCCAAGGAGAAGGGCGCCAAGGAGAAGGGCGCCAAGGAGAAGGGCGCCAAGGAAAAGGGCGCCAAGGAAAAGAAGAAGGGCAAGGAGGGCAAGCTCCTCAAGGCCGACAAGCCGCGCGAGGGTCGCCTCATCGCGGTGCGCGAGCCTGCGCCCCGGGTCGTGGCGCTCCCGCTGCCGCTCCTTCCCCCGCAGCGCCGCGCGACCATCGAGGAGCGCTCGGAGGTCATCGACAAGCGCCTGACCTCGCAAAGCGAGGAGTTCCAGAAGAACTACACGGACCGCTTCGACATGTCGTGGATCTTCCACGACAGCGCGCTCGAGGGCGTCGTGTACACGTTCGAGGAGCTACGGACGGCGCTCTCCGGGTATGCCCCGCCGGTCTCGGACACGAACCTTCAGCCGACCTACGACGACATTCGCCGCCACAAGGAGGCGATCGAGTTCGTCCGCGATTACGGCAAGAAGAAGCTGCCCATTACGATCGACGTGATCAAGAAGATCTACCTCATCCTCCATCCGGAAGAGGGAGACATCAAGACCGTCAAGTATCGCAAGGACATCCCGCAGCACCGGCTGTATTTCCACGAGTATGCGCCGCCGGACAAGATCGCCTACAAAGTGCGGCAAATCGTGGATTGGCTGAACGATCCCGAGACGCGCAAGACCCGCAATGGCCTGCGCATCGCGGCCCGCGCCCACTACGACCTCCTGCGCGTCTATCCCTTCCAGTCGGATAGCGGCAAGGTCGCGCGGCTGTTCATGAACCTCCTGCTCATCCGCTCGGGCCTGCCGCCGTCGATCATCCACTCGACCGAGCGCCAGCGTTACTACGAGGCGCTCAAGGGCTCGGCCACGACCGTGCTCCAGATGGTGCAGGAAGCGGTCGAGAACGCGCTCTCCAGCGTGGAGAAGCTCCTCGACGAGTACGAGACGCGAAAGCGTGCGTTCGTGAGCTGATCCCGAGACAAACCCGGGCCCCACGCTTGTGGCTCCGGATCGCCTGACGGAGCCCGGAGTTGCAAACCCTGTTTGCACGAGGGGTTCCAGAAGGTAAAACCATCGCCCCGTCGATGACGCTCATACTGAGCGAGATCGCGGGGCGATGGCCATTTCTACCCGGAACTCAGCATGACCGCGACGAACCAGCCGCGCGCGCTCGCCCAGGAGACCTTCAGGCGCCTCCGCGTGATCCACCCGGACGCGCACTGCGAGCTCGACCATGTGAACCCGTTCCAGCTCCTCGTCGCCACGGTGCTGAGCGCCCAGACGACGGACGTGCTCGTCAATCAGATCACGCCGAAGCTGTTCGCCCGCTGGCCCGACGCGCCCTCGCTCGCGAAAGCCCCGATCCCCGAGGTCGCGGCGCTTCTGCGCGAGCGGCTCGGGATGTTCAACCAGAAAGGGAAAAACATCGTCGGGCTCGCGAAAAAGCTCGTGGAGAAGCACGGCGGCGAAGTGCCACGGACGCTCGCCGCGCTCGTGGAGCTGCCCGGCGTCGGGCGAAAGACGGCGAACGTGGTGCTCGGCGTCGCGTTTGGCCGGCCCGAGGGCGTCGTGGTGGACACGCACGTGCAGCGCTTGTCCCAGCGGCTTGGCTGGACCACGGAGCAGAAGCCCGAGACGATCGAGAAGGCGCTCTGCGCGCTGTTCCCGTCCGAAGACTGGAACATGGTGTCGCTCGTTTTGATCTTCCACGGGCGGCGGGTCTGCTTCGCGAGAAAGCCCGCGTGCGCCGCGTGCGGGGTGAACGACGCGTGCCCGAGCGCATTCGCTGCGGAGAACGTGGGGCGCAAGCCGCCGAGGAAGCGGCCGGCCGTGGTCATCGAGGCAGCGCCGAAGAAGAAGGCTGCGACGACGAAGGGCGCCACGAAGAAGGCCGCGGCGACGAAGAAGGCCGCGAAGGTCGCCGCGAAGAAGGGCAGCGCGACGCGGATCGCGCCGAAAAAAGCTGCCGCGAAAGGGAAGGGGAGCGGGCGGGCTTAACCTGCTTCTGGATGTCGAGCGTGCCCGCCGAGCGCGGTCATGAGCTCGAGGTCCCGCACCGCCGCGTCCGCGCCCTCGCGATCCGCCTGGTTCACCGCGAACACGTCTGCGCATTCGAGCAGGCCCGCCTTGATCGCCTGCACGTCGTCGCCGAGCCCCGGCGCCATCACCACGAGCGTCGTGTCCGCCGTGCGCGTGATCTCGAGCTCGTCCTGACCGACCCCGACCGTCTCCACGAGGATCACGTCCGCGCCCCACGCGTCGAGCACGCGGATCACGTCCGCCGCCGAGCGTGACAAACCGCCGAGCGCGCCGCGCGTCGCGAGCGATCGGATGAACACTTCGGGATCGCTGGGTAGTCCCCGCTGCGATCGTCCGCCAGACGGCAGGCCCGGGCCGTGCCACGCATGTCCCGGGCGAGCGCCTTCTCGGCGAGCGGGTGCACGGCGCGCGCGCCCCTAGATACGCCTATGATCTGGCTTTTTCGCGAGGATCCGATCCAGCCACATATTCGTGAGCTTCTCCTGCGCGCTGTTCGCGCGGAGGCGCGCCGTCAGGTTCTTGAAGTCCACGCGATCGATGGGTTGGTCCTGGTTGTAGCAGGTGAAGACGAACTGCTCCTTGCCCGTCTCCGGATCCACCCAGCGCTGTAGGCACTGCGCGCAGACCTCTTTCATCATGCACTGCATCGGCGAGTTGATGCTCACGATGCCCACGTGCTTCGGGTTCAGGTGCGGCGCGAGCACGCCGTGCCGCGCCTCGCGCACCGCGTTCATCATGCGATCGGATCCGATCGCGATGATGCGGTTCACCTGCGAGAGCTTGAACATCTCGCCGCCGAGCGCGCCCTCCGCGTAGGCCTTCATCGCCTGCACGATGTTGCCGCGGAAGTGACGATCCTCGGCCCTGCGCGGGGCGATCTCCGCGCCGGCGTCCGTGCACCACACGACCTGATCCGTCGCGGCCTCGATCTCCTCCTGCTTGAAGAGATCCTGGCCCATCTTGTAGCCCGCGAAGTACACGACGTTCGCGCCGCTCGCCTTGAGCGCCTTCGCGATCGAGAAGAGCACCGCATTGCCGAGGCCGCCGCCCGCGAGCAGCACAGTCTCGCCCGTGGGGATCTCGGTCGGCGTGCCGGTCGGGCCCATGACCACGACCTCCTCGCCCACGCGGAGCGCGGCGAGCAGGCGCGTCGACGTGCCCATCTCCAGCGCGATGAGCGAGAGCAGGCCCTTCTCCTTGTCGACCCACGCGCCCGTGAGCGCGATGCCCTCCATCGCGAGGCGCGTGTCGTCGACGACCTTGGAGAACACCTCGTAGTTCTGCAGCCGGTAGAACTGGCCGGGCTCGAACTTCCGCGCCGCGGCGGGCGCGCGCACGACCACGTCGATGATCGTCGGCGTCAGGCGCTCGACCTTCACCACGACGGCCTTGAAGTCGTCGTCGAGCCTCGTGTAGAGCGCGCGCCGCCGCTCGTCCCGCGCGGCCTGCGGCTCCTCGCCGAGGCGCTCGATGTCCTTCGCGAAGAGCGAGACCACGTGCGGGTACGCGTCCTTCGCGCTCGCCATCGCCTTGACCACGCTGCCGGCGTAGTACGGGTGGTTGTCGCCGTAGAAGCTCACCGCATGCGCGCCGTCGCTGTAGCTCGTGAAGAACCCTTCACGCGCATCCGCGACGGCCTCGACCTGGAGCTTGCCCGCCTCGTCGACGAACGCCTTGTGCGGCTGGAAGTACTGCTTCCTCTTGTCGAAGGCGAACGTGCCGGGTTTTTCCTTCTCGTACATCACGTTCGGGCTCGTGCCCGCCGCGACGCACACGCTGCGCGCCGGGAGCTCCACGATCTCGCCGCTCGCGGTCCACTTGCCGGCCTCGTCGACCTTCTGGCGCTCGAAGGTCATGGCGCGCACGTGCCCGCGTTCGTCGAGCACCGCCTCGACCGGCGCCATGTTCTCGATGTAGCGAACGCCCTCTTCGAGCGACTTCGCGACCTCTTCGTGGTTCAGGCGATACGCCGGCGAGTCGATCACGCGCTTGCGGTAGACGAGCGAGACGCCGCCCCACGCGTCGAGCAGCTTCTGCAGGTTCGGCGTGCGGCCCTCGCGTTGCGCCTTCTCGCGCTCCTCGCGGATCTGCGCGGCGTGCGCGCGTTGCTCCAGGATGAACTCGCGCTCCTCCTCGTCGAAGGACGCCATCGCGGCGGCCTCGCCGCGCTCGGCGATGATCTTCGCCACGCGCGTGTCCGTCTTCTCCGCCTGGATCATGTAGTAGGCGATGAGCTCGGTCGCAGTGTCGATCGCCGTGAGGCCACCGCCGATCACGATCGCGGGCAGCCGCACCTGCAGGTTCGCGAGCGACGAGCGCTTGTAGGCGCCCGTGAGCTGCAGGGCCATGAGGAAGTCGCTCGCCTTGCGGATGCCGCGCGCGACGTTGTTCTTGAGCGGGATGATCGTCGGGCGGCCGGCGCCCGCGGCGATCGCGACGTGGTCGAAGCCGAGCTTCCACGCGTCGTCGAGATCGAGCGTCCCGCCGAAGCGCACGCCGCCGTAGGCGCGGAAGTTCTGGTGACGCGCGAGCGTGATGTAGAGGACCGTCAGGAAGTTCTTGTCCCAACGAACCGTGATGCCGTACTCGCTCACGCCGCCGAACCCGAGCAGGATGCGCTCGTCGAGCTCGGTATAAAGCTTCTTGTAGTCACGCACCGGCCGCGGCGCGCGCGTCGCATCGCCCGTCAGCTCGACGGGGAGCGGCTCGATCTTGAGACCATCGACGGCGGCGACGGCAAACCCTTCGAGCGCGAGGTGGTGCGAGAGCGTGTAGCCCGCGGGCCCGAGGCCCACGACGAGCACGTTCTTGCCAATGTACGGGCGCGGGTGCGGCCGCTTCACGTTGAGCGGGTTCCAGCGCGAGAGCAGGCCGTAGATCTCGAAGCCCCAGGGCAAACCGAGCACGTCCGTGAGCACGCTCGTCTCGATCTGCGGGATGTTGACCGGCTCCTGCTTCTGGAAGACGCACGCCTTCATGCAGTCGTTGCAGATGCGGTGACCGGTGCCGGGGAGCATCGGGTTGTCGATGCAGACGAGCGCGAGCGACGCGATGGAATCGCCGCTCCGGCGCATCACGTGCATCTCGCTGATCTTCTCGTGCAGCGGGCAGCCGTTCAGCGTCACGCCGAGCGGGTTCGGCTTGATCGCGCCGGTCTTGTTGTCGCGCAGCCCCTTCGAGCACGAGTCCTTGTCGCGGTCGTGGCAGTAGAGGCAGTAGTCGACCTCGCTCTCGACCTCGCGCGCGCTGCCGCGCCGATCGGTGAGCACGAAGCCGTCGCGGTGGCGCCGCTCATGCTCGGGGCCGACGAAGAGCTCGGGCATTTTGTCGTCGGCGCGGCGGAGCTGGACGAGCTGGTTGTGATCGAGCGTCGCCGGGGCCTTGAGCGAGCCCCACCGGCGCGCCGGATCGTGATGATCGGCGCGCCGCGCCGCGAGCCACGCCTCCACAGCGTCGAGCGCGAACGCGACGACCGCGCCGTCCTCCGCGTCCGTGGGCGCATCCCCCGCGACGGCCACGGCGCCCGCGGCAACCTGCGCCAGCATCGGATCCGTCGCGATCGCGGCCCGCACCTTCGCCGCCTGCTCGTGCAGCTCGGGCGTCCACGAGGCGCCGCCCGCCTTCGCGGCCTTGCGCGCGACCTCGTCGATCGCGACGAGCACGAGCGTCGCCGACGCGACCGCGAGCTCCTCCACCTCGGAGCCACACTCGAGCCGGCTCGACTCCGCGCCGACCGCCGTGAGCGCGCGCCGCGCCGTGTGCGCGGCCTCGACGGCCGTGCCTTTCCAGGCCTTGCCTGCGCTCGGCTTGAAGAGGCGCTTCTTCGCGAAATCCTTTTTGAACGCCCAGAGCGGCGAGCGCTCCTCGGCGCCCGCGGCGAGGGTCTCGACTTCATGCTCCACGCCGAAGAGGCGCGCGACGAAGCGAGACAGGTGCGGCGCGCCGACGAGCAAGGACTCCGAGATCTCCTCGGCGCTCATGCCGCTCCCCTGGCACGCGCGGTACTTCGAGAACCGCTCGTACCCCGTGGGATCCGCGGCCTCGAAGTACGCGTAAAACCTCCCCGTGAGCTCGGCCAGACGACCGGCGTCGAAGAGATCGGCGTACACGAACCCTGGCTCGCCGAGGACGAGCTCGGAAGGCTCGGAGGTGGCGTTCACCCAGGAGGAGAAGTCGACTTGCAGACCGTCTTGCATCACCCGCGTCCCTGTCGTGACTGCTGTCTTTAGCGATGAAATATGGGGAAGCCACCCCGACGATAGAAGGGGACTCGTCGAGATTCGCTCACGCCTGTCCGGCTCGTTCGTGCTTTCCCTAGAATCGTAGTCGTTCGATCGTGCGCGTAGACATCTTGCCGGCGACCACGTCCGGATCCCGCAGGAGAGCCTGGTGGAGCGGGATGTTCGTGCGGATACCGCCGATCACGAACTCGTCGAGCGCGCAGCGCATGCGGGCGATCGCTTCCGCGCGGGTGGCGCCGTGCGTGATCACCTTGGCGAGCATGGGATCGTAGTTGTTCGGCACGCGGAAGCCGCCGTAGACGCCCGAGTCGACGCGCACGCCGCCGCCGCCCGGCGGCAAGTACTCGGTGATGAGGCCCGGCCAGGGGACGAACGTGCGCGGATCTTCCGCGTTGATCCGGCACTCCAGCGCATGCCCGCGGAGACCGAGGGCACGGCCGCTCGGCAGGGAGAGGGCTTGCCCCGCGGCGGCGCGGATCTGGTTCTCCACGAGGTCGATGCCCGTCACCAGCTCGGTGACCGGATGCTCGACCTGCACGCGGGTGTTCATCTCCATGAAGTAGAGATTCCCGCGCTCATCCATCAAGAATTCGAGCGTCCCGAGCGAGGTGTAGCCAGTCTCCACGAGCGCCTGGGTGCACACCTCGGAGAGCTCGGCGCGTTTCTCCGGCGTCATGACCGGGCTCGGCGCCTCCTCGATGATCTTCTGGTGCCGACGCTGCAAGGAGCACTCGCGCTCGCCGAACGTGAAGATGTGACCATGGCCGTCGCCGAGCACCTGCAGCTCGATGTGCCGCGGCTCCTCGACGAACTTCTCCAGGTAGACGTCCGGGTTCTTGAAGCCCGCCTGCGCCTCGCTCGTCGCCGTCTCGAAGGAGCGGCGGATCTCGCTGTCGTCGCGCACGACACGCATGCCACGACCACCGCCGCCGCCCGCGGCCTTGAGGATGACGGGGTAACCGATGCGCGCGGCCTGCTCCGCGGCGTCCTCGCCGTCCCGCAGGACGGTCGTGCCGGGGAGGAGCGGCAACCCGAACCTCTTCGCGGCTTCCCGCGCGCGGACCTTGTCGCCCCAGAGGCGCATCGCCTCGGGCGTGGGGCCGATGAACGTCAGGCCACAACGACGGCAAAGCTCGGCGAACTCGGCGTTCTCCGAGAGGAATCCGTAGCCCGGGTGCACCGCGTCGGCGCCAGTGATCTCGGCCGCTGCGATGATCTGCGGGATGTTGAGGTAACTACGTCGCGGATCCGCGGGGCCCACGCACACGGCCTCGTCGGCGAACCGCACGTGGGGCGCGGCCGCATCGACGTCCGAATGAATGGCGACCGTGCGGATGCCGAGCGTGCGGCACGCCCGGACGACGCGCATCGCGATCTCGCCGCGGTTGGCGATGAGGATCTTGCCGAACAAGGCTCCTACCTCTCTGCCGCAGCGGCGCTCACCCGCGCTTGACCCTGAAGAGCTTCTGACCGAACTCGACCGGCTTGCCGTTCTCGACGAGGATTTCGTCGATGATGCCGCCGCAGTCGGACTCGATCTCGTTCATCAGCTTCATCGCCTCGATGATGCAGAGCGCCTGGCCTTCTCGAATGTGGCTCCCGACCTCGACGAAGGGCGGCGCCTCGGGGGAGGGGGAGCGGTAGAAGGTGCCGACGAAAGGCGAGGTGACGTACGTGCCCCCTTCGGCCTCGCTCGCGACCGCGCGGGGCGGCGGAGCGGCGGGGGCGACCTCGGCGCGCTCTTCGTAAGCGACGACGCGCGCGCCCCCCGCGCCACGCGCGAGCCTGATACGCACGTGCTCGTCCTCGAACTCGAACTCGGTGACGTTGCGCTTCTCGAGGACGCGAAGCAGCGTCCGGAGCTGCTTGAGGTCGATGTTCATGCCGATCCGTTCCCGCGTGGTGGCGGCCGCTCTACCTTGGAAGCGACCCGCCAGCGTCGGGGTGCTTTCTAGCGGAAGGACGGCAAAAAGGAAGGGGATTCGGGGGCGACACGGGCGTGACGCTGGCCGTCAACTTTCACGCTGCTGCAGGTGGTAGACGAGGCCCAGCAAGCCGAGCACGTACGACGCGGGACCGAAGCCGGCGACGGTGCCGAGACACGCGCCGGCCGTGATCGAGTGGTGACGGAAAGGTTCGCGCGCCGCGGTGTTCGTGATGTGCACCTCGACCACGGGCAGGCCACTCGCGCGGATGGCGTCGTGCAGGACGACCGAGGTGTGGGTGAGTCCGGCGCCGTTCATGACGATGCCGTGAAAGCCTCCGTCCGCGGCGCGCCCGATGGCCGTCACGAGCTCGCCCTCGTGGTTCGATTGCAGGAACGAGACCTCGACGCCCTCGCTCCGCGCGACCTCCTCGACGGCCTTGTGGATGTCGTCGAGGGTGGTCGTGCCGTAGATGGAAGGTTCGCGCTTGCCGAGCCTGTCGAGGTTCGGCCCCGAGATCACGAGGACGCGCTTCGGCGAGGTGCTCACATGTCCTTGAGCAGCACCGGCGCCTTGACGCGCAGCATGTACCGGGCCTTGCCGACGTTACCGTCTGGCCGCACGGAGACCGCGACGAAGTGCCGCTCGTTCAGCACACGGATGACCGTCGTCACCTTCGCCGCTTCGATGGCGATCTCGGCGGTATCGCCGGCCTCGAGCATCTGGGCCGCGCGCTGGATCGACTTGATGACGACGCTGAACTCCGCGCCGATCGTGTTGATGTCGAAGGGGGCATCGGGCTTCGAGTAGCTGTCGACCGGGATGCCCTCGAAATCCATGAGGAGGCTGGCGATGCCACCCTCGGTGCCTTCGACGACCTCCTTGAGGACGCTCTGGAACATGGGCTGAAACCTTAGCGAAACCCGAGGCGGACGGGAAAAAGAAAGGGGAGGTTCGTTCGAAGAGCCTCGGATTTGAGGCCTGGCACCCCAGGACGCCCGTCCGTCCGGCCGCTCTTTACGTCCTCCGATCGTCCCGGCAGTCTCGGGGGAGCCTCTTTTGCCTCTTGCATCCCGATGCCAACCGGTCCATTCCCGCACCTACGGGCCCGCCCTCACCGGCGCTTGACCCTCGTCCCGCCAAGCGGCTAACGTGCGTCGCGGCTACGTGCCCACCGACCCATCGCGGTGGCACCTGGTTTGTCCCCACGTATCCGAACGAGAAGGACGGCCCAAAGAAATGCGCGCACGAGCCGGGGATCCCCCCCGCACGATGCCCCAGAAGATCCTCGCGGGACGCGCCGCCGATCCGCAGCTCCGAGGAGATCTGGTCCAGGTCAAGGTCGATCAGATCATCCTCTCGCGATCGCCCAACCGGGCCCTCGGCGAGGCGCTCTCGGCCGGGATGAAGAAGACCCCGGTCGAGATGGCCGTGGCCTACGACGGTACGTGCGTGACCGACGCGCGCGCGCTCGCCGACGTAGCCGCCGGCGCGCCGCAGGCCGTCTCGCCGGAGCTGCCTGCGTACAACGTGCCCATCGCCCGCGGCGGCATCGGCTTCCCCGCGCCCGTGCACCTCGAGCGCTTCGCCGCGCCGGCGAGGCTCGCGCTCACGGACGACGCGCGCCTCGCCCCCGTCGGCGGGGTCGGGATGTTGACCCTCGTGGTCTCGCCGAGCCAGCTCGGCCAGGCCCTCGCGACGGGCTCGACCTGGGTGCGCCCGCCACGCAGCGTGCAGATCCACCTCTCGGGCCGCGTGCGCCCGTTCGTGTGCGCGCGCGACGTGGCGCTCGAGCTCCTGCGCCGGGGCATCGACGAGATCGTGCGGCGCATCGAGGCCGAGCACCACGCGCCCGTCGTGCTGGAGTTCGCGGGCCCGAGCGCGCGCCTGCTCTCGGTCGCGGAGCGCGCGGTGCTCTGCGGCATCGCGCCGCAGGTCGGCGCCGCCGCGGCCCTGTTCGTGAGCGACGAGAAGACGGAAGTGTTCCTTCGGGATCAGCGCCGCTCCAAGGCCCATCGCGCCCTCGTCCCCGACCCGGGCGCACCGTGCGAAGAGGTCGTCTCGCTCGATCTCAGCACGGTGGATCCGCTCCTCATGGACGAGGCGGGTGTCGTGCGGCCCGTCCGGGATCTCGCGGGCAAGCCCGTGGGTCAGGTCGTGCTCGGCGGCGACTCGGGGGTGACGCTCCGGGACATGCTCGCGGCCGCGCTCCTGCTCAAGTCGAAGCGTGTTCCTTCCCGGCTCGATCTGCTCGTGGCGCCGCCGTCGCGCCAGGTGCTCGAGGTCCTCGCGCAGTCGGGCGCGCTCGTGGATCTCGTGGCGACGGGCGCGCGCATCATCGAGCCCGATCGGCGCGTCGTGACGGGCGAGTTGTATCCGCCGCCGGCGGGGACGCTCTCGCTGCGCACGGCGGAACCCGCCCCGCGCGTGCCGGGCGTGCCGTCATTCGTCGTGGCCTCGGCCGAGACGCTCGCGTACGCGGTGGCCACGGGGACCGTCGGCGATCCGCGCTCGTTCAAGCGCCCCGTGCGCGTGACCGTGCCGCGCGCGCTCCCCACCGACGATGTGCTCGTGCTGCGCGACAAGAAGGGCGAGGGCGCGGCCGCGGGCAAGTCGCCCGCCTTGCCGCCGCCGGCGTCGTGGAAGGGGCCGCTCGTGCTCGACCTCATCGAAGGCGCGGCTCGACCGAGCGCGAACGGCAAGCCCACAGAGGTGCCGCCGACGCCCGGAGGTCCGCCCCTCGCGGGCGGCGTCGTGGTCGTGCTGCGCTCGCTCGACGAGGTCCGCGCCGTCGTGGAAAAGACGATCGATCTGCCCGCGCTCCGCGCCGTCGTCGCGCCCTTTGTCCCCAGCACGGCCGTGGCCGCGCTGGCGAGCGAAGGCATCGCGACGTTCGAGGTGCCGCCCGCGTCGCTCGACGGGTTGAAGGGGCAAAAGAGCCTCTCCTTGCCCGAGCCCGCCGCGTGGGGGGACAAGGTCGGCGCTGTCGTTGGAGAGCAAACGATCCAGATGACCTGGCTCGCGCTCGGCGCGGAGCGGACGTGGACGCACGCGGGGACGTCGCGTTCCCCGGGTTCATCGAAGGCCTCGAAGGCCTGAAAGAGGGGAGGGGGGCCCTCGCGGCGTCGGCCGCGCGGCGCCCCCCGCTCACGCACGCGTCACGGGGTCGGCAGCGCCTTCTCCAGCTTGATCGAGGCGAGCAGATCCCGCAGCCGCACCGACTGCTCGTTCACCTCGATCTCGAGGATCGTCAGGCGCTTCGTGAGCTCGCCGAGGCGCGTCGAGGCCTTGCCGAGCCGATCCGTGAAGTCCTGCCGCATCTTCTCGGTGTTCTGGCGCGACACGGTATCCCGCGGGTCGTCCTTGATCTTCTCGATCGCCTTGAGGTTGCGCCGGAGCTGCTCGCTCTCGCGCTCCAGCGTGTTCTGCTCCGACTGGAGCTTGTTCCGCTCGTCGAGCGCGGTGCGCAGCTTGCCGCGCGCCTCCCACGTCTTCTTCAGGTCCGCCACCACGGCCTTGTCGGCGCGCGCGTCGTTCATGTAGGCCTTCACCGCGTCGTCGGCGAGCTGCGACAGCACGTCGACCTGGCGCGTGAAGCTGCGACGCTCCTCCACGTCGAGCACGTTCGTCCCGCGCTTCGGCGTCGCCTGCGGGACGAGCGCGCTGCCCGTGCCGACGTTGTCCTCCGTGCCCTTGGGCGGGTTTTCGAGCCGCGTCCCGGGCATCCGCGCGTGCTTCACGAGCGTCTTCGCGTCGAGGTCCGTGCCGTTCTTGATCGTGTACTTCGTGTGGTAGACCCAGTCGCGCTCGATGAAGAGCTGCCCCGCCTCGATCTTCGCGAGGCGCGCGCTGAGCTCGTCCTCCGTGCGATCCGTGGTCACGGCGAGGCCCCGTTCGAGGGCGAACGGCACCGTGGCGATGGCCCCGGGCGGCAGCGGATCGACCATGCCTTGCCCGAGGAACGCGCCACCGTCGAACACCGCGATCGGCCCCTTTTCGAGGATGCCCTTCGTGTTGTTCGTGAAGCGCGCGACGCGGAACGGATGCGCGAACGAGTCACGCACGCCGCCGTCGGGGGAGAAGAGGAAGATCGCCTCGCCGGGCACGCTCTGCGCCAGCAAGAGGACCATCGTCGCGCTCTTGTTCGGGATGTCGACGGGGAAGGGGAGATCGTAGCGCGTCGTGCCGCCCTCCATCGCGACGGCCGCGAGCGCGTTCACGTTGCGCGGGTTCGACGGCGTCACCGGGCGCGGCATCTCCGTCGGATACGGCATTTGCGAGGCCGCACTGCCGGCGCCGGGATATCCGCCGCCGTAGTTCGCCGCCACGCGCCCCTTCTTCGCAGGCGCCGCTCGCGTCGTCGACGAGGTCGGCCCCCCCAATCGACCCCGACCCGCGGCAAAATCGCCGTCTTCCGCCTCATCCTTCGCGGCCTCGGCCTCGGCGAGCAGACCGTCGAGGCTCTCACCTTCCTCGGTGCCCGACGCGTCCATCGGCATGGGCGGGGGCGGCGGAGACGCCGGCGGCGCAAACGTGGGCAGGCTCGTCTCGCCCACGGGCACCGACGCGATCACCTCGCCTTGATCCGTCACCACGGGGCGCGGCGGCACCACGGGTTTGTCGAGGGTCGCCTGGAACGCGAGCGGCGCGCCTGCGACGAGCGAGAGCCGCACGCCCTTCCAGTCCTCGCCCGACTGGTTCTGCACGATGCCCCAGGCCTGCAAATCCGCCTTCCCCGAGCCGGTGCTCTCGCCCTTGCCGATCACCAGGCGATACGAGGGCCGCCAGACCGGCGTCTCCGCGACGTACCCGACCACGAGATCGTGCTCCTCGCCGTCGAGCGAAAGCCGCACCGTCTCGCGCCCGTCGCCCTTCTTCTTCTTCTTCTTCTTCGGCGGCTGCGGCGGCATCGGCATGCCGTAACGCGGCTCGGGGGCGGGCTCGGCCTCGGCGTCCTCGTCCTCCTCTTCGCCGTCGTCGGCTTCCTTGTCCTTGTCGAGCTCGACCGGGAACGACGCGCTGCGCACGCTGCTCCCGCCCTGCTCCATCACGGCGAGCGTGGCGAGGAAGTCGCCGATGCGCTCGGTGCGGACCTTGAACGCGACCTCGGGATCTTCCACGTGCCCGGCGCGCTCGTAGTACCCGACGCCGTTGCGGTAGATGACCACGCGCCGCAGCGCGAGACCGCTCTGTACGTCGGGCCCGCGCGCGCATCCCGCGAGGGGGACCGCGGAGGCCAGAAGGAGGAATCCACCAACAGTGCCCAGTCGAAAGCGAGAAAAACGGCTCATGCGTTGCCTCGAACGCGCGAGGATACGCGCCCTTACAGCAAAATGTGCGGTTTTCGCGGCCGTCCGGCACGAACGGGGGTAGATAGCCGGCGCCATGCCCTCTGCTCTGCGCTGTACCGCGTTCCTGGCCCTCCTCGGGGCCTCCGCTGCCTGCACCCAGAACGGCGAATCCCAGCCCCCGAAGCCTGCTGCGACGCCTGCCGCGGAGGCCACGAGCGCCGCGGCTCCGGTCGTCTCGATCGCGCCCGCCGCGAGCGCGGCGCCGGCTGCCCCGACCGCCGAAGCCCCGAAGGCCGCGCCCGCCGATGCGACGGGCCTCCCGAAGGACCTCAACGTCCTCGTGGTCACGGTCGACAGCTTGCGGGCTGACATGCCCTGGCTCGGCTACCCCCGCGACATCGCGCCGGTGCTCACGAAGTTCGCGAAGAGCGCGGTCTCGTACTCGCGCTTCTACGCCATCTCCTCGTACACGGCGATGAGCCTCGGCGGCTTCCTCGCCGGCCGGTACCCGAGCGAGCTCGAGCGCAGCGGCTACTTCTTCGGCAACTACCCCGACAGCGTGCTCATGTTCCCCGAGCTCCTGCAGAAGGCCGGCGTCCGCACGTTGACCGCGCACGCGCACTTCTACTTCGATCAGAAGGCCGGCTTCCGGCAGGGGTTCGACGTCTACGAGATCATCCCGGGCCTCTCGGTGGACAACACCACGGACAAGAACGTCACGAGCCCGCAGCACTTCGATCTCGCGAAGAAGATCCTCTCGGAGAAGGCGAACACGGGCGGCCGCTTCTTCGCCTGGTTCCACTTCCTCGACCCGCACGATCAGTACATGCCGCACGACGGCATCGGCCCGTACGGCAAGTCGACGCGCGACAAGTACGACGCCGAGGTCACGTTCACCGATCAGCACCTCGGCAAGCTCTTCGAGTTCGTCGATTCCCAGGAGTGGGGCAAGCGCACGGCGATCATCATCTCGAGCGACCACGGCGACGCGTTCGGCGAGCACGGCATGTACCGCCACGGCTTCGAGCTCTGGGACGTGCTCACGCACGTGCCGCTCATCATCCGCGCCCCGGGCGTCGTGCCTCGCCAGATCGACGAGCCGCGCAGCGGCGTCGATCTCGCGCCCACGATCCTCGAGATGTTCGGCCAGCCCAAGGATCCGGCCATGCAGGGCACGAGCCTCGTGCCGGAGCTCTACGGCAAGGATCCCGAGAAGCGCGACGTGATCATGGACCTGCCGCGCACGAGCGACAACGACCGCCGCCGGGCCTTCGTCCGCGGCGACTACAAGCTCATCGCCGAGGGCGACGACGCGGGCTACCGCTTCTTCAACGTGAAGGACGATCCGGCCGAGAAGGTGGATCTCAAGAAGAAGAACGCGGACGAGTTCGAGAAGATCAAGGCCGCCTACAAGGAGAAGAGCGGCACGATCAAGGACGTCTGCCCGAAGATGCGCGAGAAGCTGAAGGGCAAGAACAAGAAGAAGCCCTGCTGAAGGAAGGGAACGACGAGCCGTGGACAAACTCACGCGAGGCGCCTCGGGGCTCCGCCACCTGCGCTGGGCGCGCGAGATCTACGCGACGCTGGCCGCGCACGTGGAGCACAGCGGGTTCGACGGCGAGTCGAAGAAGGCGCTGCGCAAAGAGCTCACGCGGCTCGACAACTGCATCCAGGAGCTCTCCGGCGCCGTGAAGGCGTACCGCGACTTCCTGGAGCGCGAGCGCGTGCGGTACCGCGGCGCGATCCGCGCGGCGACGTTCAAGCCACACGCCTCCGACGGGGAGCGCCTCGGCGAAGCGACGGCCGCGATGGATCGGGAGTCGCTGCCGCGCCAGCGAACGCTGAAAGCCGCGCTGGAGCTCGCGATCGCGGAGCTACGCGCCCACCTGTCCGAGATGGACACGCGGATCGCAGGGGTCGTGTCCGAGGCCTTCGTGGAGAACCTCTACCCGCCGCTCACGAAGGACCGATCCCGCGTCGCCGACGTCGGCGACGACGACGACGACGCGGCCGGGCGCGACGACTGACGCCCTCGTTTCAGTGAAAGATCGAGGCGAGCAGCCCGAGCGCCGCCTTCTTCCGGATCCCGTCTCCGCTCGTCGCGCCCACGCACATCGGGCACCCGGCCTGGCACGTGCACCGTGAAACGAGCTGCCGCGTCCGTGCCACGAGTTCGTGCGCCGACTCGTAGATCCGCTCCGCCAAGCCCACGCCGCCCGGCACGTTGTCGAAGAGGAAGATCGTCGGATCGAACCCGGCGTGCGGCCCGCCCGACGCTTGCGGCGGCTGGTTGGTCGACGCTTGGGGGCTCCGCCCGCCTACGCGGTCTACGCCCCCAAACCCCCCGTCGTCGCCGCCGTCGCCGAGCGTCTGCCCGAGGTCCCGCGGATCGCACATGAGCGCGAGCGTCGAGACCGTCTCCAGCGCGACCGCGATCCCGCGCATCCCCTCGATCGCGGCGGCGCGCCCGAGCCCGAGCTCCATGCACACCTCCTCCGGCACCGTCAGCCAGAAGCTCGTCGTGTGCATCTGCATGTCCGGCAGCCGCACGTCGCCGTAGCCCGTGTTCTCGTGCGTGTGGAACTTGATCTTCTTGTACCCGACGATCTTCTCCACGACGCTCACCTCGCCCCAGCCGGACATCGCCCGGCCGAGCGGCGCGCGCGCGCTCTCCTCGATGACGGCCACCTTTCGCTTCGTCATCGCTGTCGTGAAGTAGTCGGGCTCGACCTTCGTGACGAACGCCTTGTGGTTCTCGTAGTCGAGCTTCTCCACCTGGTACTGCTCGCCGTCGTGCTGGTAGATCGCCTGCTCGTGCAGCATCGTGTGCGTCGAGCGGAAATCGAGCTCGGCGAGGACCTTGCCCTGGGCGCGATCGATGATGACGAAGTTGTCCCAGCCCACGGTCCTTAGGCTCACGTGGTTCGCCGGGTACGCGTCCGTCGACCAGTGGAACCGATCCTCGGACTCGTGCACCACGCCGTGCCCGGCGAGGAACCGCAGCGCCGCCTCGGTGTTCTCGGGATCCATGCCGCGGTAGTCCTCGCCGCGCAGAAACGGCATCTCGAACGCCGCGCACTTGAGGTGCTGGATCAGGATCTCGGTGTTGTCCGGATCGATCCTCGCCTGCTCGATCTCGCCGCGCAGGAGGTACTCGGGGTTCGTCGCCAGGTACTGATCGAGCGCGTTCGAGTTCGCGACCATCACCGCGATGCTCGTCCCGCCGCGCCTCCCTGCGCGGCCGAAGCGCTGCCACGTCGCCGCGATGCTGCCCGGGTAGCCCGCGCAGACGACCGCATCGAGCTCGCCGATGTCGATCCCGAGCTCGAGCGCGTTCGTGGCCACGACGCAGAGGATCTCTCCTTCCCGAAGGCCGTGCTCCACGCGCCGCCGTGTCTCCGGCAGATAACCGCCGCGGTACGCCATGATCGCGTCGGGCCCGACCTCGTCGCCCACGCGATCACGCAGGTACTTCAGCATGATCTCCACGGAGTTCCGCGACTGGCCGAACACGATCGTCGGCACGCGCGCCCGGATGAGATCCACCGCGAGGCGCACCGACGCTTTCAGCGTGCTCGCGCGCACGCCGAGCTCCGCGTTCACGACGGGCGGGTTGTAGACGAAGAGCCGCCGCGCCCCCCGCGGCGCGCCCGACTCGCCGACCACGCGGATCCGATCCTCCGGCACCCCGAGCAGCCGCGACGCGTGCTCCCCCGGGTTCCCGATCGTCGCCGTCGCGCACAAGAAAATCGGATCCGACCCGTGGAACTGCGCCACGCGCCGCACGCGCGCGAGCACGTGCGCCACGTGGGATCCGAACACCCCGCGGTACGTGTGCAGCTCGTCGAGCACCACGTACTTGAGCCGCTGGAACGTCCGCGCCCAGTGCGCGTGATGCGGCAGGATCCCCGCGTGCAGCATGTCGGGATTCGTCATCACGATGGGGCTACGCTCGCGGGCCGCGCGCCGCGCATCACCGGGCGTGTCCCCGTCGTAGACGATGGCCGGGATGGTGAGCCCCGCGTCGCGGATGAGCTTCTGCACCCCGGCTTCCTGGTCCCGCGAGAGCGCCTTCGTCGGGTAGAGGTAGATCGCGCTCGCGTCGGGATCGGCCATGAGCGCCGAGAGCACGGGCAGGTGGAAGCACATGCTCTTGCCGCTCGCCGTCGGCGTCGCGACCACCACGTGCTTGCGCTCCCGCGCAGCCACGAGCGCCTCGGCCTGGTGCGCGTAGAGCCGCGTGATCCCGCGGGACGCGAGGGCGCGGCGCAACGCATCGGGCAGATCGGCGGGGATCTCGCGGTAGTCGCCCTCGGACGCGGGCAGGGCCCGATCGGCGGTCAGGCAAGGGCGCACGTACCCGGAGGCGAGCCAGCCTTCGATCACGGCATCAACGCCCACGGGCTGCTTCCACGGCGGCAGCGGCATGGCGCGCATACTAAACGGATGTACCGCGGTGCGCCACCACGCCCCGGGGAACAACGAGGCACGCTGGGCCGCTTTGCAGGTCCGTGGCCCATCGCGTACACATGGTCGACCCCATGACCGGACAAGACGCCGAGGAGAAGCGCGCGGAGGCGCCCCCGGACGACGCCTACCGCCCCTCCATGCTCTTTCTCGCCGTGATCACGGTCGTGTCCGCCGCGGCCGATCTGGCCTCGAAGGGCTGGGCGAAGGCCGCGTTGTCCGGAGCAGACAAGGGCCGCCCGAAGAGCATCGAGGTGATCAAGGATCACTTCGACTTCATCTACACGCTGAACCCGGGCGGGGCGTGGAGCTTCCTCCGCAGCTTGCCCGAGAACCTCCGGCGCCCGTTTTTCCTCTTCGTCTCCTCGGCCGCCATCGTCTTCATCGTCTCGGTCTACCGCCGCATCCACCGCGATCAGTGGGCGATGCGCTGGGGCCTGCCCCTCGCGCTCGGCGGCGCGGTCGGCAACCTCGTCGACCGCATCCGCTACGGCTCGGTCATCGACTTCATCGACTTCTACGTCATCCGGAACGGCCGCGAGATCCACTGGCCGACCTTCAACGTCGCCGACATCGCCATCGTCGCCGGCGTCCTGCTCATGGCCCTCGATACGTTCCTGTCGCGCAAGACGCGCGGCGGATTGGGCGAGCCCATGCCGCCCGCCGAGCCCTTGACCGCGAGCCCCGCGCCGCCTTCGCCTCTGCCTCCGCCAGGAGAGGCGTGAGGCAATTCGACACTGGACAGCCGACACGCCTCGGGGTACCGCCGAACACGCTACCGAAAGATCCGGCGCGCCTTTTCGGCGCACCAGCGCGAAGACCATGACGGAAGAGAAATCCGAGGAGCAAGAGGCCGCCCACACGGCTGCCGAGGGGTCGAACGAGCCGAGCGCGGAGGCCCCGGAGACCGGGGCGGGCGAGGCCCCGAAGGCCGCGCCGCCCTACCGCGCCTCGTACGTCTTCCTCGGCGTGGTCGCGATCGTCACGCTGGCGCTCGATCTCGGCAGCAAGTGGTGGGCGGTCCAGAACCTCGACAAGCCGTTCGCCCGCGTCGACCTCATCAAGGGCTACCTCTCGCTCGCGCTCGCGCACAACCGCGGCGGCGCCTGGGGCCTGCTCCAGGATCAAAGCGAGAACGTGCGCAGGCCGTTCTTCGTGCTCGTGTCGGTCGTGGCGATCGCCTTCATCGTCTCGCTCTACCGCAAGCTCGCCCCGAACCAGACGGCGCTCCGGTGGGGCCTGCCCCTCGTGCTCGGCGGCGCGCTCGGCAACCTCGTCGACCGCATCCGCTACGGGCACGTCATCGACTTCATCGACATGTACATCGGCAACGGCACCGGCCTCGACAAGCTGGTCGAGTCGATCTCGGGGCCGATGCGCGAGTACCACTGGCCGACGTACAACATCGCGGACATCGCGATCGTGGCCGGCGTGATCCTGATGGGCGTCGACATGTTCACGTCGCGCAAGAAGAGCGCGCCGCCGAAGAAGGCCGAAGAAGCCTCTTCCTGAAAAGGAGCCATGCGACCCGAGCTCTTCCGCGTCTTCTACCTCGACATCGGGTTCCCGGCCTATTTCGGCCTGCTCCTCACGGGCTTCCTCTTCGCCACGGCCCTCGGATCCATGTGGGCGCGGCGCATCGGGCAGGATCCCGACGTCATCGTCGATCTCGGGCTCGCATGTCTGCTCATGGGCGTCGTCGGCGGGCGCCTGCTCCACGTGATCGCAGACGGCTACTTCTGGGACTACGTGCACCTCTGCACCGACCCCACGAAGGTCGACTGGCCCTACAACGAGGCGCAGTGCGCGCAGCTCGTCCCGCGCGGCTCGGGGCTCAACCTCTTCGGCTGGTACCCCTTCGGCGAGGAAGAACGCGTGGCGCGCGGGGTCTGGGACGCGGCGCGCGGGGTCTGTCACCCGCCGGCGCGCGACTGCTTCGCGTGGGCGAAGTTCTGGCAAGGCGGGCTCGCGTATTACGGCGGGTTCATCGGCTCGTCGCTGATGGCAGTCTACCTGCTCAAGCGGGATCGCTTTCCCTTCTGGAAAGCCGCGGACATGGCCGGGTTCGCCGTGCCGCTCGGCCTCGGCTTCGGGCGCATGGGCTGTCTGCTCGCGGGCTGCTGCTTCGGCGTGCGCACAGACGGGCCGCTCGGGCTCGCGTTCCCCGCGAACAGCCCGGCGAGCGAGGCGCAGTGGAAGCTCCACGAGCTGCCCGGCCTGAACCACGTCTCGCACCCCGTGCACCCGACGCAGATCTACGAGTCGGCCGTCTCCTTCGCGATCGCAGCCTTCTGCCTGCTCTACGTCCACAGCAGGAAGCGCTACGACGGCCAAGTCTTCGTCTCGTTCCTCGCGCTCTACGCCGTCGGCCGGTTCGTGCTCGAATTCTTCCGCGCCGACGATCGCGGCGCCCTCCTCGGCCTCTCGACCTCGCAGCTCATCGGCCTCGCCATCTGCGGGCTCGCCTTCGCGCTCCACAAGCAGCGCACCCGCGCCTCCGCGGCCACGCCCCCAGCTCCCCCGACCGCAACCACCGCGACCGCGAGCTAGAACATCGATCGGTTTGACAACCGCTCGATGTTCTAGCTCTTTTGTCCCGAGGGGGACGCCTCGCGTCCCCCTCTCGCCCGGGCAAAGCCCGGTCGATTCACCCTTCTGTCCCGAGGGGGACGCCTCGCGTCCCCCTCTCGCCCGGGCAAAGCCCGGTCGATTCACCCCCCGAGGCGAGCTCGCTTCGCGATCTCGCAGAGCGCCGAACGGTTCGGCGCTCTCGTCATCCGCGCCGGATTCGAGCGCCCGCCCCGGGAAGCATTTTGCCGGACCCGGGAAGCGCATATCCTTGCGCCATGACGAATTCCTCTTCGCTTTCCCTCGTCGTGTTCACGAGCCTCGTGTGCATCGCGGCAGCGTGTGGGTCCGCGGAGACCGACCTCGGTCCGCGGCCTCCCTGCACAGGCCCCGGCTGCGTCAACCCAAGCGGCGGGATCAACCCGAGCGGCGGCGGAGGAGGGCAGGGCGGCGAGGGCGGAACACTCTCGAACGACGTCACCGGCAACGTAGGCGTGCTGAACGATCCGAGCTTCACGCAAATCGGCCCCTACGCCGGCGCCGCGACAATCTTCGCCACCTCGAACACGGGCACGCTCCTCGAAGCGCCCTACGGGGACATGGTCACAAGCTTCAGCCTGCCCTCCGTGATCAGCGGCACGCCCTGGATCTTCGTGCGCGACGAGACCCTCGGCGCCACGGGCATCTTCTCCACGCACTCGTCCGTGCGCGTGCCCTCCTCGGGCCCCGTGACCCTGCCCGTCGTCGATCGCAACATGCTCGCATCGATCGCGGGAACCTTGCCCGCGCCGATCGTCATCAACACGACGACACGCGCGCACCTCATCATCAAGGTTTCACGCAACAACCAGCCGCTCTCCGGCGTCACGCTCACAACGCAGCTTCCCGGCGCAGAGGTCGTCTACGACACGGGCGTGGGGATCTATTCGAACTCGACGAACCTCACCGGCCCGGCCGGCGTGATCCTCGTCTTCGACGTCGATGCGCCCCAGACAGCCGAGCAACGCACGTTCACGCTGACAGACGCGAACCAGCAAGGCTTCATGATCCAGCTTCCGATCCAAGCAGGCGCGGCAACCGTCGCAGGGTTCACGCTGTAGCCGCGTTCTTGACGGGATCGGAGCCATCCCCGAAAGTACGCGCCCCAAATGAAAGCGACGAAGGGCAAAGCACGGCCAGCAGAGGACGTCACCCCCGAGGAGGCGCCCGCAAAACCGGCCGAGGAGACGCCCGAGGAGAGCGCAACCGCCGCTCCGCCCGGAGAAGCCGCCGCCGACATCGCACCCGTGGTCAGCGGCAACCTGAAGCGCCTACGCACCGAGCGTGGTCTCTCCCTGGAAAAGCTCGCACGCGCCTCCGGCGTGAGCCGCGCCATGCTGGGGCAAATCGAGCTCGGCCAAAGCACACCCACGATCAGCGTGCTCTGGAAGATCGCACGCGCCCTCGACGTGCCCTTCTCCGCGCTCATCAACCCCGAATCCGGCCCCGGCGCGATGGTTCTGCCCGCCGCACGCGCCCGCGTACTACGCAGCATCGACGGGTCCTTCCAATCCCGCGCCCTCTTCCCGATGGACCGGCCACGCAGCGTCGAGTTCTACGAGCTGCGTCTCGCCCCCCACGCCGAAGAACACGCCGACCCACACCCACCAGGGACCGTCGAAAACCTCGTGGTCAACGCAGGCCGCTGCGAAATGACGATCGGCACCGAAAAACGGATGCTCGCGACAGGCGACGCCATCGTCTTCGAAGCCGACGTGCCACACGTCTACCGAAACCCCGACGCAACCGACACGATCATGTACCTCGTCATGACGTACGCGCAGAGGCTCTAGCAGGCAGCGTGACGCCGCCCGCCCGGGGTTTCACCCCGGACCCCGACCAGGGGTTGTCCACCCCTGGACCCGGACCAGGCACGGCCTGGACCGAGGGTTGAAAAACTGCGCTCCGCGCAGTTTTTCAAACAGGCCGACGAAGAAGCCGGGGTGCCAGCAGCACCCGCAGCGCGGCTGTCTTGATCGGCAACGCCGCTGCTGGTCTTGACCGGGCCTGTTCGATGAACTGCGCATCGCGCAGTTCATCGAGCTTGGGTCCAGCCCCTGGCTGGTCCGGGGTGGAGGGGGCGGACAGCCCCCTCCTGGGGCCTGGGGCAAAGCCCCAGCGCCGCGCCCTCAGCCAGCCGCCATGCGGGCCCATGCTGCGCGTGCTGTGTTCTGCAACAGGCATGCGATGGTCATGGGGCCGACGCCGCCGGGGACGGGGGTGATGAAGGAGGCGCGGGTGCGGGCGCTGTTGGTGTCGACGTCGCCGCAGAGTTTGCCGGATTCGTCGCGGTTCATGCCCACGTCGATCACGACGGCGCCTTCTTTGATCCAGTCGCCTTTCACCATGCGCGCGCGGCCTACGGCGACGACCAGCACGTCGGCTTCGCGACAGACGGCCGGGAGATCCTTCGTGCGTGAGTGCGCCATCGTCACGGTTGCGTTGGCTCCGAGCAGCAGCATCGACATGGGTTTGCCCACGATGTTGCTTCGACCGACGACGACGGCGCGTACTCCTTCGAGCGAGCGACCTGTCTCTGCGATCAGCCGCATGCATCCGGTGGGCGTGCAGGGCACGAGCGAGGCTTTGCCTGTGGCCAGCCGACCTGCGTTGATCGGGTGGAAGCCGTCCACGTCCTTGGCCGGCGAGACGGCTTCGATGACCAGATCCTCGCGGATGTGCTTTGGCAGCGGGAGTTGTACGAGGATCCCGTCGACCGTCTCGTCTGCGTTCAGCGTGGCGATTCGGTCGAGCAGCTCGGCTTCGCTCGTCTCGGCGGGCAGCCGGTGGAGCCGGCCTCGCATGCCGACCTCGTTTGAGGCTTTTTCCTTGTTGCGCGTGTAGACCACGCTTGCCGCGTCCTCGCCGACGAGGATCACGTCGAGGCCGGGCGGACGACCGTGCTTTGCGACGAACCGCGCGACGTCTTCGCGCACCTCGTCGCGCACCTTTTGCGCCAGGGCTTTCCCGTCGAGGAGGGGGTTCGGGGGCGTGACACCGCTTGCCGGAGCACCGCCCCCGAGCGACGACTGAGATCCACTCATGCGGCGGAGTTTAGGCGGAAATCTGCGCTAGGCCACGTGGGCGCGCCGCGGATCGGCGCCGCCTGCACGGTCGATCCAGGCCACGAGCTGTGCGGCGCGGACCAGCCCCGCTTGTGAAACGATCACCTCGCCTCCGCGGAGCACCACGAAATGCGGGATCCCGCGGACGCCGAAGCGGCTGGCCAGCTCTGGGTGCTCGTCGGTGTTCACCTTGAGCACGATGGCTTTTCCGGCGCGCTGGGATGCGGCGCGGGCGACCTCGGGCGTTGCCATGCGGCAGGGGCCGCACCAGGGCGCCCAGAAATCCACGAGCACCGGCACCTTCGCGGTCCGGACGATGTCCCCGAACTCCCGGGCGTCGACCTCCAGCGCCTCTGCGAGCGGCGGCAGTGGTGCTTTGCAGGCGCCGCAACGACCGGTGTCGCTCAGGTGATCAGGAGGAATGCGGTTTTTGGTCTGGCAAGACGGGCAAGTGCGGATCACGGGTACCTCGACGTCGAGCGGACGGGCGCGCACCGACAGCACGCTCGCAACCCGACGCCATGCGAACGCCGTGCCGACGCCTGGAACGGTCTCCTCACCCCCGGCCCTTCTCCCTGCGGGAGAGACGAGGGATCAGCAGTACTCCGCGATGATCTCCCAGCAGGCGCTGGCGAACTCGCTGTAGAGCGAACGATCCAGCTCGCGCGGCGGCTCGTGCATCACGCCCTTGTTCTCGGCGAACAGCGAAAACAGCGCGCCTTCGATCTCGTTGGCCGTCTCGACCCACAAGAACTCTTCGATCGCGTGGCAGATTTGATCACGGATCAGCGTCGGCACCTCGCGGAGCTGCACCTTGCCTTGCAGGCGGCGCGCGACCATCGAGGCGATCCGCTCGGCGTGCTCGGGCCAGCCGCGCAGCGCCTTGTGGAACGTCGAGCCGACGAGGCGCAAAATCTGCTGCGCCAGGCGCCGCACGCGCGGCCTTTGCACCCGCTCCTCGTGCTCGGCGACCATCGACAGGTAGTCGTCCGTCAGAAGCCGCTTCAGGTCCTCGGAGAGCATGCTCTGCGACTCTTGCGTCAGCTTCAGCTCCACGATCTGCGCGAGGAACACGTCGCGCAGCACGCTCAGGCGCGAGATGAGCGTGCCTTCGGGCGTCGTGTCGAGGATGAGGGCGAGGGGATCGATGAGGTGCCGGCCGAACGTCGTGAGGACGTGGTCGAGGATCCGCTTCTGGTGTTGCTCGCGGGCGAGGACCGAGAGCGCGCGCGTCAGGATCTGGCGGTTCGGCGCGTCGACGAGCACGTCGCCGGCGGCGGAGCCGTAGTCGTACATGCGCAGCGACGTGAGCATCTCGCGGAAGGCCTCGATGTTCTCGGCCGTCCCGCCCTCCTCGCCGTAGACGCGGATGACGAGGCCCGATCCGGCCTGGGCGAGGAACAGGCGTTGGATCTCCTGCTCCACGTCCTGCTCGCTGATCAGGCCCGGAGGCGGGGGCGTAGACGGCTCGGGCATGGGGTTCCTTTCCTTCACGAACGCTGAACCTGTGTAGCGCGGTCGGGCGCGACGCGGAACGAAAAGCGCGTCAGGACGGTACGACGAGCCGCTGCGCGAATTCCCGCGTGCTCGTGGGCAATCGCTTGTCCCCGGCCACGCGTCGGATGTCGGCCTGCACCTCGCGTAGCTCCGAGGGCCGGAGCCACGCGAGCGCCAGGAGGGTCGTGTAGTTCATGTTTTTCGCGAGCACGGCGCGGACGACGCCGAACGCGGGGAAGGCGAGGGAGGCCTCGAACTCCGGCAACCCCAGCGCGCGTCCAGCTTCGTCGAGTTTGTCATCGAACCTATCGCGTTTCCACTCCAGCACTTCGTGGAAAACATGCGCATCTTCCGCGCTGTACGGAGTGATCGTGTCGCCCTCGGCGCTCGCGAGCACGAACGTCCCGTCGGCGTCGGTCCCCACGCGCGCGCCCGAGTCGAGCGTCACGAACGGGAGGAAGACGCTCCCCGCGATCGACTCGCCCTTGCCTTCGGCCGCGATCGCGCGGACGTGCAGGCGGAACGTTTCGTCCATCGCTCGATTCTCTCATGAAAACGGCCCGCGCACAGAGCCCGTGGTAACCTCGGTGCGCACGTTTCCGTCCGCGGCGATCGACACGGGAGAGTACCGGGAATGGGCAACGCGTTCGGGTGGGGCCTCGCAGCGCTCCTCGTCACCGCAGCCGCATGCACGACGGACGGAGACGACGTCGGGAGCGGCGGCGGTGACGGAAGCGGAAGCGGAAGCGGGAGCGGGAGCGGAAGCGGCGGCGCGGCGCCCGATTGTGCCGACGGCCTCGCCAACGGCGACGAGACCGGCGTCGATTGCGGCGGCCCGACCTGCGGCCCACTCGGCTTCAAGTGCCCCAAGGGCGCAAGCTGCCTGAGCTACGACGATTGCTTGACGGGGAACTGCTGCGGCGCGAGCGGCGCCCAGCTCGGCACCTGCATCGCCGCAGACGAGACGTGCATGATCCGCTGAAAGCTCAGGACAGATCGAGGATCCGGTAGTGGTGCCGGTAATCGAAGAGCGGCGAGACCGCGTGAACCGAGAGCCGCAAGAGGTCAGCGACCCGCGGCTCATGCGAGATGAAGAGGACGAAATCCTGGTGCACCTCGGCAAAGAGCTCGAACAAGCTCGACCGCTGCTGCACAGCGAGCGAAGGCGGCTTCTTCCGGTGCTTGCCAGGATCGGCGCGGAAGCGCTTCGAAAAAAAAGGACGATCGTCGCTCTTCACGCAGCGCAAGATCCGCTCGAGATCCTGCGGCCCAACACGATCCGGCACGAGGCCGCAGAGCGTGATGCCAGGCGCCATCCGCGCCTCATCGAGGTCGTCGAGCTCGCTCGAAACACACGTCTCGGCCACGAGCCCCGCAGCCTTCATCCGCTCCATCTCGGCGAGCAGATCCGACTTGTACATCGCCGGAGACAAGTGCCCCGCCGACGCGGGGACATACCCAAAAATCAAACCCCCACGCATGGACCCACGGATCAGGTCCTCCATCCGGTACGCCATGCCCCCCTCCGACGTGACGTGCTGACGGAGCAAATCTGTACTCGCAGCGCGCCGCGTCGCAACCCAGGCAAGCGCGTCGAACGGGGGGCGAGGGGAGCGGTCGACCAGGGCGATTTGCGGCAAAAAGCGCGGAGCGTCGCGGACGAGACCCATGGGGCATGGCCGTTGCTGTGACCTCCGGGCGCGCGCGTTCACCGTGCGAACGTGATGCACTGCCACAGAGGAGGTTCCCTGTGCCCCATCAAGTCGGCGAGCGACTTCGCTGCGAGGATTGCGGAGCGGAGATCGTGTACACGAAAGCCTGTTCCTGCTCGGAGCGCGATCCGAAGACCCACGCGGACATCTGCTGCGGCAAGGAGATGCGCAACCTCGGTGTCGAGGGGGCGACCGAGCAGCAGCCCCGGAAAGCTTCGGGGTTCTGACGCGCTCCTTCGCCGCGCGCGCGCGCCAGGCGAGCCGGTCACGAAGAGGTGGGCCGGTGCGAGGCTGAGCTTCGCGGATGGCCGCCGACAATCGAGTTCTGCAGGCGGAGCGTGGGCGCGGGTCGCCGACGATCCCGTTTTGCGGTGGTGGGGCAGGGGCGCGGGCCGCCGACGATCCCGTTTTGCGGTGGTGGGGCAGGGGCGCGGGCCGCCGACAATCGAGTTCTGCAGGCGGAGCGTGGGCGCGGGCCGCCGACGATCCCGTTTTGCGGTGGTGGGGCAGGGGCGCGGGCCGCCGACGATCCCGTTTTGCAGCGGCGGAAGGGGGGCGCGAGCGGCCCCCGGGCGTGTGTTGCGGCGGGAGGCAGGGCGGCGGCGGGGAGCGGGGCGGGTTTGCGGGGCGGGATACCGGGGGTCGACGACGTCCCCCCGTGTTTCCGCGCGATCCGACCCCAGGGGCCGATCGAGCGGCGTCAACGGGCCATGCGGCAGGTTCCCGCCACGCAGCGCACCGGCGGTGGTGCGGCGCATCGGCAGACGGAGCGCCCGCGATGGCATTGCGCCCGGGTCCAGCGGGAGGCAATGGCATCGAGCTCCTCCTGGTGGACCCTCATGTTCGCAGCGAAGGAGCAACCGCCCAGGCCCACGCCACAATGCCCCTGAAGCACCTGGCAACGGTCCGCTTCCTCTTCACATGCCGTCGTGCGCGGGCTCGTGATTTTCTCCTCGTATTCGCGCTCGATGGCATCACAGACCTGCCGGTCCACCAGGGTCGTTTCCGGGGCGGAGGTGTGCCCATCCCCGGACTCCTCCGGCGCTCCGACACAGGAAAGCAAAAGAGCACAGGGCAACAAATGGGCGATGGCTTTCATGGCTGCTCTCTTCCTCTCGGCCCGCTTACGTCAGCGCGCCGGACGCTTCAGCGCTCATTGCGATTCGACCTCGTAGGGAAGTGTTTCGGCGTGGCTCGAGGTGCCTGACAGCAGAATGGCAAACCATAGGAGCCCCAACGGTTGTTTCATGGTGTACGACCTTCTGGTTGCGCGTATTTTCCGATTCTACTCCCGGATCACGCCGGTCTCCGTGTCGAGGATGTGCGTCGAGGCGCCTCCGTTCTCGCAATGGATGGGAATTTCCGTCGGTAAGGGGATCGTCGCCGCGCACAGCCCCTCGAGGACGCCCGTCAACGGGCTCCCGCAAGAGTCTTCACTGTCGTAGAACGTCTGCCCCGCGACCGTCGCCGTGCAACTCCTGTGGAAGGGCGCCATGCCGCACATCATCATGGCTTTCCAATCACTCGCCCGATATTCCGCAGCGCGGCGGCAGACAGCCGAGTCGGCGGCGGAAGCCCCGGAGCTCAGCAACAAGACGGAGAACCCAATACCTCTCCACATACCCCCCTCCGCATTCTCCGAGCGACCGCGTCTTCGCAAGAAGAATGCCGCTCGACGTGTACAGGGGGGAGACGATCCACGTCCACCTCGCCCGCTTTTGGGTGGAAGCGGGGGCGCCAGACGGTCTATCGGGATCTGTGCCGTTTCGACGAAGAGGCGCTCGCCGAGCTCGGCGCGCTCATGGGGATGATCTCGCGTACAGCGTCCAGGTGTACGTGACGAACGAATGGGCGGAGGCGCCGGAAGACGTGGCGCGCCGCTAGAACAAGCGTGCAGGGATCTTACGACCCGTCGAGTTGCTTGTGGGGGAAAGGGGGAGGTGGGGCCTGCAATCGTGCCGCTCGGCTTTGAATGCCTCCCCGAGCGTGGCCTATTCTACACGTCGGGGGCCAACCCTCCAGCAAACGGTCAGGCGTCACCCCTCACGAGAAATGCAGGCTCAGAGTTCACACTCGTCTTCGAACGCGTCGGTCTGCACCACGACCGAGAGGTTGTAACCGTAATGGGCCTCCTTCGGCCCATGGACGCGCAGATATAGGTCTTGATCCAGCGGCCCGTTGTACGTGTCGAGGAAGATACGACCGATGTTGCTCTGCGCCGAGGCCAGGAGCTGCAAGGTGCCGGCGCTGTAGACGTCGATCTGGATCGTGTTATGGGGCCCCGCGGGCGGATCGTAGCCCACCGTATAGGTCTCGCCTCCCTCCTCGGACACCTCCATCATCGCGCAATGCGATGCGCCGGCGGCCTGCGCGCGGATCGAGAGCCAGCCCGGCGTGTAGGGCAAATCCGACGTCGATACGAAGTACCAGTCCTGGTCTTTCTTGCAAATCGATGCAGACACGATCGTATAGGCGCTGCCGATGTCCTCCGACCACGAGTACTCCGGGTCCGCCGGCTCGAAGTAGATCCCATTGTAGGCCAGTTCCGTGGCCCTCGATCGCTTGTTGTTCTTCTCGTACGGATCGGCCTGGTTGCAGACGCCAACCCCTCCCGCCGCGAGCGGCTCGCTCCCCACGTCCTCGATGTCCTCCGGCGTCGACGAGACCGAGCAAGCCGCAGCACTCGCAGCGATGAAGACGCTCAAGCACGATAGCGCAAATTTATTCTGCAATTGCATCTGCTTCTTCCTTCAGGTCCCCCATCCTCGGAGGACCCGGAAGCATCGTAACGGAAGTTTCTCCGCCCGAGAACACACGACGCGACCATATCCTGCTCTCGGCTGCGTGGCCTTGCGTGAGTTGCTGCACCGTCTTGCCCTTGTGGTCAGGTCGAAGACGCAGCTACCATCGCATGCCATGCATACCCGCCGCGGCCCCTGCGCGCTCGCCCTGCTCCTCGTGACCGCGCTCCCCGCGTGCCGCAGTGAAAACCCACCTCCACCCGCGGCGTCGACCACGCCGGCCCCGGACGACGGCACAGTCCTCGACGCGCACGTCCACCTGACCGATATGGAGGTCGTTCCCACACTTCTCGGTCTGCTCGATCGAAAAGGTGTCAAACGCGCCGTGATTCTCGCGACGCCGGATGCGACCGCCGGGCGCGGCGGCAAGGGGCTCGCGGGATATCAACACGGCAACGAGGTGGTGCTCGCGGCAGCCGCGGCGCATCCAACGAGGTTCATCCCGTTCGTGACGCTCGATCTCGCAAGCGATCGGCCCGAAACCCTCGATGCCCTGCTCGCCCGCGGCGCGTGCGGCGTCAAGCTTTACGACGGGCATCACGCGTTCCACGAGCGACCTCTCGACGATCCCGCGCACCGATCGCTCTTCGCGCGTATGGAAGAGCGCGGCGTCCCCGTCCTCGTGCACGTCAATACGGTGCGCTTCCGCGGCGAGCTCGAGGGGATCCTGCGCGCCTTCCCGAAGTTACGCGCCGTATGCCCGCACCTCTGCGGGAGCCGAACGGATCTCGACCGATTCGAGTCCATTCGCGACGCATTCCCGTCGCTGCTCTTCGATACGAGCCACGGCTCCAGCGACGCCGCCGCGCAGGGTTTTACCTATCTCGAAAAGGAGCACGACCGGCTCCGCGGGATCATCGAAAAGACGCCGGAGCGTTTTCTTTTCGGTAGCGACCTCGTGACGGTGCGCGCGGGGCCCACCTGGCGAGACGAATGGGACATGCAGGTGAGCGCAAACCTCGGCCTCCTGCGCGACGAGAGCTTCACCTTCTGGCGGCAAAACCCCCTGGGTGGCCTGTCACCGGCGCCTTATCGAGGACAGGCATTGCCAGCGGCATTGCTGCAAAAACTCCTCGGCGGCAATGCACGACGGTGGCTCGGGAGCTGCGTGCGCTGAAAGGCTCACCCTCGCCACGACGCGACGAACTCTGCCACGTTTCCTCGCTCGTGGACGAGTACAACCAGCACCTCGGTCCAGGAGGGGCACCTCATGCCAGACCACGGGGCCTTTACGACCTGAGCATGGGTGTCATCGCGCAGGCGCTTCGCTGGGGCTTTGCCCCAGACCCCACCGGGGCTATCCGCCCCTGGACCCGGACCAGCGCAAGCGCTGGACGCGGGGTCGATGAACTGCGCGATGCGCAGTTCATCGAACAGCCAGGGTCAAGACCAGGGACGGGCGTGCCGATCGACACGGTAGCGCTGCAGGTTCAACAGGCAGCGTGCGCGTCGCCTGCTTGAAATTCACCTCCAGGGTCTTGCCACCGGCCCGGTGGAAGAACTGCGCACCGCGCAGTTCTTCCACAAAAGGTCCAGCGCTTGCGCTGGTTCGGGCCTTTGGGCGAACAGCCCCCGCGGGGCCCGGGGCGGCGCCCCGGCACGACGGCCTGCGAGGAGACCCATGCTCAGCTTTACGACACCCCGATGACGTGCGGCGCTGCGTTCTGGCGCAATGTGGCGCGCTTTGGGGGCGGCATACGAGATTTTTCCTGAGTCAAACGGCATTTGGGTCTCCGTGGACCCTGGCATATGGATTGCTGAAGTGAGCTGCGGAGGTTCCGCTCATGGCTCATCTGCTTTGCGTCGCTCGTCTCGTGCTGGTCCTCGTCCCCGTCCTTTCGCTCGGAGCCATGGGATGCGTGACGGAGGTCACCTCCGGCGTCGGGGAAGGCGGCGGCGGGGAAGGCGGCGGCGGGGAAGGCGGCGGCGGGGAAGGCGGCGGCGGGGAAGGCGGCGGCGGGGGCGAATCCCAGGTCTGCGCGGCGTACACGGGCGCCGGCTGCACGCCTGGCGAGGCAGACATATTCTGTAATAAGTGCCAGATCGTCGAAGGGTGTGAGACGATCTGGGTGGAGCCGTCGCCCTCGTTCGAGTGCCCCAGCACGCCGCTCGTGCTCTCCTTCGACGGGGAAGCCGTTGAATTCGCCGTCGACGCGACCTGCACGTTCGACCTGAATGGCGCCGCGAGCCAGGTCACGGATTGGCCCACGTCGCGCACGCCGTGGCTCGCCTTCGATCGGGACGCGAGCGGCGCCATCGAGAATGGCTCCGAGCTCTTCGGCTCGATGTCCCCGCTCTCCAGCGGCCGCACCGCGCCCAATGGCTTCATCGCGCTGCGCGAGCACGACGAGAACCATGACGGGCGTATCGACGCGAACGACCCGATCTTCTCGCGCCTGCTCGTCTGGGCCGATCGCGACGCGGATCGACGCACCGCGCCGGCCGAGCTCCGAGGCGCGGGCGCTGTCGAGCTCGAGTCGATCAGCCTCGATTACGTGTCCGTACCTCGCTGCGACGCGCGCGGCAATTGCGAGGTCGAGCGCGCCCCGTTCGTCTATCGCGACGCCGCGGGCGCTCTGCGCACCGGGACGGTGATCGACGTCCACTTGCCGTCGCAGCGCTGATCCTGCTCGTTTGAGCGCACATCCGCGGCACGGGCGCACGACGGTACGCTCGCCGTCCCCGAGCGGGCTCCCCTGCATGCCCGTCCCCCTCGCGCTTGCGCTTGCGCTGCCGCTTCCGCTCCCGCTTCCGCTTCCGCTTGCGCTTGCGCTGCCGCTCCCGCTTCCGCGCACGTGGAGTTGGCGTTGCGCCCCTTCCAAGCCGACCTCCGCGCGCGGCCCTCGCGGGACGCCTGTGGGCGCCAGGAAGCTCGACTCGAACAGGCGGTAGAGAAGGTATGGGCCGGGGCGGTCGAGGGGCTGCGGAAGCGGGTGAAGGGCATGAGGTGAGCGCGATCGTTTGCCTGGGATGGTGACATCGGGTGTTGTTCGCGGTACGTTCCCCCCATGTCGCTCCCCACAGCCTTGCTCGTCTCTCGCTACCGCTCGTTTGCGGTGGACGCGACACTCCCACTGCGCCCCCTCACGCTTCTGTACGGCCGCAACAACGCGGGCAAGAGCGCGCTCACCCGCGCCTTTTCGCTCCTTGGCACGGCGGGGCTGGAGGAGGGCATCCGGGAGGCTCAGAATGCGCTGCGGGTTCCGTCGGCCATGCTTCGGGGCGGTAAGTTCCAGGAACTTGCCTGGCAGGGCGACGCAGGCGATTATTCGTTCGACATCGGGCTTCAGTGGGGTGACGGCGAACTGCGCAAAGCACATTACAAGCTCAATGGCATGTCCGAGCGCGCGCCGTACGTGATGGAGCTTCGACTTCTTGGTGAGAAGGACCGCGTGCTCTGGGAGGGCAGGGCTCCGCCGAACAAGCCAATGAGACCCTTGTCCGGACAGGGCGTCGACGAAGTGCGCTTCGCTGGTCTTTTGCCTAGGAATACGGAGCTGCCCGTGTTGAAAGAGCTGTCGGCACGAATGGAGTCGCTCCGCGGCCGGGTGCAATGGCTTGATGGCGTGAGAAAGCGACCCGACCGCGAGGTCGACCGGACAGGGACAGTACCGTCGACGCTCGACTCCGACGGATCGAACGCCGCGAGCTTCATCGTCGAGAATCGACAGGTGGCACAACATATCGCTCGATTCTACGCTACCTTAAATCCGCCCCGGGAGCTCTACGTCGAGCCCGTGCTCGATACGAAGTACAACATTCACTTGAACCCCAAGAACGGCGCGTCTTTCCGGATCAACCTTGTGGACACGGGAGAGGGTATGGTCCAGGTCCTCCCCGTGCTCGTGGCCGCTGCATTGGCGGCCACGGCGACCGCGGACGAAGCGCCGTGGTTGCTCGCGATCGAGGAGCCGGAGAGCCACCTGCATCCGGACGCGCAATCCATCCTGGCGCGTCACCTTTGCGAGATAGCCTCGATCGCATCGCCGCCGACGATGGTTTTGGAAACCCATAGCCGTGTTTTTCTCCTCGGGGTGCAACTCGCAGTCGCCGAGGGCCGATTGCCTGCGGAGAAGGTCGCGTTGGCGTGGGTGGATCAAGACGAAGCCGGCCGAAGCATCGTGACACCCGTGGAGCTCTCGTCCTCCGGGCATCCGCGCGCGGGGTGGCCCGCCGCGGCGCTGAACGAAGACTTGCGCGTCGCCAGCGAGCTCGCGCGGCTCGACCTAAAGCGCGAGGATACCTGATGCAGATCACGCTCGACGGGTCGCTCTTCGACCGGCCGTCGGACGAAGAAGCCCTACACCTCGCGGAGCTGCTCCTCGTGGCGGCGCGTGATGAGACCCCGCATATCGTCGTCCGCACCGATCCCATCTACGAACAGGCGAACGAGCGAGGAGCGCTGCATGCCTGGCTCGAGAGCCGGCCCGCGCACGAAAACCGCGCGTTCCGGAGCGTGCTGGCCCGCAGCCTCTTGAACGCCAGAGGCCCGCGCAACGAAGCCGCGACCGACAGGCAAACGCCGCCGCGCTTCGGCCTTCCGGGACGTTTATCCGTTCGCGCGGAGCGGGGGGTGACGAGCGATTGGCGGGCGCGGCGAGTTACGCTGGCCGACGCGGTGGACTTATTGCGCGAGCCAGTCCATCTGATGCTCGAGAACGAGCGGACGGATCGGACCTTTGTTCTCTTTCTGGCGGATGCGACGAACCGCGACATGCTCCGCAAGCTCATCGACGTTCCAGGTAGGATCCATTCCCACGGAGGTGGATCCGGGGAAATGAAGCGCTGGCTCGAGGGTCTGCTCGGGGGTGAGCCGACTTCCGCGCAATGGCGCCGAATGCTGCGCACCTGGGTGCTTTTCGATCGGGATACGGGCGATGAAGACGGCCTCGCGCCGTCGAGGAGCGCCGTACAGATCATGGAGGTTTGTCAGGAGGTCGTTGCCAAGTTGGGACCGGGCCTGACATGGATCTGCTTGGGCCGACGCGAGATCGAGTCCTACGTACCCGATCAAGCCCTCCTGGACGAGAGCACGGACCCGCAGAAGCCGTTCGCCCATCGTGTGACGGCCTGGCGTGCCCAGGACGATAGGAAGGCGTGGGCGTGGTCCGTGGATCTGAAGAACGGGCTCATGGGCGATCGGCATCCGAAGTGGAAGGAAGGACTGAGCACAGAGGAAGCCAAAGAGTTCGAGAAAAACGACCCACCGCTCGTCGCACGGATGCTCAAGGAGCCATTTCGCACGCTCACAGACGACGAGATCCGTGACATGAAGCGCGGCTTCGGAAAGAAGAAGCTGGCGGAAGCGCTCTTCGCGGTGTGTGAGAAAGGCTGGAGTTCCGACATCTCGACCGAGTACGACCGCGGCCCTGCCGACCAGGTGCCAAGGCAAGCGCTCGTTCAATCTCTCTTCGATCGGGTATGACCATGGAACGCAAGATGTTCGATACGCCGGTGCTCCCCCGGCTGGAAACGATACTGGCCGAGGTAAAATCCGGCGATATCGTCGTCCCCGAGTTCCAGCGCGAGTTCGTGTGGGATGACGACCGGCGCCTGAAGCTCCTCGACAGTATCGCAGCGGGCATGCCAATCGGCAGCCTGCTCGTCTGGCGCACCACGAATCGGGATCTCAAGGTGTATCAGGAGATCGGTGGCATCGAGCTTGGAGGCGCTCGAAAAAGCGGCGAGAAGGTGAGCTACTTGATTGATGGGCACCAGCGGGTATCAACCTTGTTCGGCGCGCTTCATATTGGCGAACGATCAAGTGATGAGAGCGGCGGCATTCGCTGGCCCATATATTTCGAGCTAGGTTCAAAAGAGCGACCGGCGTTCCGCGTCCAGCCCAGCCGCGGAAACGTGCCGCTACAGTGGCTGCCGCTCCATATCATCTTCGATGGCGAGAAACTCTTCGAGTTCACGACGCGCCTACGCAAGAAGGGAAAGATGACCGAGGCGAAGGAGGCCGAGCGGCTCGCGAACCTCTTTCGCGACTATATCATCCCCGTCGTGCCGCTCGTTACGGAGGACCTCGGCGTCGTGACGGACGCATTCGTGCGTATCAACAGCCAGGGCAAGGGCATGAGCGAGGCGCACATGCTGCGGGCCTTAGCCTACCTCACGATCGATATGGACGCAGCCTTCGACGATGTTCGCGAGAAGCTGGCGCCGTATGGCTGGGGATCGGTGGATTCGCAGGTGCTCGTGAACGTCCTCAAGGCGCAGCTCGACCTGGACATTTACTCATCCCACGTGGAGAAGGTATTCAGCGAACTGAAAAGGGACCGTGGGCCGCTGAATCGACTCGGCGATGCGATGGTGGAGGCTGCGGAGCTACTCGAAAATATCGGTGTTCGTGGCCCTGGCGCATTGCCGTATACGTATCAGCTCGTCACGCTGGCGACGATCGCTGCATGGAATCCGGGCGTTCTACGCGACAACGAGAACTGGAAGACGCTTTGGCACTGGTTCTGGGTGACCACATACACCGAAATCTTCGCCGGCACCACGGGGAGCCGAATCCGAGAGATCATCCGGGCGCTTTCCGCTGTGCTCAAAGCGCGGGAGTCGTTCTATTGGCAGGATCTCGGCCCCGTCAAGCGCCTCAACCAGATCCGGCTGACGACAGGCCGCACGCGCGCGTTCCTCCTGTTCTCGACGACGCTTCCGCGTGAAAAGAAGAAGCAGTCTCACTTGCAGGAGGTCCTGGGTGCTGCCGACACGCGGACGGTTCATCCGCTTGTGCCACGTGAAGACGGAACATCCCCCGGCAACCGCGTGATCGCAAGCGCCACGGAGCTTCGGCTGCTGCGCAATGCCATCAAGAAGGGTGCGATCAACGAAGAGATGGCCGATGCATTCTGCATTCCGAGCGCGGCTCTGAAGCACCTGCGCAAGGGGGACGTGTCCCGGTTCATCGAGGAGCGCGGCGCCTGGTTGCTCAAGAACGAGAGAGTCTTCATCGAGGAGATGCTGGGTCTCACGATGAGCGAAGCCGAGTAGGAGAGCGCTTGCCTCCTCGGCGCCATCCGCGCTCCTGATGCGGTCGCTTGGCCCCCTGATACAAATCTATCGGAATTGTCGATTCGTGAGCTCAGACGCCCCTCGCTCGAGGGCGGGAGCATCCTCGACGACGCACGTCATCCCTGCCCGCACGCTCCGCCGACGCTACGGCGTGAGGCACACGCGGGGCGGGCCGACGGTGCAGCCGGCCCACGTGGCGGGGCTGCACGGGACGCCGGTCATCTGGATTTATCGGCGGAAGGGGCGGTAACGGAGCCCCGGTTTCGCAGCCGCTCCCGCTCCCGCTCCCGCTCCCGCTCCCGCTCCCGCTCCCGCTCCCGCCCCCGCTCCCGCCCCCGCCCCCGCCTCCGCCCCCGACGCACCAAACTTGTACCCGCTCGCCCGCCTACCGTACGCTTTCATCCCATGGCTGCCCCCACCATCGACTCCGAGACCGCCCTCTTCGTCCAGGCCGAAGAACTCTTCCGCAACGAAGCCCGCCTCCTCGTCCACCCCCTCACGTCCTCCCTCGCGGGCGACTTCACGGCTCTCTTCGAGGGCACCTGGGTCCCTCTCCAGGCCCAGGAAATCCAGCTCCTCCGGGCGCTCATCCACGCCGAGGCTCGCGTCTGGTATGCGGACATGCGGCTCGACGCATTCGTGGATCGCTTCCACCCTGCGCTCCTCCTCGCTGTCAACAAGGACACCTCGGATGCGCGGTATACGGCCATCTTCTCCAAGCGCCCTCACGAGCTGAAGCGCCCTGTCCTCGGCGGCCAGCTCACCAGTATGCTCAAGTGGCCGGAGATCCTCTCCGGCGCGGCCTATCAAGGGTTCCCCGACGTCGTCGCCTTGCTCCCGGAGCTCCATGCGCGCCTCGCCGTGGCCACCGACGCGCAGACTGCGCGCAACACGGCTCTCGAAAACCTCAAGAATTTCCGCACCGTCGGCGAGCGCATGACCTTCACCGACGCGTTCAATGCCCTCCGCAAGGCATCCCTCGGCAAGCTCCTCGAAATGCCGCACAAGCTCACCGCCGAGGCCCTCCCGAGCGATTTTGCGGATTGGTTCTTTCCCCCGCGCCGCCGCGGCGGTGAGGAGGCGACGGCCAAGGAGCTCGGCGAGCGCATCGAGGCCCTGGAGATCGAGCTCGCCGACGTGAAGCAGCGACATCAGGCAGCCCTCGACAAGGAGCAGGCCGAGGCTGCCCGCAAGCAGTCGAGGGAAGAGAAGCGCGCCGAGCTCGAGGCTGCGCGCCGGGAAGCTGCGGAGAGGGCGAAGCGTGTGAAGGAACTCGAGGCCGAGCTCGACAAGGGGTGAAACGAACGACGCCCGTAAGCGCGCCCCTGTCAGCCGCGCGGCGCGCTCACGAGAGATCCACGAGCGCGCGGATCTCCCCCTTCGGCTTCGGCCGTCGCGTGTTCCCCGGCCGTGGCGCGCGGCGCGTCGTGACGTCCATCGGCAGCCCGTTCTTCGGCGCGCCGGAGATCCCTTTGAGCTGCAAGGAGATCTCGGTGTTCGGCCTGAGCGCGAACCGGAATCGTTGCAGCGCCATCGGCAGGATGAGACGCATGGCCAGGTTGGCGAAGGCGTGCCCGATGCACATCCGCGGCCCCGCGCCGAAGGGCAGGTACTCGAAGGGCGTCGGCGTGATGCGGCTCCAGCGCTCCGGCAAGAAGCGCGTGGGCTCGGGGAAGACGTCGCCCATTCGGTGCGTCACGAGCGGGCTCAGGAGGATCCGGGAGCCCTTCGGGAGCGTGTATTTCCCGAGCGTGGCCTGCTCCCCGACGAGACGGAACGAGCAGATCGGCGTCGCGGGGAGGATCCGCGCGGATTCCTTGATGACTGCGTCGAGCAGCGGCATCGATGCGGCTTGCTCGGCTGTTGGCGCTTCGCCGTGCAGCATGGCGTCGACCTCGTCTTCGAGGTCGTAGAGGATCTCGGGGTGCAACGCGAGCAGCAGCAGCGTCCAGGAGAGCGACTGCGCCGTCGTCTCGTAGGCTGCGATGTAGACGAGGATGCTCTGCGCGACGAGCTCCACGTCGCTGAGCCTTGAACCATCCTCGTCGTGTGCGTGGATCAGCGCCGAGAACATGTCCCGCCCGTCGTGCGTCGCGCGCCGCTCCTCGATGAGCGCGAGGAGCCTCTCTTCCAGGCGGTTCGCGTCTCGCAGGAGCTTCCTGTACGGCGTGCCGGGCACGTCGTAGGGCAGGATCAGGTTGGCGGGGGAGAGGAACCCTTCGAGCAGCGCGATCGAGAGCGGGCCGAGGGGATCTCCGCCGGCGGACACGTCGACGCCGAAGAGACAGCGCATGATGACGCCGAGCATGAGATCGAGCATCACGCGCGAGGCGTCCACGACGCCGCCTGGCACGACGCGGCGGAGCGACGCTTCGGTGACGTCGACGATATCGTCTCGATAGGCCAGGATCCGCGCTCGCTGGAACGCGGGCATCAGCATCCGCCGCAGGCGGCGGTGATCCTGACCGTTCTTGCTCATCATGTTCTCCCGCAACATGCGCCCGAGTGCGCTGTCCTCGGGAAGGGGGAACGGCGGCTCGCCGTGGGAGAGGAACGTGCTGTCGTCGCCGAGGACGGCGCGGTTGTGCTCGGCGCCGAACGCGCAGACCATCGCGGGGCTGCCTCCCGTGATCGCTGCGATGTCGCCGTGGCGCTGATGGAGCGCGAGCAGCGACGTCACGGGCTTGCTGAAGAACCGGAACGAATTGCCACTCTCGCCGAGGACCGGAAGCGCGCGCGGACCGGGGATGGGGACGCGAGGGAGCTTGGGACTGCCAGGCATTTCCGCCTTGTATCACGTTCCACTTTCGCCTCTTTCGCCCCCGACGCAGCCTCCCTCGTGTCCCACGACCTGGCCGGCGCCACGAAACGATCTTTCCCCCCGCCTGAACTTGTCGAACAATGCCCCCGATGAAGCCGCGCGTCAGGCGAGCGCTTTTGCTTTCCGGGGCCCTCCTCGGCGTGGCCGGGATCCTCGGCGCGCTCGCCTCGCCCTCGATGCGCGCCTCGCTCTCCGCCGGCTACCGCGCCTTCCGTGATCCCACGCTCCTCGACAAGCCCGTGATCGAGGATTCCGCGGCTCCGGTTGCTCGCCGTATGCCGGGCGAAGAGGAGAGCCGCCTGCTCGATGCGGCCATCGCCAAGGACTTCGAGAAGGCGCAGGACAGCGATCTCGACGATCCCGAGGGTGCGGCGCTCGCCACGCTGGCCATGCCGGATCTGAAGATCCCCGTCACCCGCCGCACCATGCGCTTCGTGCGGTTCTTCGCGAAGAACGACGGCGGCCGCGCCATCTTCGGCGATCGGTACCAGCGGAGCGGACGGTACCGCCCGATGATCGAGCACAGCCTGCGCGAGTCGGGTTTGCCCGAGGATCTCGTGTGGCTCGCGGCCGTCGAGAGTGGCTTCGATCCACGCGCCGTCTCGCCTGCGGGCGCGGCTGGGCTCTTTCAGTTCATGCCCGAGACGGGCGCGCTCTACGGCCTCGATCAATCTCAGTGGGTCGACGAACGCCGCAGCCTCCGGCGCTCGTCGACCGCTGCCGTCGCGCACCTGCGTGACCTCTACGAGCGCTTCGGCCGCTGGGATCTTGCGCTCGCGGCTTACAACGCGGGGATCGAGACCGTGCTCCGGGGCATGGCGCGTGTCGCCGCGTCGCGCCCGCAAGGCGCCCCGCAGACGCCCATCGGCTTCGCCGAGCTTGCGCAGCAAAAGCTCTTGCCCGAGGAGACGGCGAATTACGTGCCGCAGATCGTGGCCTTCGCGATCGTCGCGAACAACCGCGCGCGCTTCGGGCTCGACGGGTTCCATGCGGATCCGTCGCTGGAGATGGGCGAGATCGCCGTGCCCGAGGGCACGCGCCTGCGCACGATCGCGCGCGCGGCCGGCATCCCCACGCGCTTGCTCCGCGAGTACAACCCCGAGCTCTTGCGGGATCGGACCCCGCCGTTCGGCGGCGATTACATCATCCACCTGCCCGCCGAGCGCGTGCAGCAGACGCTCGCGGCGTTCCCGGCCTACCTCGAGCACGAGCGCGTCGACGATCCCGGCGCCGATCCCGTCACGGAGCACGCGAGCGCGATGCGCGCGCCGTCGATCCCGGACGTGGATGAGGGCGACGATGGCCCGCTGCCGCCGCGCCCGTCGCCGATTGGAAAGAACCGCCTGCCCGATTTTGCCCTCCCGGGGCAGGGCCCGCCCACGCTGAGCATGGCGAGCCTCGGCCCGATGGGCGCGAAGTTGCCGTACGTCTCGATCGGCGGCGGCGTCGGCTGGCAGCCGAACCGACCGGACGATCCGCTCGCGGTCTTCGCCGCCGAGGAGCGCCGCGCGCCCTCGGCGGCCGCGAAGGGGCTCGGCGGCGCGGCCCTCGAAAAGCAGCTCGGCTTCATCCCGGCCGCGCGGCTCGAGCCGCCGCCGGATCCCTTCCAGCGGTTCGTCCTGCCGAATGGTGTGGCCCTGCGCGTGCGCGAGGACGCCTCGGCGCCGCGCGTCGCGATCACGATCCGCATCGCGCCGGACGAGGGGAAGATCGCGGGGACGAGCGAGCCGGCGGGCGAGGCGGGCGCGGGCGAGACGCGGCACACGATCACGGTGGGCAAGCGGGATCTCGACCTTGGCCTCGAGCTCGCGGCGGGGCGCCTCCGGCTCCTGCTCGGCGAGACGTCGGGCGCGCAGCTCGCGAGCTTGCGGCGCTTCTCGGCGCTGCCGCGGCGGCGCTTGCTCGAATCGCAGGCGTACGGCCCGGCGTGGCTCGCGCTCGGTGACGCGCTCTTCCCGGCGGGCCACCCGCTCGAAGGGTACGTGCTCGGCGCCCGCGAGGACGCGGCCGTGGCGCGGGATCTCTTGCTCGCCGAGTCGATGGCCACCGAACGCACGCCGACGCGCGCGTCGGTCACCGTGATCGGCGACGTCAGCCGCGCGCGGATCGAGGAGCTCGCGAAGCGCGTCTTCGCCACGCTGCCCGCATCCGCGGACGCGCTTCCGATCGGGCCACACCCGCGCGAGGAGCGGCTCACCGTGGAGCAAAATGTCCCGGCGACGCGGGCGCTCTACGGCTGGATCGCGCCGGGCGAAGGGGACGTGAAGGAGCACGCGGCGATGCGCGTGGCGATGTGGATCCTTTCGAGCTCCAAGGGAGGGCGGCTCGATCGCGCGCTCGTCGAGAAGGGGTACGCCTCGGAGGTGCGCGCGATGCTCGACGCGGGCAGCCGCGCGAGCGTGGCCGTGGTCGAGGTCGTGCCTGCGGTGCCGCACGATCTCGCGACGGTGGAGCCGCGGCTCGACGCGGAGATCGACGCGTTCGTCCAGGCAGGGCCGACGGGCGTGGAGATCGCGTATGCGGTCGCGCACCTGAAGGCCGGGCTCAAGAAGGAGATCGCGAGCCAGCGCGGGCCGGTCGTGGAGAACGCGCCGAAGTTCGCGAACAGCGCGCGGATCCGCGAGGCGCTCGCGCCGGGCGCCGCCGAGGCGCTGATCGAGGAGCTCGACAAGATGAGCGTGCAGACGATGCGGACGGCGTTGCGGAAGACGCTCGCGCGTGGGCATCGTGTCGTGGTGACGACGGCGCCGAAGTGAGAGGTCAGCGCGTTTCGGCCGTGCCTTCGGGCGGCAGCTCGAACGACTCGATCACCTGCACGAGGTCGGGCCCGGCGCTCGGAAAGCGCTCGCTCGTCGCGGAGGCGATCACCGTGAACGCGCGCCCCGCCTGCGTGAAGAGCCCGTAGTAGGACACGATCTCATGCTCGCCTCCCATCCTGTTCGCGCGGAGGAGGCGCCCGTTCGTTGGGTGCGTGAGGACGGGCAGGCGTGATTCGACCGTGCCTTTGAGCTCCTTCTCGATGAGCTCGACGGCGGCGTCGGCGAAGGCATCGACCCCCACATCCTTGCCCTGCAGGTCCTCGATGATGACGATCACGTGCGCGTCCTTGTCCGGACGCATGATCCAGCGATCGGCCAGCGAGTTGTCCTTCTTCACGGCCTCGTCCTTGCGCAGGAACCAGCGCGCGCCCGGCGCCTTCAGCCTGTACTTCACCGCCACGCCTTCGACCACGTTGACGGGGTGCGGCTCCACGTCGGGCGGCAGGCCGTGTGTCTCGTCGGTCGGCAACTCGAACGACTCCAGGATGCCTTCGAGCTCGGCCTCGATCTCGGGGAAGATCCGGCTCGGCGCGGTGGCGATGAGCATGAAGGACCACTCGTAGGTCGCCACCACGGCGACGAGCCTCCCGGTCTCGACCCCCGCCTTCGTCGTGCGGATCCAGAGGAGCCGGCCCTCCTCCCGATGGGCCCGCATGGCCCTGAGACGCACGAGCTCGCTCGTCTCCGCATCGCGCCTCGCCATCCGCCCGACCTCCTGCACGAGCCCGTTCGTCGTGGGGAGCTTGCCGGGGAACTTCTGGACGAGGACGAGCAGATGCGCGTCGACGTCGGGTCGCGAGAGGAAGCGGTCGGCGAGGGGCCCCTCCCGCTGCGTCGACGCGCGCGTGTGGAGGTACCACTCCCCGGACGGCAGGCGCAGCCGGTAATGCGACTGCTCGCCCGTCACGACCGTCACCGGCGCGGGCTCGATCTCCCCCTCGCGGATCTGCACGAACGCGGCGATCGGGTTTCTCCCGGTCACGGCCGCGTGAAGCCCGACGACGTCGAGAAGCAGGCAGAGCCCCCAGAGCACGCCGCCCACCACCATCCGTGGCTTGCCCGCGTCGCGCACGAGCAGGAGCAGGTAGGCCATCCCGAGCACGATCGCGGGGGCCGCCGTGATGCGATCCCGCGCGACGAGCAGGAACGTCCACGCGGCGAGCACGAGCACGACACGCGCGCCGGCGAGCCACGCCACCCGGCGAAGTCCGAGGACCAAGGCGCCGCCGAGGACGACGTCGAGAGCGGCCGGAAGCGCTCGCATCAGGGGCGTCGTGAACGGGCCCTCGAAGAGCCCACGCCCCCCGAGGAGCGATTCGACGAGCCAGAGGGCAGCGCTGACGATCAGGAGCGCCCCCGCGAGCCGCTGCCCCGGCGTCGCCCGCGCGGCTTTCTGCTCCGCGGCTGGCTGCTTCGGCGGCGGCGAACCCGGCGGCGCGTAGACATTTGCGTCGTCGGGTGAGGGCGCGTCCGGGGCAGGCTTCGTCATCGCACCCGCGATGCTACCTCATCGCTTGGTGCTCGCCGCCGTGTTCTCCGGCGGCATCTCGAACGTCTCGATCGCCTCCAGGAGCTCGTCCTTCACGCTCGCAAACACCTCGGTCCGGGCGAATGCGATCACCTGGAACGCCCGATCCCCTCGCGCGAAGAGCCCGTAGGCATACTCGAGCTTCATGCCTTCCGTCTCGGCGTGGACGAGGAGCAGGCGCGCGTTCTTCGGGTCCGTGCGGAGTGGCTCGCGGGACGTGATCGTCCCGTGCATGCGCTCGAGAATCGAGCTCGCCACCGCGTCCACGTATTTCTCCAGGTCCACGACCGCGCCCGGCGCGTGCTCGGCCACCACGAAGACGTGCGCGTCCTTGTCCGGCCGAACGATCCAGCGATCCGCGAGCGGATTGTCCTTTTGCGCCGCCTCGGCCTTGCGCAGGGCCCACGCATCGCTCGGCGGCGTCAGCGTGTAGTTCGTCGAGACGCCCGTGACCTTGCCCGGCGGCAGGGGCTCGGCGTCCGCCGGCAGGCCCGGCGTCTCGTCCGTCGGCAGCTCGAACGACTCCACGATCGCACGCAGCTCGGGCTCGGCCTGGGCGAACGACTGCCGCGGCGCGAACGCGAGGATCTGGTAGCCGCGCTCGTAGGTCGCCACCACGGCCGTGAGCGACTCGATCTCGATCCCGCTCGTCGTCGACCGCGTGTGCACGAGCCGCCCGTTCTCCGGGTGCGTGCGGAGCGGCGTGCGGTCCACGAACTCGAAGGCCGTCGCGGTGGTCTTGCCGTTCTTGATCACCGCGTCGGCCAGCGCGTCCGGCAGCACCATCATGCCCGGCACCTTCTCGGCGATGACGAGCACGTGCGCGTCGAGATCGGGCCGCGAGATCCAGCGATCGGCGAGCGCGTTGTCCTTCTTCGCCGCCTCGGGCTTGCGCAGGCGCCAGCGATCCGAGGGCGCGCGGAGGCGGTAGTGCGACGCATCGCCCGTGACCACGCCCGCCGGCGTGCTCTCGATGTCGCCGCGGGCCTGCCAGATGAACACGGCGATCGGGTTCGTGCCCGTGATCTCCGCGGACAGGCCGAGCACGCGGAGGAGCGCGTAGACGCCGAAGACCACGCCGCCCACGGCCATACGAGGTTTGCTCGCGTCCCCGAGGAGCAGGAGCAAGAGCGCGGAGCACACGAGGACCTGCATCCCCGCGAGGAACGGATCCTTGAACGCGGCCTGCGCCGTCATCGCGACGAGCCCGATCACCACACGCACGATCGCCCAGGGGAGGAGCTTGCGGCTCCGGTAGAGCAAGCTCGTCCCGATCAGGCTGTCGATGAGCGCGGACCCGATCAGCGCGAACGGCGACGAGAAGACGCCCGGCTCCGGATGGTTCTTCCGCACGGCCAACTCGATGAGCAGGAGCACGGTGTTCACGATGAGCAGGCCGCCGGCGATACGCTGGGCAGGCGTCGTGGTGTCCGGCGTCGAAAGAACAGGCGGCTCGCGCAGCGGCGCCGTGGGGGGAGCATAGGCGTTCGCCTCCAGGGGCGGCGGCGCGTCGGGGGCCTGGTTTGTCATGGCAGGGCGATGGTACGCCCGGTCCGTGCTCTACGTCGATGGGCGCTTCAATCGCGGCAGCGCGTTTTTTCTGCCCATCGGACGACCTGGCGCTCGGCCACGGGCAGATAACGAATCTTGCGACCTCGGCCGCGGTCGGCGACGACGATCTCGACGGGTTCGTCCGCGTCCTCGTCGCGCCCGGCCGGCACCTTCGACGAGAGCACGAGCGCGCCGTCTTCGAGGCCCGCGCGCGCGGCAGCCGAGCCCGCGACGAGGCCGCGGATCATGGCGGGCGTACGGCGCAGGCTCGCCTCGTCGAAGCCGAGCTCGTACACCTTCGATTTCGTCCGCGCGCGGTGGAAACACGAGCCAAAGGCGCCTTCGTCCAGGGTGATTTCGCCGTGGCCGCGCACCATGACCCAATCGAGCTCCTCGCCGCGCGCGGCGCCGAGCTCGCGCGCGACGAGCTCCCCGAGCGCCGAGACCGGCAGGTCGGTCTTCTTTTCGGCGGCGGCGCGATCGAGCAAGGCGCGCACGAGATCGTCGAGGGACCGCTCCCCGCCCGAGGCCTTCCGCACGGCCGCGTCGAGGGCCGCAGCGTAGAGCGCGCCGCGCTGGTAGTCCTTCCGCGAGCGCGCGTGCGCCGGCAGCTCCGCCTCCGCGTTCACGAGCGTGCGCTCGAGATCCGCCGCGAAATCACGCGCCCCGATGCGTTTTTCCGCCAGGGCGATCTTCCGGGCGTAATGCACGGCAAATCCCTCGGAGAACCAAACTTGCTCGTGGCCCTCGGCGACGAGGCGGACGGCGCCGCCGATCCACCGGTGCGAGAGCTCGTGGACCGCGGCGATGGTGACGGCCGCGTCGAAGGGCCGATCTTCGCCGATCCAGAGCCCGAACGAGCGCCCGAGCAGCGCGCCGTCGTGGCCTTTTCCGAGCCCGGGCTCCGCGACGAGCAGGTACGAAAAAGAAGCACTCGTCGCGGCGCCCGATCGCGGAGCGCCGCCGAAGAGGCGTGCGAGCGCGGCGTGGGCGTGGGCGATCGTCGCGAGCGTGGCTTCGGGTTCGAAGGCCGGCCGGCCGAGGAGGACGAGGCGCTCTTTCTCGGACGCATCGAGCGTGCGGAGCCGGCCCGCGACGTAGACGGCATTCGCGAGTTCGGCGGGCGTCGCGTTCTCCTCGACGTCGTCGCCGGCGCCGAACGAGCTCGCACCCGAGGCGCCGGGCGCGAGGGCGCCGGGGCGGATCTGGACGTGCACGTCGAGCGGTTCGTTCGTACGGGGCAAAAGCAGGAACGTGTGGCCGACGCCGGAGAGGCGCTCGCGATCGAGGTGCAAGGCGAACCGCGCGGCGTCCTTGGGCGCGGAGACGACGCCGTAGGTGATCGCCAGGTGCGAGGTCGGCGCGCGGCCGAGCACGAGGATTCGATCGGGTCCTTCGTCCGGGCCGGGTTGCGTTGGGATCACGCCTTCGCCGTCGCGCACGCGGATCCCGCGCAGCGCGGCCATGCCGTCGATGCCGGCCCAGGTGCGGGCGATGCCGAGCTCCTTCGCGCGCGCCGCTTCGGGGCCGACGAGGTGGACCTCGACGTCGAGCGCGCTGCGCTCGGGCCGCGGCGTCAGCCGCACGGTCAGGCCGTCGGGTAGCGAGGGCAGGGGAGGGAGCGGCTCGGCGGGACGCGTGGGGGCCGCGGGATCCACGGGCGCGGAGGCGGAGTCGCTGCAGCCGGGGAGCGCCGCGCCGCCGAGGAGGGCGAGCGCCAGGGGAAAAAGGTTTTTCGAAGTGAAACGCACGGCGATGCGGGGGCGAGGGGCAGGGCGAGCGGGCAGGTGATAGCAGAGACCTGCGGGGGGCGGAACGTGCTCGGGCGGGCGAGCGCCCGTGGCTCGCGTTTTCACGCGGATCCGCCGTACCATCGGGGATGGAGGAACCGATGTCCCGCTTTCGCTTCGCCTTGCTCGTGCTCCCGCTCCTCGCTTGTGGCTCCCCCGACGTGCCGCCCGGCGGCAATGGGAAGCCGCCGCTCCCGCCTTGCACCGATTGCACGCCGTCCGGCGATCGCGCCTTCGTCTTGCCCTCGCCCGCGGGCGCGACGCTCTGGACCGCGACGCCCATGGACAAGATCCTCCGCGAGGCAACGCCGCCTTCCAGCACCGGCGACGGCATCCGCATCTCCGCGGCAAAGAACGAAGTCGAACCTTTTCAGATCGTCGTCCGCCCCGACGCCGCCGGCAAAACCTCGATCACGCTCACGCCCTTCACCGGCCCGGGCACCCTCGACGACGTCCGGATGCACCGCGTCGGGTACGTCCGCATCACGGAGCCCTCGGATCCTGCGTCGATCGTGAGCCCCTACGTCCCGGATCCGCTCCACCCGACGGCCTTCGGCGCCTCGCACGACCTCGCCGCGGGCGAAAACCAGCCGTTCTGGATCACCGTACGCGTCCCGCCCGGGGCCGCCGCCGGGGATTATACCGCGACCCTCACGGTCACGACTGCGGGCGCCACGCAGGACATCCCCGTCACGCTCCACGTCTACGATTTCGAGCTCCCGGCGAAGCTCGGCTTCGACGGCAACTGGAACACGAGCTTCGAGGCCCTCGGCGGCAGCGAGAGCCTGGAGAAGGTCCGCGCGCTGAAAGACTTCTTCTACGAGCACCGCCTCGTCCCGGGCAGCGTCGCGTGGCCGGCCGGGCTCAATTACAACGGCGGCATCGAGTACGATTGCGCGACGGGCTCGTTCCTGGAGGAGAACAATCCCTACGACTTCTCCCAGCTCGGCCCCGCGTACATCGACGGCGCCGGGTGGAACGGGGTCGGGTTTCCCTCGTTTCAGATCATGCAGTTCGTCGACAACGTGCGGCCGCGGCCGCAGACGTTCTGCGGCAAGGACCGCGGCCAGGACGCTTTCGGCACGCCCGAGTACAACGCCGAGTGGTCGAAGCTGCTCGCCGCGATCGACGCCTACCTCGTGGCGAAGGGCTGGCAGGACAAGGGCTATTATTACGTGCAGAACGAGCCCCAGGGCCCCGAGGATTACGCCGTCGCCGCGTTCCTCGCGGAGCTCGCCAAGAAGGCCGCGCCGAACCTGCGCCTCGCGATCAGCGAGGAGCCGAAGCCCGAGATCGCCGAGCACGCCTCGATCGGCAGCGGCCATTACGACCTCTGGTGGGCCGACCTCTCGCACTTCGATCCCGCCTACGCCAAGACGCGCCAGGCGCTCGGGGAGACCGTGTGGTGGTATTTCCTCTACGGCGACCTCCCGCCGCATTTCAACCCCATCACGATCGACCACCCCGGCATCGAGACGCGCATCGCCCACTGGGCCGCGTGGAAGTACCGGATCCGCGGGTTCGCTTATTACTCGGTCACGGGCTGGGGGAGTGATCCCTACCAGAACCCGCGGCCGCAGGGCACGAAGCAGAACGGCGACGGCTTTCTACTTTATCCCCCCGAGGACGGCGCGCTCGTGAGCAGCATTCGCTGGGAACTTTTGCGCGAAGGCGCCGAGGACTTCGAATACCTGCTCCGCGCGGCGGGCGGCACCATGCCAAAGACGCCGGAGGAAGCCACGGGCTGCGACCTCTCGGCCGCGAGCGCCGTCTCCTCGCCGACCTCCTACACGCGCGACGCCTCCGCCCTCGCGCACCTGCGCGACCAGCTCGGCCTTTACCTCGAAGGCAAGGTGAACGGCTGCCCCGCGCTCGACTCCACCCCGGAGGGCGCCCACCCGCGCGCCGCCTATTACATCAACTTCCAGGACCCGAACGGACAGCCTGCCGCGAATCCGCTCGTGGTGGACGGTCACGAATGGATCAAGGTCGGCTGGGAGGCCTACGAAGCGAAACGAGGGTACGGCTGGTCGGGGCCGTACATCGGCGATCCGGGGATCATGCTCTACAAGTACCTCACGAATGCGCCGGTCTCGGAGCTCCAGAAGAGCGTGATCTACAACGATTACGGGCGCACCGACACGTTCAACTGGGATATCGCGAAGGGCAAGTACGAGGTCACGGTCTCCATCGGCTGGCACGATGGCACGTACGAGAAGAATCGTGTCGTCGTGGAGGGGCAGACGCTCTTCGACGCCGTGGCCACAACGCCCGCCACGCCCTACCGGGTCGCGTCGGTGGTCGTCGACGTGAACGACGGCAACGTCACGATGGAGGCAGGGCAACAGGATGAATACACGATGCTGAACTGGATGAGCATCGTGCCCGTGCCTTGAACCGCGGGCGCCGCGTCATGTGGTACGCGGCCTTTTCTCGATTTCCGCGGAGGCGTCGTTCCGATATCCTGCTCGATCATGCGACGATCGAGTTCCTTTCTCCTGACAGCGCTCCCGCTGCTCGCGCTCCTCTCCGCCGGTTGTGGCGGCGAGGCGCAGCAGCCAACCACTTCGGGGCCCCCCTCCGGCAGCGGCGGCACCGGCGGCACCGGCGGCTCAGGCGGCGACGGCGGCGACGGCGGAATCATCCTCGCGGGCTCCGGCGGCTCCGGCGGCCAGGGCGGCCAAGGCGGCGGCGGGGACCTGTGCGTCGGCATCCAGTGCGCGCCCGATCAGCACTGCGAGGTGCTGCCGGATGGAATGCCCGGCTGCGTGAACAACGAGTGCGGCATGCTGAACTGCAAGCCCACCGAGATCTGCGAGGTCACGCCCGGCGGCGGCGCGATCTGCAAGGACATCTCCTGCACGCAGGACGTGCAGTGCCCGGCGAGCCAGTATTGCAATGGCACGATCTGCGTCGACGACGCCTGCGTCCCCGGCACGACGACGTGCACGGGGAACGAGCTTTATGCATGCAACACGAACGGCGCCGGGACGACCGCGCAGTTCACCTGCGGCAGCACCTCCTATTACATGAGCGTGTGCACGGACCCCGGCATGGGCGACGCTTCGTGCCCCTGCGAGGACGACTGGGATTGCCCGCCGGACACGGCCTGCGAGGTCGGTCAATGCGTCGGCACGGGCAAGCCCGCGACCTGCACGCTGCCGCCCGTGCCCTTCTCGCAGGTCTTGCCGAAGAAGGAGATCCAGTGGGGCGGGACCGGCGTCACGCCGAACAACGTGGCCGTCAACGCGCCCTTCGCGGGTTCGGCGCAGGTGAGCATGACGCCGCTCGTCGTGAACCTCGACGACGACAACGGCGACGGCCTCATCAACGAGCTCGACTTCCCGGAGATCGTGTTCACCACGTACCACTCGACGCTGGCCGACGAGGACGGCGTGGTCCGCGCGATCCACGGCGGCGGCCCGAACAAGGGCAAGGACTATTTCGCCAACGCCGGGACGAACGTCTGGCACGAGGGCGATCCGCTGAACAAGGCGTGGGTGAACACGCAAGGCATCGCGAACTCGACAGGCTCGCTCGCGGCCGGTGATCTCGACAATGACGGCGTGCCGGAGATCGTGATGCCCACGGAGGTCGTGTCGGGCGTGTCGACCGGCGGCGTCGCCATCCTCGACAACAAGGGCGACATCATCGTGCAGTCGGCGGTCAATCAATTGCCCTCGGCGGGCTACAACGTCCCCGCCATCACGCTCGCGAACGTGGACGGCAAGGGCTTCGCCGAGATCATCGTCGGCCGGTTCGTCTTCACGCTCGGCAAGGATCCGGTGACGAACAAGCTCGTGTTCGTCGACAGGTTCGCCGGCACGCTCACGGTCAACGGCAACAACGGGCAGGGGGCCATCTCCTGCGTGGCAAACCTCGTCGGGGACAACAAGCAGGAGATCGTGGCAGGCAGCACGGTCTACCGGTTCCCCACGCCGCCGGCCGGCGTCGAGAAACGCGCCGATTGCGCGGCGGGCGACATGAGCGCCTTTTGCCTCGGCCAGCTCGAGGTCGTCTGGGACGCGCAGGCCGTCAACGGGGCCGCGAAGGTGCCAAACACGCAACGCGAGGGCTTCTGCGCCGTGGCCGATATCCTCGGCGCGGACGAGGCAGCGGCGCCGGGGCCGGGCAACGCGCCCGACGGCAAGCCCGAGGTCATCCTGGTCTCGCGCGGCTACCTCGCGATTTACAACGGCGAGACCGGCACGCAGCGGCGCTTCACGAACCTGAACGCGGGCGACAACGGCGGCGCGCCGAACGTCGACGATTTCGACGGCGACGGGTTCCCCGAGATCGGCACGGCATTCGGCACGCGGTACATGATGATCGACCTGCAAGCGACGGCGGCGAGTTGCCCGGCGTGGCCCACGGCGATCAGCGACGCCGCCGCGAACACGAACCCCGCCCGCGCGCCCGGCGCGGCCTGCACGACCGACGCCGAATGCAGCGCGGGCGCGGTCTGCAACACGGCCAAAGGCTCGTGCGTGTGTCTGCACAACGGCTGGATGCGCATCACGGAGGACGATTCGAGCCGCGTCACGGCCTCCAGCGTCTTCGATTTCAACGGCGACGGCGCAGCCGAGGTCATCTACAACGACGAGTGCTGGTTCCGCATCTACGACGGCACGACGTCGGAGGTGCTCTTCAAGGAGCACTCGCCGAGCCGAACGCGCACGGAAAACCCGGTCATCGCCGACGTCGACAACGACGGCAACGCAGAGATCGTGTTCTGCTCGAACAACGATTCGAGCTCGTGCTCGGTGGGCTACAACTACCCGAACGGCATCGCGGTCTGGGGCGACACGAGCGATACGTGGGTGCCCGCGCGGCGCATCTGGAACCAGCACGCCTACCACGTGACGAACGTGCTGGAGAGCGGGGCGATCCCGCCGCTCGAGCCGGAGAACTGGAAGACCTACAATGGGCGCGAGTACAACACGTACCGCTCGAACCCGCGCTCGTTCGGCGTCGCGCCGGATCTCCAGGTCTCAGGCATTCAAATGTCGTCGCCGGACGCCGCCTGCGGGCAACTCTCCACGAAGCTCGACATCACGGTCGAGATCCGCAACGACGGCGACGTGCGCGTAGGCCCAGGCGTGGTCGTCGCCTTCTACGGCGAATGGATGAACGGGACGCCAAACGAGGCGCTCTACGCAGACGCGGCGCAGACGCCGCTGACAGCGGTGCTCGGGACGAGCCTGGAGCCGGGGCAATCAATCCTCGTGACCGTGAGCTACGACGCGATGAACAATTCGCCGGGGACGCTGCCGGAGAAGGTGCGCGTGGTCGTGGACGCCGCAAACCAGGAGCGCGAATGCATCGAGGACAACAACACCCTCGAATCGATGGTCGCGCCAGGCGAGGTGCAGCCGGATCTACGCATCGACGTGGGCGTGGCCTCCGACGGCTCCTGCCCGTCACCGACGGTCTCGGCGACGGTCTACAACGATGGCTCCGCCCCGGCGAGCAACATCCTCGTGCGATTCTACGCGGGTGATCCCAACCAGGGCGGCACGCCGGTCCACGAGGAGACGATCGCAGGCCCGCTGGACCCCGGTCAAAGCGTGATGCTGACGTCGAAGATGTCGAACTTCCCGCCCAACCTGCTCGTGCTGATCTACGCCATCGTGGACCCGCAAAACACGGTGCAGGAGTGCAACGACGGCAACAACAAGGACGAGGCCAACGGCAAGGTGGTTTGCGGGATCAACTGAGGCGCCGCGCCGGGGCGCTGCCCCGGACCCCGCGGGGGCTGTCCGCCCCTCGACCCGGACCAGGCACGGCCTGGACCGAAATGGAAGAACTGCGCAATGCGCAGTTCTTCCAACGGGCCGGTGGCAAGACCATCGAGGTGGGTTTCAAGCGGGCGGCGTGCACGCGGCTGGTTGAACCCGTAGCGCTGCCGCCTTGGTTGGCAGGGTCGTCGCCGGTCTTGACCCCGGCTGTTCGATGAACTGCGCATTGCGCAGTTCATCGACCTGGGTCCAGCGCCTCGCTGGTCCGGGGTGGAGGGGGCGGACAGCCCCCTCCTGGGGCCTGGGGCAAAGCCCCAGCGCAACGCCTTCAAAAGCACTTACCCCTTGTAGACTTCGTCCTGCTCGATGCGCGAGAGCACCCAGTCGAACTCGCCGGCGGTGAGGTGCGCGTTGCAATGGCCGCATGCGCCGCTCATGTTGATCTCTGCGTTTGGGGCGCCGCAGTTGGGGCAGACGGGATCGACGCGCGGGGCGCCGCGTCGCTCGGCGCCTCGAATGAGCGTCCAGTATTCGCTGTAGACGCGCTCCTTCGTCTCGCTGCCCGCGACGATGTTCGCGTTCTCGTCGACGGTGTAATCGCGGCAGGAGGCGAAGACACGCACGGTCACAGCGTCGTAGGAGGTGTCGGAGAGGACGCGGGCGAGGTCGATCGAGACGATGCGCGCGTCTTCTGTGATGTTGCGGAGCTTTTGCTTGCGGTAGGTTTCGATCCAGTAGCGTTGCGATTGGAAGAGGTTGTCCGAGAGGTACGGGCGGGCGAGCACGAGCTTTTGGCTCGACCAGCCTTCGTGGAAGGCGTGGAAGATGGCTTCGACGCGTGCTTTCCAGGTCGACCAGCGGAGCGCTGGGTCCTTCGCCGTGAGCGCGGACCATTTTGATTTTGCGTCGGGCGCGATGATGGTCGGCAGGTCGGTCCCGACTTCCTCGGTCGTGCCTGTGAGCATGGGGCCGCGGGGCTCGCGGGCTTCGATGTCGATGGAGAAGACGGTCCAGTCGAGGGTGCCTGCGGAGGCGATCACGCCGCAATAGGCGCATTTCGAGCCGATGGCTTTGTCCTGCGGCGCGCCGCAGCTCGGGCAGCCGAAGAGGCGTGTTTTTTCGGGCGGACGGGAGGCCACGTCCGGGTCCCGCACGAGGCGCCAGGTCTCGGAGGCCCAGTAGCTTTGCTCTTCGCCGTCGGCCGACACCTCCGTGTAGTTCACCTCGAAGTGGACCATGAGCTCGATGCGGCGGACGGGCGCGCTCTGCGCGACGATCGCTTCGAATCGCATGGCGCCGAGGACGACGTCGCGGACCTCGGCTGCGGGGTAGGGTGAATAAGCGGCGATCGCGCCCTCGGCGAGGTAGCTGCCGAGCGTGTCGAGCTTGCCTTTGCCCCGCGCGGCCTGGACCTCGGTGTAGAGCGCGTAGAGGAAATCCTCGAAGAGGACACGCGAGAAATGCGGGTCCTTGCTGCCGAGGGCGTGGAGCGCGGATTCGAGGGTGGGATGGTTCTGCCGTTGTCGCGGCTTCTCCGCTCGCGCCTGCTTTCGCTTGCGCGGCCGGGACGCCCGCGCGCGCTCTTCGGCAGGATCCGGCAGGACCGAGACCCAGCCGCGCTCGGCCTCGCGTTGCTTTTGGAGGATGGTGCTCGCGACGAAAAAAATGGCCCCCATGGCGAGCACGACGAGCACGAACGGCCCCGAAAAATTCGCGGAGCTGCTGCTGTACGAGGTCGATTCGGACGAAGATGACGACGGCGACGAAGAGGAGGACGACGAGCGGCTCCCGGACGAGCCGCTCCATGGCGACGGCGACGAAGACGACGAGCGGCTCGACGAGGAGGACGAAGACGAGGACGAGGACGAAGAGCTGCTTCGGCTGCGGAAGGTTTGGCCGCCGCCGGGGCGCGCGGCCGCGTCGTCTGCGAGCAATGGCGCGGCGAGGCCGATCCCGGCTGCGAGGGCGAGCGCCGCGAAACGTTTCGTGCGTTTCACGCCTCCACCTCGTCTGCGAGCTCGTTTTCGTCGTCCTCGGCGCGCGGGAGCGCTCGCCCGAGCGCGGCGCCGAGGTCCCCGAGCGCCGCGAGGAAGGCCCCAAGCCCGCCCGTGGTCTCGACCGACACCTCGATGCGCCGCCGCGCAGCGGAAACATCGTCGCCGAGGGATTCGAAATCGAGGCCGATGTCGCCGACGAGCTCGACGCGTTGCTCGAACGTGGAGACGTAGATCAAAAGCCCTGTGCGCCCGCGGGTGCGGGAGATGCCGCGCTCCACGAACGCCGCGCAGGCGGCGCGCCGCACGTTCTCGGCCATGAGCCGCCGCGACGTCAGGGCGCGCCGAAGGGGCGGGACGTTCGCCGAGATGAATCCGCCGAGGGCGAACGCGAGGAGGATCTCGACAGGCAGGAGGTCGTCGTCGAAGGGCGCGGGGTGAAAGAGAAAGACACAAACTGCCGCGAAGGAGAGCACGGAGCCGACGAGCCAATCGGTATGCCGGTAGTGGCCGGAGACGGCGCGGACGGCGACGACGACCTCGGCGGACGTCTTCGTTTCGAGCTCCCGAATGGCGCGCGAGACCTCGTCCTTGGCCTTGGAATCAAGCAAATCCCGGGCGCTCATCCTCGTCCGTCTGCAAGGTAGAGGGGCCAAAGTGCGGGAGCAAGGACGAATGCGAGGGGTTGACGCGGCCGGCGTCCGGCGATAGAGGGCACGCGTGAGCGAGTCGACCCAGCAGCCGCAGAAGAAGCCAGTCATCTTGTCGGGGATCCAGCCGAGCGGGCAGCTCGCGCTCGGCAACTACGTGGGCGCGCTGAAGAACTGGGTCGAGCTGCAACACCAGTACGACTGCGTCTTCCTGGTCGTCGATCTGCACGCGCTGACGGTGAAGCAGGTACCGGCGGAGCTTCGCAACCGCTGCCTGTCGTTCGCGGCGCAGTACATTGCCTGCGGGATCGATCCGGAGGCGTCGACGATCGTGCTCCAATCCCACGTGCCGCAGCACGCCGAGCTCGCGTGGGTGCTCGGGACGATGACGTACATGGGCGAGCTGTCGCGCATGACGCAATTCAAGGACAAGTCGGCGCGGCACGAGGACAACATCAATTCGGGTCTCTTCACGTACCCGGTGCTGATGGCCGCGGACATCCTGATCTACCAGGCGAACCTGGTGCCGGTCGGGGCCGACCAGAAGCAGCACCTCGAGCTCGCGCGGGACGTGGCGCAGCGCTTCAACCAGCGGTACTCGGAGACCTTCGTGACCCCGGACATCTTCGTGCCGAAGGTGGGCGCGCGGATCATGGCTCTGCAGGAGCCGACGAAGAAGATGTCGAAGAGCGACCCGAACCCGGAGAACTACATCGCGGTGCTCGATACGCCGGACGTGATTCGCCGGAAGTTCAAGCGCGCGGTGACGGACTCGGAGACCGAGATCCGTTACGACGTGGAGAAGAAGCCGGGGGTGTCGAACCTCCTGACCATTCACGCGGCGCTCTCGAACCAGCCGGTGGAGGCGGTGGAGGCGTCCTTCGCGGGGAAGGGGTACGGCGATCTGAAGTCGGAGGTCGCGGACGTGGTGGTGGCGACGCTGGAGCCGTTCCAGAAGCGGTATGCCGAGGTCATGGCGGACAAGGCCGGCCTCGAGCAGATCCTCGCGCGGGGCTCGGAGAAGGCGCGGTCGCGGGCGTGGAAGACGCTGTCGAAGGTGTACAAGAAGATCGGCCTCGTGCCGGCGGCGCCGCCGGCGAAGGGGTAACGCCGGGGAGGGGAGGGGCCATGCGCGGGGACGTCGACGAGCCGATTTCGATCGTCGCCTATGATGCGCGCTGGCCCCTCGACTTCGAGGCGGAGGCGGCGCGTGTGCGGGCGGCGCTCGGGCCGGTGGTGGTGGCGATCGAGCCGTTCGGCAGCTCGGCGGTGCCGGGGCTCGTGTCGAAGCCGATCGTCGACATCCTGGTCGGCGTGGCCGATTTGCAGGAAGCAAAGCCGCACGTCGCGGGGCTCGTGGCGATCGGGTACGAGGATTTTGGAGAGATCTTCGTGCCCGGGAGGATCTACCTGCGCAAGCGGGGGGCGGCGCCGCATTTCAATGTGGCGGTGACGGAGCACGGGGGGCCGTTCTGGGCTGGGAACCTCGCGGTGCGGGAGTATTTGCGGGCGCACCCGGCGGAGGTGGAGGCGTACGCGCGGCACAAGCGGGAGGCCGTGGAGCGCGGGGCGACGATGTTTTCGTCGTATTCGCAGGCGAAGGACGAATTCGTGCGGGGGCTGCGGGAGCGGGCGCTGGCCTGGGCTGCGGGGAGAGGGGCCGCGTAGGCGGGCAAGAGGGGTTTGGGCGCGCGGGGTGGCGCGTGCAACGCGTGTAGAGGGCGATCCGAGGGGTCCGAGGGGCGCTTGTATCGCTTGCAGAGGGCGATCCGAGGGGTCCGAGCGGGGCTTGCAACGCTTGCAGGCGGGGCTCCGAGCGGTCCGAGGGGGGCTTGCAACGCGTGTAGGCGGCGGGCCGGGCGGTCTGATCGGTGTTTGCAATGCGTGCAGGCGGGGGGAGGGGCGGTCCGATCGGGGTTTGCAACGCGTGCAGGCGGGGTTCTGTTCGTTTGGACCTCCGTTCGCGGTCCGTTCACGACGGTTCCGGTGTGTGAACATACGTCGAACGATGACCGGACGGGGAGGCTGGCGCGTTGCATGCTTGCCAGGCCGCCCCCGCAGGGTGCTAGCCTCCCAGGCGGAGCGCCATGCGACTGATCGATCTGTCCATCCAAAACATCGGCCCCTTCGATGATGCCACGCTCGAATTTCTGACGGGCGAGGACGGGGAGGTGCCGGTGGCGATCATCACCGGGGAGAATGGAGCAGGGAAGACGATCCTCCTGGATGCGATTCGGGGGTTGTTCGGCCCCGGGTACGGATCGCTCGGGCGTTCGATCGTTCGCCCGAGAATGCCATTTCAAATGCAGATGACCGTCTCCTTCGGGGGGTCCGTCCGCGAGGTCGCGGCGATCCGGCACCACGAGGAGACGCCCGGCCGTTTTCTCTTCGACACGACCGACGAGATGCTGGCCTATCTCCCCGGGCACGTACGGCAAGGTCGGCCGCCCTATCCGAACTGGCTCGTGGACTTCTGGCACACGTCCCAGCCCCGCGGTGGATACGGAATCAGCGGCTTCGTGAACCAGGATCCCAGGCAGTTTCTCTTTGGCGCGCTCGACGGCATCCAGCGCAACGCGGAGGTCACCGAGTTCGTCTGCCACTTCGATTACCTGCGCAGCAGCGATGATCCACGGGAAAAGGCTGCCGGGGAGTTCCTCTACGAGACGATGCGCGACATCTTCCGCGTGAGCCTCCTCGACGGCGAGTTCAGCCACGTCCGGCGCGTCGACTTCACCCCGATGATCCGCCAGAGCGGCCAGCTCGTCCCGCTCGCGAACCTGAGCAGCGGCAACGCCTACCTCGTCCAGCACCTCATCTCGCTGCTCGGCAAGATGTATGCGGTTCACGTCCTCTGCGAGACGCCTCCCGAAGACCTCTGCAAGGCCCCAGGACTGCTCCTCATCGACGAGGCGGAGAACCACCTGCACCCGCGGTGGCAGCAGCGGTTCCTGGGCGATGTCCGCCGCATCTTCCCCAACCTTCAGATCATCGCCACCACGCACTCGCCGTTCATCGTGGCCTCGATCCCCGGCGCGAAGGTGTTCGTGTGCCGGTACGAGCGGGATCGGAAGACATGCGTCGTCGAGGACCAGTCGCGCAGCTACGAGAACAAGCCCATCGAGGAGATCCTGCTCTCGCCCGCGTTCGACGGGACGCAGCCCTTCGGTCCCGTGATCGCACAGCTCCTCGTCGAGCGAAAGCAAGCCTTCGAGCAAGGCGACGAGGCGCGGCGAAAGGAGATCGAGGCAGAGCTGAAGGCGAGGAACCCCGACTACTTCGCGTACCTCGACATCGAAGAGCGGCTCGCTGCGCTGCGCGCGAAGGCGTCATGATCCGGATCCGACGCCTCGACGAGCCGGCGGTGCTCGAGGTCAAGAAAGCGCAGTGGGATCGAGCGTATCAAGACAGGCGCGCCAAGAAGCCGGATGCAAAAGCCTGGTCGAGCCAGTACGGGCACGAGGAGATCAAGCGTCGCCTGCAGGCGATGAGCCATCACAAGTGCTTTTATTGCGAGCGGAGCGTCAAGGACGGCTGCGAGGTCGATCATTACATCGAGGTCGCGGAGCGGCCCGATCTGGCGCACGAATGGCGGAATCTCTACCTCGCCTGTTCTGAATGCAACCGCGTGAAGCAGCCCAACAAGGTCGTCCCTGTCGACCAATGCCTCGATCCCTGTGACGTGAGCGTCGACCCGGCGGAGCACCTCGCCTTCGCGGCCGACCTCGTACAAGCCCGGAACAACTCGGAGCGAGGACGTAACACCATCCAAAAGTATGCGCTCGATCGCCTCGAACTGGAGTCGGAGCGAAGGAAACAGCTCCTTTACTTCATGACTGCGTATACCGAAGTCTTGTCAACGATGAACCATGAGGGTAGGCAGGCGATGCGAGATGACGAGCGGGAACTCCTGCGTCGTTTCGCTCAACCCGAAGCGCCATTTTCCCTGATGTTCCGGTCTTACCTGGAACGGCATACCCTCTGATCCGACCATGCCCCGCCCCCTTCTCGCCATCATCGGTGACGGCACCGCGCTCCCTGGATCTCCTGCGTACGAAGCTGCTTTCGAGGCCGGTCGTGCGGCCGTCGAGGTTGGTTTTCGTGTCCTCACCGGCGGCCTCGGCGGCGTGATGGAAGCCGCTTGTCGAGGCGCGCGCGCGTCGGCGCGGTATCGAGACGGAGATACCGTGGGGCTGCTTCCGGGGCATGACCCGCGTGCCGCCAATGCGTACGTCGATATCGCGATTCCGACCGGGCTCGGGCATTTGCGGAACGCGCTGGTCGCCCATGCGGACGCCATCGTCGCCGTCGGCGGCGGCGCGGGAACGCTCTCCGAAATCGCCATGGCCTGGATCCACGATCGAATCGTCGTGGCGCTGGAGATCGCAGGCTGGAGCGGCGAGCTCGCCGGGCTCCGCATCGACGACCGAGAGCGATTCCCGGACACACCCGACGATTACGTGATCCCCGCCACGTCCGGCACCGACGCGATCCGTCAAGTCGTCGCCACGCTCGCCGAGCGAGCCAGCCGCCAAACCGCCGGCTAGACCCAGCAAAGCGCCACCAAACCCTCGCAACCTCACCCAGCGAGCCAGCCGCCATACCGCCGGGTAGGCCCGAACGAAACGAAGTGAAGTGAGGGCCGTAGGGTGTCGCCCCATCGAGGGCGACACCCTCCCCAAAAGTGTGGCAGGATGGCGGGGGTTTTCGCGTATGAAGGCTTTGCTCGTCGCTTCTTCCAAGGCCGATCCACAACCGCTCGAGCGGTTGCTTCGGGATCAGTGCAGTGACGTCGCCGTCGTGCCTGCCTTGGAGCTCGCGGCAGCGTCGAGCGCGGGGATCGGGATCGCCGTGCTCCTCTCGTCCGAGGACGAACAGGACTTTGCCTCGATCCTGGCCGCGTGTCGCACGCTCCGGAGTGCCCCGGACGGCGGGCCCGTCGTCCTCGCGATGGCCGCGACACCCGAGCACATCGAGACGCTCTGCGACGAGGGCGTCGATGATTTCATGCTCTGGCCAGGCAACGAGAGCCTCGTCACGTCACGCGTGGGGCTCTTGTTCCGGCGCGTCGCGCAGCGGAAGAAGGACGCCGTGCGGGCCGCCATGCTCGGGGACGCGCTCCGGCACGCCGAGCGCAGCGAGCAGCGGTTTCGCCACCTCGCAGAGAGCTCGACCGAGATCCTCGCGCGCTTCTCGCCCGGCGGCGTGCGGCTCTACATCTCGCCCGCATGTCGCACCGTGCTCGGATACGAGCCCGATGAGCTGCTCGGATCGAGCATCCTCGACATCCTCCATCCCTCGGATGTCTCGAAGCTGCTCGAAGCGCTCGGCGCGCTCGACGCAGGCGCGCAAGTCGCAGGCGCGATCATCCGGCTGCAACGCAAGGACGGCGAGTACGCGTGGCTCGAGACGATCAGCCGGCCCGTACGAGATCCCCGCACCGACGTGATCGAGGAGCTCGTCACGGTCTCGCGCGACATCACCGCGATGATCCACGCAGAGCAAGAGTCGCTCGAAGCAGAAGCACGGCTCGCCGTGATCGACGCCGTGCCCGATCCGCTGTCCGTCGAAGACGACACAGGGCGAATCACGATCGCAAACCGCGCGTTCTGCGCGCTCCTCGGGCGATCCCGCGAGGAGGTGCTCGGGCAATCCGCCGACGCGCTGAAGCCCACGCCGAAGGGCGGGCGGCCGGATCGGTGGCCGCAGACCGCCGACGAGCGCGAGGTGACGGTGAAGGCGCCCGACGGATCGCAGCGGGTGCTCGCCGAGAAGCGAGTGCTGCTCGCCGTGCGCAAGGAGGAGCGGCTGCTCGTGTCGATCATGCGCGACATCACGGAGCAGCGGCAACGCGAGGCCGATGCAAGGCTCGGCACGGCAGCCGCGCTCTCCGCAGGCGTGGCGCACGAGATCAACAATCCGCTCTCGTACTTGATCGGGAACCTCAAGTACGTATCGGAAGCGCTCGGCGCCACGAAGAGCGAGGACGTGGCAAAGGCGCTCGACGAGGCAGCAAGCGGAGCGAAGCGAATCGCAAGGATCATGCGAGACATGCGGATCCTCGGCGAGGCTTCACGCGAGACGCCGCCGCGGACAAACATCAAGCGCGTGGTCGAAGCAGCGCTGATGCTGACATGCGGCGTGATCGAAGCGCGCGCGCGGCTCTCCTCCGAAGTGGCCGACGTGCCGCTCGTCGCCGGGGAGCCAGGGCGAGTCGCCCTCGCACTCGTGGACATCTTGCTGCGAACGATCCGCGCACTGCCAGAAGGCGATCCGAAGGCAAACGAGGTGCGCGTCGTGCTCGCCCCCGCAGAGGAAGGCATGATCTGCGTCGAGGTGTTCGGAAGCGGGCGCAGCACAGGGACCAGCGCAGAAGCAGGGCTGTCCCTCAGCGAGAGCAACGTGTCGATGCACGGCGGGCGAATCGACATGGAGACCACGCCAGGGCGCGGGACACGGCTTCGGCTGGTGTTGCCGGTCGTGGGCTAGGCGGGAGGCGCGGAGCTGGGGCTTTGCCCCAGACCCCAGCAGGGGCTGTCCGCCCCTGCACCCGGACCAGCGAGGCGCTGGACCCGGGGTCGATGAACTGCGCTCCGCGCAGTTCATCGAACAGCCAGGGGCAAGACCGGCGACGGGCCTGCCAGCCAAGACCGCAGCGTTGACGTTTCAACGGGCAACGTTCGCGTCGCCAGGTGGAGACCCACCTCCGTGGTCTTGCCACCGGCTCGTTGGAAGAACTGCGCGGAGCGCAGTTCTTCCAGCTTCGGTCCAGGCCGTGCCTGGTCCGGGTCGAGCAACTGTTTTCGTTCTCGGCCTCAGCTGGCAGGGCCCTCCGACAGGGGCGTCCGCCATCGCCCTTTAGACGGTGGCGCCGTGCTCGCGAGCGTCCAGGCTCTTCGACCCGCAACGCGGGCGCACCGCGGCCTTGACGCTCGCTGCGCGCGGCGCTCGATGATGCGTTGGGCGATGGTGGACGCGAAGTCTCGC
>NZ_JARZHI010000035.1:0-108057 GCF_029946465.1 Polyangium sorediatum
GGCGGCGCGGGCGCGTCGGGTGGCGGCGGCTCCGGGGGTTCGGGCGCCTCCGGCGGCGCGGGCGGCGGCGGCGCGGGCGGCGGCGAGGCCTTTGTCGCGCTCGACCCGAGCTTCGGCACCGACGGCCTCGCCACGGCCGCCGGGACCAAGCCGAACCCGGACTTCATCCACGCCTCCGCGCGCCAGGCGGACGGCAAGGTCCTCATCGCCGGCGGCACGTCGGACAGGTATTACGGCGAGGGGCTCCTCTTCCGCGCCAACACCGACGGCACGCTCGACACCTCGTTCGGCGAGGGCGGCAAGGTGCTCGCGACGACCCGGAGCCGCGCCTCGGTCCACGGCGTGATCGTCGCGCCGAACGGCGACATCCTCGCCGCGGGCATGGCGACGCCGCAGATCGGCATGAACCGCATGCTCGTCGCGCGCTTCGACGCGACCGGCAAGCCCGTCGCCTCCTTCGGCGAGGGAGGCCTCGCGCTCGGCGCCCAGGGGACAGCCTTCGCGATCGCGCTCCAGCCCGACGGCAAGATCGTCGTCGCCGGCCAAGGCGGGTGGTACGCGCCGTACAAACACCTCGTGCAGCGCTTCCTCGCCGACGGGAGCGTGGACACGACGTTCGGGGAGGCGGGCGCCGTCGAGACCCCATTCGACAACGGATCGTTCCCCTCGGCCGTGGCCCTCACGAGCGAGGGCAAGATTGTCCTCTGCGGGAGAAACGGCAATGACAGCGGCACGGCCCTCGTGCGGCTCCTGCCGAATGGAGCGCTCGATCCGAGCTTCGACGAGGACGGCATCCTCGTGACGTCGCTCGTCGGTCCGTACAATTATGCCACCTGGACGATCGCCTCTGCCGGCTCGATCTGCGCCGTCGCGCCCGACGGCAAGATCCTCGTGGCCGGCGGGACCATGGGCTCCACCGCGGTGCTGCGCCTCGACACGAGCGGCACGGCCGACACGACCTACGGCGAAGGCGATGGCCTGGCGACGGTCAGCGACGCCGCCGGCGGCTCGGGCACCGCGGAATCGCTGCAGCTCCAGCCGGATGGCTCGGCGTTCGTCGTCTTCCGTTCGAAAAGCTCCTACGCCGTGGCGCATTTCGCCGCCGACGGGACCCTCGACGCGAATTACGGCACGGGGGGCCTCGCGCAGCTCCCCAAGCAGGGCGCGGTCCGCGACATCACCGTGGCCCCCGATGGAAGCGTCGTGGCCGCCGGCCGCCAGACCTTCCCGACCGTCGGCGCCACGCTCACGCGGCTCGCGCCGCTCGGCGTGCCGGACACCGCGTATGGCGGCCCGGGAGGCGTCGGCACGCTGCAATCGGGCGCGACGTGGGACCTTGCCGTTTCGGTGAAGCTCGGCGCGGACGGCAAGATCGTCTCGGCCGGCGCGACGGGCAGCTTCACGGACCTCACGAACGCGATGATCACGCGGCACCTGCCGGACGGCACGCCGGACGCGGGCTTCGGCGCGGGCGGCGTCGTCGTGCTCGACACCCTGCTGAAAGCCGTGGACGTCGTGCTGCAACCGGACGGCAAGACGGTCGTCGCGGGCTTGCCCATCGGCCCGAGCACCCGCCAGGTCGTGCGGCTCGACGCGGCGGGCCTGCCCGATGCGAGCTTCGGCGCGAATGGCGTGGTCAACCTGCCGGGTGCGACGCATGGCCTGCCGACCGCGCTGGGCCTCGACGGCGACGGGCGCGTGGTGATTGGCGGGCTCGGAAACAACTCGGGGGCGTACGCGGTCGCCTATTTCGCGAGGCTGCTCGCGACGGGCGCGCTCGATACGACGTTCGACGGCGACGGGCTCGTGACGTTTCCCCAGGTGGTGGGGCAGGTCTACGACCTCGTGGTGCTCGAAGACGGCTCGATCGTCGCCACGGGCTACAAAGACTACACCGAGGCGTTCGTGCTCCGCGTGCTCCCGACCGGCGTGCTCGACACGTCCTTCGGCGATGCGGGCGTTTCGACGGTGCCGAACAGCTACTTGTGTTCGAACCGCCTTGCGCGCGAAGCGAACGGAGGGTTTCTCGCGGCGGGCGTGTTCTTTTCGCCGGGGAACATCAGCAACTTCGAGGTCGGCATCGTGCGCGTCGACGACAAGGGCGTGCGTGACATGACGTTCGGCGAGAATGGTTTCGTCCGGCAGAACGTCGCGAGCGTCTTCACCTCCGACCCCCCCGCGGTCGTGCCGCTATCGGACGGCTCGTTCTACCTCGCGACCACGCAAGTGCTCGACCGCGAGACGATGGTGGTCTTCAAGTATTTGCCGAATGGCAAACCCGACCTGAGCTTCGGCCATGCGGGGCGCGCGCTCGTCGCGGCCCCGGGGCCGTGGGGCGCGTATGACGGGCTGCTCCAGCCGGATGGAAAGCTCGTCGTCGCCGGCCGCGGGTTCTCGCCGAAGGGCGGGACGGATTTCGGGCTCGTGCGATTCGCGCCGTAGGGCGGGTGGCAGAGTCGTGCTCTCCGACCGAGGAGCGGCTCCTCCGCTTGCCTCCACGACGCAGCCCGTGCTACCCGCCATCTGATTCACTTGGACATACCAACCATCGCCCCTCGCCACGGGCCCACGCGGCACGTCTTCGCGAAGCATCTATCGTTCGGCGCGCTGCTTTGGCTGCTTTCGGCCTGTGCCGCGCCGGGCGCGCCCCGAAGCATCGAGGGCCCCGCGCGCCCGGCGAGCGTCGACGATCCGCCCACCGGCGCGGTCCCTTATGCAGGCGATTCCACCTGGAAGACCGAGGCCATGGGCTTGTACGAGACCGGCCTGGCCCTCGCGGACATCGATGGAGACGGTCACGCCGATCTGCTCACCGCCAGCGGCAACGACACGGGACTCCAGCCGCTTGCCATCTACCGCAACGACGGCAAAGGCAACTTTCCCGCCCGACCGAGCGCCCTTTCCGAGGACCTCGACGCGAATATGAACCTCGCTGTCGGGGACATCGATCAGGATGGATTCCTCGATGTGGCCGTCTCCACGCTGGGCCCGCCGTACGGCACCGGCGGGGTGAAGATCTACTTCAATCGGCAAGGGACGCTGGAACGAAAACCATCCTTTCGCTCCAGGGACGTGTTCAGCTCCTTTGCTTGTGCGCTCGGGGACGCCGACGGCGACGGGGATCTCGATCTGGCCGTCTCCGTGATGGCCGAGCCTGGGAGCCCGGAGGGCGGGGCCGCGCGCGTCTATTTCAACAACCGAGGCGTGATCGCAGAGACCCCCGGCTGGAAGGCGCGGAAGCGGATGTTCGGCGCCGCTGTCCTTTTCACCGACGTCGAGCAGGACGGCTTCCTCGATTTGGTGGTGGGTGGGTCGCGGGTCTTCGTGTACCGAGGGGAACCCGTCGAAAGCGGAGCGGTCGAGCTCTCTCTGGAGCCGTGGTGGGTCTCCCGGGAAGGCCCCTCCGTCCCTTATCTCGCCGCGGGCCCGCTCGGCCGTACGGGGAGCTGGGCCCTCGTCGCCTCGCGCAATGATCTCCTCTGCTTGTTCGCCGGCAAGCCTTGCCCTTCCCCCCGGTACGAGGCCTACCAGCCAGCGTTGGGCAGGCACGAGCCGTTATGGAGCTCGTCGTCCAGCGGCCTCGGTTCAGGGGTCCGGCTCGCCGATGTCGACGGGGACGGCGTGACCGACCTCTTGGGCGGCTCCTGGGGTGAGACCCGCCCCGACGGCGGGCGGCTCGAAATCTACCGCGGCGAAGGCGCCGCATTCACGCGCGAGCCCATCTTCCGCGCCACACGTTCACGCGCGAGCTTGATTCAATCCATCGACGCCGCGGACCTGCGGGGCGACGCCACGTGCTCGCGCTTGCACCGCGTGGTCCTCCCTCGCCGCGCCGCGGCGATCTCCCTCCCCGAGGCGTTGATCGGCAACGTCACCGGGATCCGGAAAAACGGCGCCGCGCTCGACGGGCGGCGCGACTACACGACGATCCCGGCCGCGCCCTGGCTCTCCTTCGCGAAGCCGCTGGAGGCCGGGGATCAACTCGAAATCGCGTACACCCGCCCGAGCTTCGTCGACATCGTCGTCGCCAACCAGGATTGCGGGATCGGCGCTTCTCGCTACGACCACCACACGACCGCGCCGCATTGTGCCATCGACGAGGGGGCGCGATGATTCTCTCTCCCTTGGAGACGCTCGACTGGTTCGCCCCCCGCGTGCCACCGGCGCTCGTGTCCGCGGCGGCCTTTTCTCGCATGCGGCAGGCGGCGGCCTGGCTCCCGGCCGCCCGCGGGCTCAGCTTCGAGTGTTACCTCGGCGCCGATTCCGCGCGGGTGGATCTCGTCGCTTGCATTTCGCCTGCCTGGGGCTGTGACGAGCTCGCCGCCGGCGCGCCGCGGGGCGAACCCGGCTCGCACATGGAGTCGGTCTGGCAAACCATCGCGGCGTTGTGCAGAGAGTGGGCCGATCCGGCGAGCGTGCTTCACGAGCGCATGCCATGCCTGTGGCTCGAGTTCGACCTGCACCCGGACCGAGAAGGCGTCCCGCCGCCCTTTGCCACGGCCTGCGTGCAGCCCGGGTATTTGAACGGGAAGCTCGTGAGCACCTCCGACCCCGGGGCGGACGAGGTGGAGCGAATCACGTGGCGCGTGCTGCATCTGCTGCACGGAGGCCCGCTCTCGCCCGGCGTGGAGCGGAAGGTCCGCGCTTGTATCGACCAACTGCCCGAGGGATCCAGCGTGACGCTCGTATCCTCGAACAAGCCGCGCGGACGCGACGCCGTGCGCCTCATCGTCGCGATGCCGCGGCGCGAGGTCATCGCGTATCTGCGCCGCGTAGGGTTCCCCGGCTCGACGGACGAGGTGGAGGAATACTTGCTCACCTATGCCGACGTTTCGAGCCAGGCGGACATCTACCTCGATATCGGTGAGGAGCTGCTCCCGATCACGAGCTGTCCATCCCCGGTCATGCGTTCGCCCGACGATCCCCGGCTCCACCAGATCGCCGATCGGCTGGTCGACTGGGGCCTCTGTCCCCCGGCGCGCCGCGACGCGCTGGTCGCATTCCCGACGCGGCGAAATGTCGTTTTCCCCGGCACCGCGTGGCCCACGGCGCTGATCGAGGCCACGAGCTTCAAGCTCGTGCACCGTTCGGGTCAGCCGCTGGAGGCCAAGGGGTATCTCGAACTCCAGACAGCATTCTCCTTGGTGGATTGAACCCATCTCTCGAAAGGAACCCACGTACCGTGTCCATCCTCAAGAACTTTCTTTCTCGCCTGCTCCGCGATGAGAAGCTCCAGCGCGCCTTCACCCAGGATCCCGAGACCACGATGAAGAACGCCGGCCTTGGGGACGAGGATCGCGCTCGCCTGCGCGCCCCCGATCGACGCCAGTTCATGGGTCAGCTCACGCTTGGCACGGCTGTCTTCATGACGCCTCCCATTGGAACGTGGTTCGCGCCGATCGTGGAGATCACCGGTCCGGTGCAGCCCGATGCGGCGAGCCCCGGCGTGGTGATCGAGGGCTTCACGGTCAAGGGCCGTTACTTCTCGGCGGGGATGAAGGCGACCCTCGAAGGGAAGGATCGCACGGTCTCGGTGGAGGTGAGCCGCGTGGAGGGCGCCGGGCTGGAGGAGAGCAAGCTGATCGGGACGCTGCACCTGCCGAAGGATCTGCCGCCGGGCGCCTATACCCTCCGCGTGACGCGCAGCATCGACGACCAGAGCGCGACGTTGCCGCAAGGCTTCCGCGTCCAATGACGAGCGGAACGAGCCGGCAGCACCGCGGCGCGACCACGCTTTTCGGGCGCGTGCGGATCACGCCGTAGTATCCTCCGGGGCGTGCTCTCGCCCCACGAAGCCCGGCTCGGCGCGGCGCCGGCCATCTTCGACATGGATATCGGCACCGATCCGGACGATACGTGCGTCGCGGCGATGCTCGCCGCTCGGCCCTCCCGCTTCCAGCCTGCCCTGCTCGTCACGAGCGACGAGACCCACGAGCAAGGCCGCGCTCGATTCCTCGCGGGGCTGCTTCGCGCCGCGGGGGTTGCTCTTCCCGTCGCCGCGGGGCTGCCGAGCCTACGCCGTCGCGCCGCGTGCCTCGTGGAGGAGGCGGGGCTCGCGCGCGACGACGTGCCTTACTCGCGCGACGCGGTCGGGGAGATCGTCCGTGTCCTCGATGCATATCCGCAGGTCGATTACGTGGGGCTCGGGCCGCTGACGAACCTCGACGCGGCGCTTTCGCGGAGGCCGGATCTCGCGGCGCGGGTGCGGCTCTTTCAAATGGGCCCGGCGCTCGCGGGGGCGTACCGTCGGGAAGCTGCGCAATACAATGCCCGCCTCGACCCTGGGGCGTTCGCGCGTGTGCTTGGGCAGGTGGAGGCGCCGCGGCTCTTGTTCAGCCATTCGAGCTGGGGGAGCTTCGGCGAGGGGATGCGGCAAAAGCTCGGGGTGTATCCGGACGATCCGCTCGCGGGTGCGCTGCGAGAGGCGCATCCAGCAGCGAGGATGTTCGTGCGGCATCTGGAGGCGTGGGTCGAGACGGGGAAGGATTGTTCGATCATGCACGACCCGCTCACGGTGCTGTCGGCGGCGCTGCCGGGGCTCGTGGATTTCGAGGAGGTCTCGCTCGTGCTGCGGGAGGATGGCTGGGTGGGGCTCACGGAGGCGGCGCATGGGGCGCTCGGGGTGGGGTTGCCGGCGCGCGGGAAGGTGATTGCGGGGGTTTTGGCGGGGCCGTGGGGGCCCGTCGAGGGTCGGACGATCGAGGCGCGGATGTCGCTCGATACGGACGACGAGGCGACCCGGCGAGCGATCGCGGAGGCGTTGCTCGGGGAGGAAGGGGCGCGGGTCGCGGAGGCTTGGGGGACGTGGAATCGGGGAGGTGGGACGTCGATGACGGGTTCGCGGACTTCGATCACGGGGTCGTGAGCCTTCGATGACGGGGTCGCCGACTTCGATGTCGGGGTACGAAGACTCCGATCACGGGCTCGCCGACTTCGATCACGGAGTCCTCGGTCATCGATCACGGGCTCGCCGACTTCGATGTCGGGGTACGAGGACTCCGATCACGGGCTCGCCGGCTTCGATGTCGGGGTCCCCGGACTTCGATGTCGGAGTCCTCGGTCTTCGATCACGGGCTCGCTGACTTCGATCACGGAGTCCGAGGACTCCGATCACGGGCTCGCCGACTCCGATCACGGAGTCCGAGGGCTTCGATCACGGAGGGTCCCCCACCCGCCTCAGCTCGCCTTCGCCTTCGCGCGCTTCTGGTGCGTCCGCGCCTCTTTGTGCACCGGGCGCGCCAGAGCCCTCACTTGCTGTGCCTCTTCCTTCGTCACCGTCCCGTCCGCGCCCACCCGCTTCACCTCGGCGCGGACCTTCGCGGCGTTCTCCTCGAATTGCTTCCGGCGCTCGGCGCGCTTCGCCTCCGGCACGTTGTGCTCCGCCATTCTCTTTTCCAGCCGCTCGCGCTGCTTCGCCAGGCCCTTGTCCACGCGCTTCTCGAACTTCGCCGCGGCGATCGGGAACTGCTTCTCGTGCTTCCCGCCTTGCTTCCTCTCGTGCCTCGCGGCGGCCGGCGCGCGGCCCTCGTCGGCCTGCGCGACCACGGGCGCGGCCACCACCGCCAGGGTCAGAGCAACGGCGAACGAGCGGAGGATCGAACGAAGATGCAACATGACGGGCTCCTTCTGGTTGGCGCCTCTCTCGGCGCTCGCCATAAGGTGATTGCAGCCGGCGTGCCACACCGGGAGAGGGGCGAATCCGCGTGATTTCGGCCCGAGCCGGGTGCGGTGGCGGTTCCGCAGGGGCGGGGTGCGGAGCGGCGGGGGCGGCGGGCGCTCCGCAGGGAGACGCGAAGGGCCCTGCCGTCCAGCCCGTCCTCGTCGAGGTTGAGCTTGTCCCCGGTGACGACTAGCTTCCGCGGCATGTCCGACGCCTGGCTCGACCTCGCCCTCGTCCGCGCCCGAATGAACGGCCCCGACGAGGACGCTCTCCGCAGCTCCTTCAAGCACGACAACGAGGCCCACGCAGCGACCCTCCTCGCCCTCGACGACGCCGAGCGCGTCGGCCTCCTCACACGCTCGAAAGGGGGGTACGCGGGCGGCGCCTTCCAGCGCGCTTTGAACCAGCTCTCGGTCGCGTGGCTGAAGACCCGGCCGCGCGACGCGATCGTGCTCTTCGATGCGCTCCTCCAGGTGAAGAACCACGACCTCGCCACGTACTGCAATGCGCTGTGGGCCGTGCAGGACGACAACACGCACCTCGGCAAGGATCCCGCGCGCGCCCGCACGTACTTCGCCGCCTGCCTCCCCCACGGCCCGGAGAACCCCGCGATCTTCTTTAATGCCGCGTGTGTCGCCCTCGAGCTCGACGACCTCGACGCCGCGCTCGGCTTCGTCAAGGACGCGGTGCGCTTCGGGTACGACGGGCGCGAGAAGATGCGGACGGCCTTCCGCGCCGAGGCGTTTTTCGCGAAGATCCGCGACGACCGCCGCTTCTTCGACGCGCTCGACGACCGCGGGCCACAAGGCGTCGCGCTGGTCGAGCGCGTGATTGCGAAGGTCCAGGAGAAAGGCTGGCCGGCGGTCGGCATCGAGGCCGCGAAGAAAAAAAAGAAGGACGCCTGGCCGAAGCACGACAAGGACTTCCGCCCGCTCTCGCCGGAGGTCCTCGGCGCGCTCACGCTCCCGAACGGCGCGCCGCTGCCGCAGAGCCTCCGGACGTGGCTCGCGTTCGACGCGCAATGGCTCGCGGCGCTCGGCTGGTTCGAGCTCACGCCGGCCTTCCGGTGGACCTCGCGATCGCTCGAAGCCATCGCGAAGGACGAATTCGGCGATATGGGCGAGCCGTCCTCCGATCCCGAGCCGGACGCGGAGGTCGCGAAGTCCTGGGCGGACTTCTTCGCCGTGCCGGCGATGGAGCACGGATTCCTCGTGCCCGGCGGGAGCGAGCATCGCCGCGTGTGGATGCTCTCGAAGGAGCCGGATTGCGAAGGCGATTATCCGATCCTTTACATCGACATCGACGACGTGCCCTCGCTCGGGCCGATGTACCCGGGCTTCGACGTGTGGCTCGCGCAGGAGGCGAACGTCATCGGCATCCGGTACGAGACGTATTCGAGCGGATTCGATGATTTCCGCTTCGCCTCCCGCCTCCGGCACCATGCGCGGACGATGTGCGACGGCGCCATGTACGTGCAATGCCCGGGGATGGTGCTGGGCGTCTCGACCCCGGACGACGGTGTCGCGGTTTTGCTCGACCGGGACGACTGGTTCGAGCGTCTCGTCGCGCTGCGAGCGTCGCTCCTTCCGGACGACGACGCGCCGATCCGCGGCGCCTCGGCGGAGGACCTCGCCTGGCTACAAGCGCACCTCGGCGCGCCCCTGCCCCCCGCCGTCGTGCGTTTCTACGAGCGGGTGAATGGGCTCTCGTGGGGGATGTTCCGTTTCCTCTCGATCGACGAGATCCGCGACCGCGCGGCGCAGGAAAGCTTTTTCGGAGAGACGAGCCCGCCGTCCGTTCCGTTCGCCGTTCTCGTCACGCAGCCCAAAGGGGCCGACCGATTCGTTCTTCTGTCGGAGGAGGGGATCGTCGATGGATACCGCTTCGCGTACGACGATCTCTCCCTCGCGTCGCCGAAGTTGAGCATCGAAGGCACGATCGAGATCCTGCGGCATGCGGCGTTGTTCGCCGGGGTGGAGGAGGACGACGAGGAGGGCGAGGACGGCGAGGACGAGGGCGACGAGGACTGAGGGCGTCGTCGCTGCTATCTGTAGGGAGTCATGCGCCGTGGCACCCTACGGAAGGCCGCACGTTTGAACCCCGGCGGGCTCTTGCGCCTCGCGCGCTTCCTGCGCCTGCGCGTCGAGGGGATGAGCCTGCGGCAGGTGGCGAGTCTCGTGTATTGGCGGATCACGCGGGGTCGGTATCGGAGGTAGAGGAGCCCCACTTCCATCTGGACGCCGCGGCGTGGGCGTACGGTGGCACGCAGCCTTGGCCCAGGTCACCCAGGAGCGGCGAGGCGCTCCTTCATCCAGCGCACGAGTCCGCCGTCATAGGCGCGCCACTCCTTCATTTGGGGATCGAAACGAAGGGCGAAGACACGACGGGGAGCATTCGAGTCAGCCACCGCTGCGCCAATGGCGGCACCCACCAACAAGCCGAGCACCATCCCTGCCAGTGCAGCGAACTCTTGCACCTGTGGACGTGGGGACGCAGCCACCCCGACAGCTCCTCCGACAGCGCTTCCGATCGCAGCGCTCGTCAGGACCTCGGCACGCACCCCCTCTTCCCGCGTGAGACGGGCGACTCCCTGCTCCGCGAACACCGTCAGCCGGTAGTGCTTCCCGTTGTAGGGAATCGAGAAGGCGACAGGGCCGACGCCTTCAATCGGCTCGAACCCCGGCTCGACCTCACCATCAAGCGCGCGCTTGAGCCCTTCCACGTCGTGAACGAACACGTCGAGGGCGTGGTACCGCTCACCGAACTCCTCCAGCCCAGAAACCAGGTCTGAAAGTGTGAGATTAGGCATGGCTTCGCTCGTTATCTTGTGTCGTTCGTAGCGAAGTGTCGACCGATTCTTCCGCAACAAGGAGAAGCGCTTGTTTGAGCGGTGTCTCCGGCCCTCGCCAGGATTTGGCTTGGCTGGCGAACTCCTCGTACTGCGCCGGGAGACCAAGGGCAAAGCACACGACGTCATCCACATCGCTGTCAAGCTTCAGCGCCGATGCTTTGGCCCTGCCGCGCAGGAGCACCTGCTTCACGTTTCCAAGCGTACGCAACGTCGTCATGTTCAGCTTCTCTACGCTCGCGTCGAGCATCCGGTGAAGTCGCACGAAATCCCCGGCAAGCGCTCGCCCAGCCTCGTGCTCGAGCGCAAAGCGCAGCGCCTCGGGGTTGTCGAGGACGCCATGGTCTCTCGTCGTCTGGCGGTGCGCCACGAGCAACGTCCCTACAACATGATCCGCGAGCCGCGCGGCATGAAGGACATGCTCTAGCATCTCGCGCTCATTCAGCGACGGCTTTTGACCGTGCTCCTTGTAGGTGATGTCATGCTCGAGTTCATTGAACAGATGTGCCGCGAGCGTCGTGATCTGAATCTCGCAGATGGCACCGCTGACCGACATCTCCTCGGGGCTTTCCGACGCGATGACGAGTCGATGCGTGGCCCGGTAACCGGTAGGCTTTTGATACTGCGCAGGACGAGCATCGCTGCGCGCAGGGGAGCGGAACACGCGGTCGACGAGATCGACCACCCGCAGTTCGTCCTCAGGCACATACACGACGACACGGCACCCGGCGAGATCCGTCACCACGCCGTTGAGGTCGTCGCGGAGGGCGTCGTAACGATACTTCGCGTCGTTGTCCTTCGCCTTTCGACGCAGCTTCTCCCGTAGATCGTCCGGATGTTTGGCGCGAAAACTGATGAGGTGCCTCAAGCGCGCTTCCGCCCGCAGCTCCCGGCGCAGCTTGTCGGCCACGATGGCGGCTGCTTTTTCGTAGCGCGCCATCTCGCGGATGTATTGTTGAACGAGCCGCTCGATCTCGGGTTCGAGGAGCGGTGCAACCTCGGGATTGTCGGCGGGGAGAAGACCGCTCATCGGCAAATGACGTTACTCCAACGTCACGCGCGTGTCGAGACTGCGGTGGTCCGTCGCCCCGAACGGTATGACGGTCGATGCGCACACGTGCCTCGGGCGGAAACGCTCGGTCACTCCTTCGTTTGTCGTGCCCCGCCCGATCCAACACATGGGCTCTGGCGTGTACGCTTCACCACCCCGGCCCTTGCCCTCCAATCACGATATGCAACCCCGCATCGTGACGGAGATCGTCGCCCCAGCTCCCCAACGCTCGCTCCTCTCCGTACGAATGGAGCACCAGGTGCGGCACGAGGCCCACGGTGAACGCCCCCTGCTTGCCTTCCTCCTTGCCCACCGCAATCGCGACCCCCAGCGCCGCGCTCAGCCGCGTCTCGTTCGAGAGGACGCCCTGGAGCCGGCCGCAGGGCTGCCACGGCGCCTCCTCGGGGCAATCGTCATCACCCGGCAAATCGAGGTAGGCGCTGTTGTACGTGGCCCCATGGCTCACGTAGAGGTTGAAGAGCGGCGCCACGCGGCCGAGGCGAATGCTCAGGTCGAAGCCGGCGCGGCCCCAGGGGCCATGGCCGATCGCTGAGTAATATCCGCCGGCGCCAAAGGCGAGGGAGACAGGGTCGTCGTTGTCCTCGTCGAGCAAGGCGAAACGCGCTTCGCCGCCCATGCGCTGGAAGCCGAGCGAGGCGCCGAGCTCGAACCAGCGATTGACGCCATAACGAAGGCCGACGTCGTACACGCTGAAGCCCGCGCTCATGAACCAGGGGAAGGTCTCGGTCTCGGGGTAGATGTCCGCGCCGCCGGTGGAGACGGAGTCGTCAGCGGCGCTGCCGCGCTCGAAGTGGCCCGTGCCGAAGTTCCAGAGCGCGCCGTGCACGGACCAGCCGAGCTTTCCGGCCGGCGTGGTGTCGCCCGTGCGCGGCGCGATGGCAGGGCTGCACGCGGGGACGGTGACGAGGAGGGCAAGCAAGAAAAGAAGGTGCTGCATCATGGCCTCAGGATAAGGCCATGGGGCGCGCGATCGTCACGGCTTCTTCGATACGTCGAGCGCGCCCGAGAGGAGCTGCGGGAGGAGCGCGTCGCGGATGCTCGAAAGGCGTCGGTTTTGCGCCTGGAGCGCGACCATCGCCTCGGGGCGCGTGACGGATTGTTCGAGCGGGAGGCCGAGGAGCGCGGCGAATTGGAGGGCGCTCAGGACTTCAATGATACGATCCTGGACATCCAGCGGGGGCACGGCGAGCTCGAATTCGAAGAGGTCGCTCTGGTAAAGCTCCGGGTACGTCGAGCCGTTCGCCACCTTGTCGAGGTAAGGCCGGTTCGCGCGCAGCCAATACGCGAGGTAGAGCGGGCGCAAGGCCGGGCCGCAGCGGAAGTTCAAAAAACCCTGGTTCGTCGCCATCGGGACGGCATTCACGGCGACGGCCCCGACCGGCGCGCGTTTGCTCAGCATGACGGTCCCGGGGGGCAGGAGCTTCGCCGAGGAGTGTTCCAGGCCGAGCTGCGTGATCGAGCGCTCCGTGCGCGAGACGAAGAGGCCGTCCTGCAGGCTCGTGATTTCTTTTGGCGTGAGCCAGGGGAGGTCGCCGTCCCAGTAGGCGTCGACGGACGTGCTCGGCGTGCCGCCGCTGTCGACACGCGTGATCAAGTCTCCGTCCGGCTCCAGCGTGCTCCGGCGCCAGCTCTTCGGGCAGATCAAATACGGCTCAGCCACGGAGGAGGTCCTCCAGGACACGCAAGGCCGCATTCGAGGCACGATCGATCTGCTGGAACCGCGCGAGGATCTCGGCGAGCTCCGCCTGCAAGGCGCCGTGATCCCACGTCGCCTGCGGGCGGCTCTCGAAGCCCACGTAGCGGCCCGGGACGAGCACGTATTTGTGCGCGCGGATGTCGGCGAGCGTCGCGGAGCGAGCAAAGCCGGGCACGTCGGCATATCGGACCGGTTCGCGTTCGCCGCGCCAGGCGTGGTAGGTGTCGGCGATCTTCTTGATGTCTTCGGCGGTGAGGACGCGCTTCACGCGGTCGACCATCGTCCCCAGATTCCGCGCGTCGAGGAGCAGCACGTTGCCGCTGCGGTCCCCGAGCCGTTTGCCCTGCTCGCCGATCCCGTGTTTCTTGTCGCGCGCGAGGATCCACAAGCACACCGGGATCTGCGTCGAGTCGAAGAGCTGGCCGGGCAGCGCGATGATACAATCGACGAGGTCCGCCTCCAGGAGCTTTCTCCGGATCTCCCCCTCCCCCGATTGCTGCGACGACATGCTGCCGTTCGCGAGCACGAAGCCGGCGACGCCCGCAGGCGCGAGGTGGTGGAGGAAATGCTGGACCCACGCGAAGTTCGCATTGCCCACGGGCGGCAGGCCAAACGTCCAGCGCGGGTCCTCGCGCAGGCGCACGCCGCCCCAGTCGGAGTCGTTGAAGGGCGGGTTCGCGAGGATGTAATCGGCCTCGAGGCCCTCGTGCAGGTCGCGCTGGAAGCTGTCCGCCCATTCGGCGCCGAGGTCGCCTTCGAGCTGGCGGATGGCGAGGTTCATCTTCGCGAGGCGCCACGTCGTGGGGTTCGACTCCTGGCCGTACACACGAAGGTCGCCGATGCGCCCGCCGTGCTCCTCGACGAACCTCTCGCTATGCACGAACATGCCGCCCGAGCCGCAACACGGGTCGAAGACACGGCCCTTGTACGGGGCGAGCATTTCCACGAGGAGCTCGACGATGCATTTGGGCGTGTAGAACTGGCCGCCGCGTTTGCCCTCGGCCGCGGCGAAATGGCCGAGGAAGTACATGTACACGTCGCCGAGGACGTCGCGCCCGCGCCGCGCCTTGTCCCTGAAGCCGATGTCGCCGAAGAGCACGAGCAGCTCGCCGAGGCGCTGTTTGTCGAGCGCGGGCCGGGCATAGTCCTTGGGCAAGACGCCCGCGAGTGCAGGGTTTTCGTGCTCGATCGCGAGCATGGCCTCGTCGACGAGCTTGCCGATGGTGGGCGCGGTGGCGTGATCCGCGAGGAAGGACCAGCGCGCTTCCCGGGGGACCCAGAAGACGCCGTCGGCGCGATAGGCGGCCGGGTCCTCGGGATCGGCGCCGGCCACCGCGGAGAGGGCGGCGTGTTTCTCCTCGAAGGCGTCGGAGATGTATTTGAGGAAGATGAGCCCGAGGACGACGTGTTTGTACTCCGCGGCGTCGAGGCTGCTCCGCAGCTTGTCGGCCGCCGCCCATAACGTCGCCTCGTAATCACCGACGCCTCCGCCCTCGGCGGGCGGCTTGGGCGCGCTCGTTCTGGCCGTGCGCGTCATCGTTCAGACGCGCCCACGGGGCTGCTCCGTCGACGCAATCTGCAAAGGCCCCGGTCGATCGACGAGCCTGTGCATTCCGAGGCAGGCCTGATCCACCATGCCGAGGAGCGGCCGCGGCGCCACGCCGAGCAAGACCAATCCGATCGCGAGGGGCAACGCCGCCGCGAGCTCGCGCCTGTACATGGCGGGGAACTTGCCGCCGAACGGCTCCAGGTACTTGCTCGTCTGCCACTCCCCGCGGGCCTCGCCAAACAAGAGGTGCCCCATCGCGAAGATGTGCACCGCCGCGAGCGCCACGATTCCGATCGCCCCGAAGACGCCAATCGCCCGCTCCCGGGCGAACGCGCCCCAGAGCGCGAGCAGCGGCCCCCAGAAGCCCGCGAGCAGCGGCAATCCGAGGGACGCGAGCATGCCGAGGGCAAAGAGCGTCGCGAAGAGCGGCATCTCCCGCGAGAGGCCGCCGAATCGCCCGAGGTCCCGCGTCTGGACCCGCGATTCGAGGACCGACACGAGCACGAAGAGCAGGCCGAGGATCACGCCGTGCGTCGCCGCCACCACGACGCTCGCCTCGAATCCCTGCGGCGTGAGGGATCCGATCCCGAGGAGCGCGATCCCTCCGTGTGCACCGGCAATCCGCGCCAAGAAGCGCTTGAGGTCGTCTTGCGCGATCGCCGCGAGCGCGGAGACGAGGATGCCCGCCGCGCCGAGGATCGAGATCGTCGTCGCCGCCCAGCGCATGCCCTCCGGCAAGACGCCGACGTTGAGGCGCAGAAGGCCGTACACGCCCGTGGAGAGCAGCGCGCCCGAGAGAAGGACGCTCGTCGGCGCGTCGGTCTCGGCATGCATGTCGGCGAGGTATCCGGGGAACGGGAACGCTGCCATGCGGAGCGCGAAGGCGGCGAAGAGCGCGGTCCAGAGGACCTTCACGGCCGAAAACCCGCCGATGTCGAGGCCCTTGTCGACCCAGGCCACACGCGCGAGCTCCGGAATCGCGGCCGAGCGGCGGACGGATTCGCCGGTCGCGAGGTACGTGGGGTCTCCGTGTTGCCAGAGGAACCAGGACGCAGCGCAGAGGAGCGCGGCGCCGATCAGGGACGAGACGAGGACACGGGCCGCGGCGCGGCGCGGGCCCGGGCCGCCGCGGCGCGCGACGAGAAGGCTCGTGGGGAGGAGGCCGAGGAGCCAGAAGGCGCAGAACAGAAAGAGGTCGAGCGAGACGAGGACGCCAAGCGAGGCCGTGAGGAAGACGCCGGCGAGGGCGTGGTAGGTGGCCGCGCGGTCGCGCAAGCCGGCGCTGGCGATCGAGGCGACGAAGGCGAGGAGGACGGCCGCCGCGACGAGCGCGAGGGAAATGCCGTCGACGCCGAGGAAGTATTCGACGCCGAGCGAAGGGAAGAGGCGGCCGCGCTCGAGGAGCTGGAAGCCGTCGTTGCCGTCGGCGTGGCTGAAGGCGCGGTCGAACCGGACGCAGAGCCAGGCGACGAAGGCGAGGAGCGAGCCGTGGACGAGGGCGCTCGTCGCGGCGAGGACACGGGGGCTGTCGCGGCGCGTGACGCGGAGGAGGAGCGCGAGGAGCGTGCCGAGGAGAGGGAAAAAGACGACGACGGAGAGCGGCGTGCGACCGAGGAAGCCGAGGCCGAGCGGGCGTTCGGCGTGGATGGCGAGGGCGAGGGGGCGGCCGGGTTCGGCGCCGTCGCCGGCGCGGGCGTTCGATTCGACGAGGACCTGGCCGTAGAGCTCGCGGGCGCGGGCGGATTCGTATCGCCAGCGGATGCTGACGCGGCGCTCCTGGCCCGGCGGGATGCGCGTGGAGGCGCGCGGGCCTTCGACGGTGACGGTGATGCCGGGCGGCAGGCGTGGATCGTTCGCGGAAGAGCGGACGTCGACGCGCGAGAGCTCGATCGGGCCGGGGCCTTCGTTGCGGAGGAAAAACGCGCCCGTCATGTGCTCGCCGTCGGGCGCGAGGGAGAGCTCGACATGATCGCCGCCGAACTCGGGGCGAAGGACGGCGCGGCCCGCAGGCTCGTCCGCGAAAGCAGGGGCGGCGAGGCCGAGGATCACGAGCGCGGCGAAGAGGGAGAAGAGGCGCTCGAAAAGGCGCGCCGGCAAGCCGAGGACGAGGTCGTCGATCGCGGAGACGAGCTTGGAGGCGCCGCGCGCGATCGTGGTGGCCGCCTCGAAGAGAACCTCGCCGAGCTTCGTGCCGGTGCCTTCGAGGAGGAGACGCGCGCCGGGGAAGGTCTTCGCAGGTCGCGTCTCGTCACGCTCGGTCGCGCGCAGGCAAGTCGCCGCACGCACGAGCGCATGGAGGGCGAGGAGGACGACGGCGAAGGCAGGCTCGTCGAGGCCCACCGCGACGAAGGCGAGGCCCGTGACGGCGAGCGCGCCGTACACGAGGCGATGGGGGTGTCGTGGGTCGAGCACGGCACGAAGCGCCGCGACCACGGCCGAGAACGCGCCGAAGATGGTGACGACGCCGGCAGCCATGGGGCTCAACGTGAAGAGGTCGGAGAGGCGCACGAGGAGGAGCGGCCCAGGCGCGAGCGCGAGGCCAAGGACAAGCGCGAGCGCAGGGGGCGAGAGAGACGCCGCAGCGCCCGGGAGCCAGCCGGAGAAGGGAAAGGTCGCGCTCGTCGCGGCGGCGCCCGCGAAGAGGAGGAGGCACGCGAGGGTGACGAGGCCGATCGAGCCGGCGCCGAGCTTGCCGAGGAGCGAGCGCGTGACGCTCTGGCGCCCCGCCTCGTCGCGGAGGACGAGCTGATCGTGGATCTCGCGAAACGCGACCGTGGGACCGAGCGGCGTGATGCGCACTTCCTCGCCCGCGGGGACGACGAGGCCCTCGATCCAGGCGACCTCGAGGCCATCGCCGGTGACCGTGGCGCCGCCGCCCGGCGCGATGACGATCGAATGCGGGCCCGCCGCAATCTCCCGGCGCACGAAGGGCGCGACCGCGAAGGGCGCGGGGTTCTGCGCGAGCTGCGCGCGGTCGGAGACGCCGATGTACACACGCGCGCCCGGATGGCTCGTGAGCGTGAGGAAGCCGCGCTTCTCCGCGCGCTCGGCGACGATCTTCACGTCGCGCTCGCCGCGCGGACGTTGGACGTCCTCGGCGAGCGTCGCGTCGGCGGGAATCCGCCCCTCGGCATACACCGGGACGAATCGCGCACGGAAATCCGCGAGGAAATGGCCCTCGTCGATCCACGCGCCGCCGAGGCCCCAGAACAGGAAGGCGAGGCCGGAGACGGTCGCAGCGCCGCCGAGGCTCGCCACGACGCCCGCGCGCATGCCCGCGGACGCGGCAGGCTGCGAGCTCTTGCCCTGCACCACGAAGAGGCCCGTCGCGAGGACGACGGCGCCCCAGCCGAAGAGCCACACGATCGCGTCGGCCGCGAGCACGACGAGCGAGAGGCCGGACGAAAAGAGCGAAGCCGTCGCGGTGAACCGAATCGCCGCGCGATCGTCCTCGACGCGTTTCCTCGCGGCGACATGCACGAGCGCGACGACGAGGAGGGCCGTGAGGAGGAAGCCCGCGCCGAGCGGGTCGAGGGCGAACGAGGCGTTCGCGTCGAGCGAGCCGATACGCACGAGGCGGAAGGCCACGTCGAAGAGCGCGCGGCGCGCAGGTTCGAGCGAGGCGAGGCGCGTGGTGTCGACGAGGGCGAGCCCGAGCGCGAGCAGCGTCGCGCCGAGGCCGAGGTGCGTCGCGCGGCGTCGCCCCATCCGCGCGCCGAAGAGGGCCACGACGATCGCGGCGAGCAGAGGCACGAGCGGCACGAGGCCGAGCGGCACGAGGGGCGCCTCGACGGGCGTGAGCGGACCGGCATACGCGGGCATGGCTGTCCGGGAGAATGTCGCGCGCGTCGCAAGGCGCCAGCCCCGTTCGTCACGCCCCGCGATCGAGCGGGAAAGAGCAGGGCATCGTCAGGGCGAGAAACGGGCGGGCGTGTCACGCTCCGCGGATGCAGACGGACACCGACGTCGCATTCCGGAGCGACGACGCGGCGAGCGAGCTGGCCAGGCTGCGCAAGGAGAACCGGCGCCTGCGCGAGGACCAGCGCCGCCTGGAGACGCTGGTCGAGGTGACGAACGACTGGGTCTGGGAGATCGACACGAACGGGATCTACACGTTCGTGAGCCCGCGAATCCGCGATTTTCTGGGCTACGAGCCGGAGGATGCGCTCGGAAAGTCGCCGTTCGACTTCATGCCGCCCGAGGAGGTGGCCCGCATGCGCGCCCTCTTCATCCCGATCGTGACGGCACGCGCGCCGTTCAAGGACGTGGAAAACGTCAACGTGCACAAGGACGGGCGGCGCGTGGTGCTGGAGACGAGCGGCGTGCCGCTCTTCGACGAGGCCGGCGGCTACTGCGGGTATCGCGGCGTGGACCGCGACGTGACGATGCGCAAGGTGGCCGAGTCGGAGCGCGCGCGGATGCAGGAGGAGATCATCCGGGCGCAGGAGTCGATGCTGGAAGAGCTCGAAACGCCGCTCCTGCCCGTGGCCGAGGGCGTGATCGTGATGCCGCTCATCGGCTCGGTGGACAAACGCCGCGCCGCGAGGATCGTCGACGCGCTGCTCGCCGCGGTGTCGACGCGCGCCGCGACGTTCGCGATCATCGATCTGACGGGGCTGCGCGCAGCCGATCAAGCGGTGATGGGGCTGCTCTGCGAAGCGGTGCGCGGAGCCCGGCTGCTCGGCGCGGAGGTGCTCTTGACGGGCGTGCGGTCCGAGGTGGCCCGGACGATGGTGGAGCTCGAGCTGCACGGGGTGCGGACGTTGAGCACGCTGGCGCGGGGGATCACGTTTGCGCTGGGGGCGCAGAGGCGCAGGTGAGGACCTACGTCCCGGTGATGTCGAGGAGAGCGTAGAGGAAGGCGCGCACGGCCTTGATGCGCGGGAGTTCGCAGGATGCGCCTTCGAGCCAGCGATTGTCCTGGATGGAGACCTGGACAGCCTTGCCGGGACGAAGGACGCCCGTGATGCATGCGACGGTCGCTTTGTTTCGCCCTGCTGGCTTCGTGAAGTCCGCCATGTCCTGACGATCGAAGGCGTCATCCTCTGGATTCACGCTTGCCACGAGCGTGCGGGCCGCGGAGAGGAGCGAGGGGTAGCTGGTCGCCGCGCACGCGAGGAGGAGGTCTTCGAGCGTGCCTTGTTGCTCGTTGTCCGGCAGCACGAACGCACCGGTCCGCGGTGGGCCGGGTGCGATCTCGCCGGGCTCGTCGGCGAGGGCCACGGGGGCATCCTTCGAGGCCGCGAGCCTGGCCTTCAGTTCCGCGAAGCGCTGGCGCGGAGTCGCCTTCTGGTCGGCGTCAAGGAAGACACCGATGGCCCCTGGGGATGGGCGCAGCTCGGAGAGAGACTCCTCGATGGTCTCGGCAATGCGCGACTCGCCGGTCGCTGCATGGATGGCGAGGGAAACATCAGCGTTTTGGAAGAAGAAGGGAACCGAGACGCGGCGGAGCAGATCGAGATCGGGCGGCGGTGGGAAGCTCGTGGGGATGAGTCGCTTCCAGTAGGGATCGACTCCCGGTTGCTTCTGGACCCGCTTCAAGCCGAGAGGCTTGAGCAGCCGCGCGACGAGCTCCACGTCGTGCGGGCCCTCCACGACGATGTACGCGTTCCGAACGCTCATCGCACGTCGAGCCCTCGCTCGTAGCGGATGCGCTTGAGCAGGTCCTCTCCGTAACGGCGGGCCGTCGTCTGCTCGCCCTCACGTTCGAGTCGGTAGGCGACGATGTCTTCTTCGGGCGTCGGATCGACGGCCAGGATCGCGTCGAGCGCTTCGAGGCTGTGCGTCGTCGCGAAGACCTGCACGTCGTGCTTCGTACAGGCGTCGAGAAGCCAACGGAAGACATGCCCCAGTGCGGAGACATGGATCGCGGTTTCGAGTTCGTCGATGAGGAGAACGCCGCCAGCGACGCTCGGAATCGCGAGGGCGAAGAGCAGCGCTCGCCGGACCCCATCACCATAGGAGCTGAGGGGCGAGAGTCCTGCGTGCTTGTCGCGCAGGTACACGCGGGGCGCACCAGGATTGCCCTGGGGAGGCACGAGCAACTCGACACCTTCGATCGTCGGTTCGATCTTCCGTAACAGATCGATCGCGGCCCCATCCAAGCCCGCCAGCTTCGCATCGGAGTAGAGACGGACGGTCTGGATCCAGTGATCCGGTTGGTGAATGTATCGGAAGGCCGTCCCAAGCTGCACGCGCTCGCGAGGACGTTCGAAGCGTTCTCCTTCCCATAGGGTGAATGAACCACGTGCTTCGTCGCCATCGAACAGATCGAGCTGACGCTGCTTCAGCAACAAGTCGATCTGCGCACCGCGACGCTCAAGCGATTCAGCCGTGAACTCTTCCGTCATCGTCATCTGCGAGTTCGAAATTGTCCCTCGTACCTCAAGGTACCGAGCCGTGACTTCACGCAGCGGGACTCGTCCTGACCCCAGGAGGCGCACGGTCCCATCATAGGGGGTCTCCCGATCGCGACCTGCCGTATGGGGGAACAGCCAGCAGAGCCGCTCGATCACCGTGAAGCCCGAGCCCCCGAGAGGCTCTCGCTGCCAAGCCGTGTTCAGCCAGTTCCACGGATCAAGCGGCGCGCTGAAGATGCGCAGGGCTTCCAGCACGCTCGTTTTTCCCGAGTTGTTCCGGCCGACGAGCAGGTTGAACCGCCCGAGATCACGGAGTTCCAGATCGCGAACCCCGCGGAACCGCTCCACCGTGAAGCTCTCGAGAGGCAGTCTCATGGGCACGACCGGGGACATGTCCCGAAGATGGCAAGCTCTATACCACCGTGCGAACGACGACGGGGCTTTGACTCGTTTTCCGAGGAAACCCGAGTGTTCACTCGTCCTCGCCGCCGCTGCCCACGCCTTGCATTTCGAGCGGCCCTTCGAGGGCCACGCGCAGCGCCGAGAGGGCGCGCGCCGCGCGGGACTTCACGGTGCCGAGCGGCACGCCGTCGCGCTCGGCGATCTCGGGATAACTGAGCCCTTCGAAAAACGCCGTCTCCAGGGTCGCGCGTTGCGCCGCGGGCAAACCACCGAGCGCGGCCCGCACGGCGCGGCGTTCGAGGTCGAGGACCGAGCTCGACTCGGGATCGACCACGGGCTCGATCGGCTCGTGCCGCAGCTCTTCGTCCGTGATCTGCGCCCGCCGCGTGCGTCGCCGCGCGCGATCGAGGGCGAGGTTTCGCACCGTGGTGACGAGCCAAGCGACGACGGTGCCGCGCTCGGCGCGGTACTGATCGGCGCGCTCGACGATCGCGACGAACGCGTCGTGCACGACGTCCTCGGCTTCGAGCGCGTCCCGCACGATCTTGAGCGCGAGGCCGTACGCGACGCTCGCGTGGCGATCGTAGATCTCCGCGATGGCGTCGTCGTCCCCATCACAGATGCGGCGCATGGCGCGCGCGTCCAGCGCGTCACGCTCCGCCCGGCTCTGGCGCCCACCCGCCGTCATCGCCACCTAACGAAAGGAGCACACAGGCCGAACGTCAACCGATTTACGGTGCGCATCGCCGTACGCTCCCGTGCTGCTGGGCACGCGTCCCAAGGGCGGGCACGCCGCGCGCAGATGGAAAAGGACGCACACGCGCGCCGTCAAGCAGGCTCCGGCTCCGGGTCCTTCACGACGGACGTCGCCTCGGGCGTGCCGAGCGTGACCTTGCGCAGGAGCGCCCACAGCTCCGCGCGGCCCTCGCCCGTGACCGAGGAGAAACCGATCACCTTGCGCCCGGTGCTCTTCGCCATCGCCGCCGTCGCGCTTCGGCTCGCCGAACGGCCGATCTTGTCGGCCTTCGTGGCGACGATGACGATCTCCACCGGCCGGCGCTGGACGTCACGCGCCTCCTCCACGAACTGGATGAGCTCGAGGTCGTCCTCCTCCAGGCCGCGACGCACGTCGACCAGGATGACGAGGGCCGCGAGCGTGATGCGGCCGCGCAGGTACCCCTCGATGAGGTCCCCCCACGCCGTCCGCTCGGCCTTCGAGCGTTTGGCGTAGCCGTAGCCGGGCAGGTCGATGAGGTGGAAGGTCGCGCCGTCCCGCGCGCGCGCCTCGAAGAGGTTGATCTGCCGGGTGACGCCCGGCGTGGCCCCCGTGCGCACGAGGCCCTTGCGCTCGACGAGCGTGTTGATGAGGCTCGACTTGCCCACGTTCGACCGGCCCGCGAACGCGATCTCGGCCATCGTCGGCGCAGGGAGCGACGAGCCCGGCGCGGCCGCGGCGAGGAAATCGGCATGCACGATCTGCTTCGGATCGAGCGCCTTCTTTTTGCCGTCCGGCGGCGCGGCCTTGGGCTTGGGTCCTGCGGCAGGTGTCTTTTTCGCCGGCTTCGTCTTTTCGTTCACGGCACCGATCCTGGGCTGAACGTGGGTTTGCACGCGTCGCACTGGCAGAGCGAACGGAGGTATCGAAACGAGTAAATTCCCGTGTCGTGCTGGTCGCCCCAGGTGAACTGCAAGGCGTAGTTGCCGACCTGCTGGATGTCCCGAAGGAAGAGGTCGCCGCCCGGCACGAAATGGATGGTGCCGCCGTGCCCCTGGCAGACCGCGCAAGGGCAGTAGCCGCGCAGGATCTCGTGCGGAAGCACGCTCTTGTGCCCGTCGGCCCACTCGATCTCCATGGTCCGTGCCCCATGCGGGGCTTTGACCATCGTGGGTTCGATCCTCGGATCGCTCATCGTGCCTGCTCCCTGTGATCTTGGGACTCGCGCGCTAGCATGAAGCTTCGGGCGACGTAAAGCAGCCATTTTCCTGGCGGCCCCGAGGGTGATGCGAAGGTTCTGGACTGTCCTCTTTGCCGTGACGATCGCGCTGCACGTGACGTTCGCCATGGCCACACACGCGATCCTCGCGCGCCTCGACGCGCCAACGCCTTGGCTCCTCACGCTCGTGCTCTGCGCGCTGCTGGCGTTTGCGTTTCGAGGGCGGATTCAGCTCGCGTCGGCCGATCGTCCGGTCCCACGCCTGCGCCGCCTGCTCGTCGAGGAGCCGTACTACGTGCACTGGTGCGCCCTCGTGGCCGCGCTGCCGTTGTGGCTCGTCAGCCTGGCCCTCGCGATGCTGGCGAGCTTCGTCGTGCCGGCGACGCACGTGCCGACGTCGGGGTCGCTCGCGATCGTCGCGTACGCGCTCGGGCTCGCGCTCGCCGGCTGGGGTGTGTTCGTGCGGCGCCGCTGGGTCCGCGTGCGGACGATCGACGTGCCCATCCGCGGCCTTCCGCCCGCCTTCGACGGCTACCGCATCGCGCACCTGTCGGACCTGCACATCGGCGCGCTTTGCCCCCGCGAGCACGCCGATCGCTGGGCGGAGACCGTCCGCGCGCTCGACGTCGACCTCGTCGCGCTCACGGGCGACTACGTGACGAGCGGCAACACGTTCCACGGCGAGGTCGCTGATCTCGCGAGCTCGTTGAAGAGCCGCGACGGGGTGCTCGCCGTGATGGGCAACCACGACTATTTCGGCAACGGCGAGGCGCTCGTGGGGAAGCTGCGCGAGGCCGGCGTCGCCGTGCTGCGAAACGAACGCAAGGCGATCGAGCGAGACGGCGAGCGCCTCATGATCGCGGGGGTCGACGACACGTGGTCGCGCCGCGCGAACGTGCAACGCGCGCTCGACGGCCACGATCACGGCGCGCCGATCGTCGTGCTGGCCCACGATCCGCAGCTCTTCCCGGATCTGTCCGCGCGGGGCGCCTCGCTCGTGCTCTCGGGTCATACGCACTGGGGCCAGGTCGCCGTGCCCTTTCTTTCGACGCGGTACAATCTGTCGGCCCGCGTGTATCGCTATCACGCGGACCTCTACCGCGAAGGCGACGCGTGGCTCTACGTGAGCCCAGGGCTCGGGACGACGGGGCCGCCGGTGCGGCTCGGCGCGGCGCCGGAGATCACGATCCTTCGGCTCGAAGCGAAGCCGGCCTGAGGTCCATCTCGCCGAGCACCCGCTCCGCCTGCCCGAGCGCGCGCACGACGACCACGCCCTCCTCCAACGGCGTGCGCGGCGCGCGGCGCTCCTCCACGCAACGCAGGAAGTGATCGATCTCCACGGCCATCGGCTCGCGCCACGGGACGCGGATCTCCTCGGCCGGCCCTTCGAAGAGCCCTGCGCTGCTCGCGGGGGAACGGGAGAGAAAAATGCGATCCGGCGCGCGCACGTCGTCGAGCATCGCCACGCAGGACGAGCCCACGACGACGATCCGCCGCTCCTTCGTCGCATGCACGCGCGAGAGCTCGATCCGCGCGTCAAACCCCGACGCGAGCCGCAAGCCGAGCACGACCGGATCACCCTCCGGGCCACTCGTCGCTTCGAGCGCCTCGATGCGGAGCGGTTCGAGCGCGTGCACGATCGAGAGATCGTGCGGGCCGAGCGACCAGAGCGCGGGCACCGATCGATCCCCACGAATGGAGAGGCGCGACGCCGCGAGGTGCCGGATCGTGCCGAGCGCCCCCTCGTGCACCATCGCGACGAGGCGCTCGACCGCCGGGTGGTACCGCAAAAGGTGCCCCACCATCGCCACGCGCCCGAGCGAGGCCGCGCGCAAGGCGCAACGCTCGGCGTCCGCGGCCGAGAGCGCGAGCGGCTTCTCGACGAGCACGTCGAGCCCCGCGTCGAGCGCCGTGAGCACGAGCGACGCATGCGAGCGCGGCGGCGTCGCGATCACCACGGCGCGCGCGCCGAGCCCGATCGCCTCCTCCAAGCTCTCGACGATCGCCGCGGAAGGCGCCTTCACGCGCGCGAGCTCGCGCCGCGCCGCGCTCGTCTCGGCGACCGCGACGAGCTCGGCCCGCGGGCTCTCGCAAAGCACACGGAGCAGGTTCTCGCCCCACGCGCCGCAGCCGACGAGGGCGACGGGTACGGTCACGGCCGCTCCCTGTTGATGCACATCCGCGGCGTATAGCGCCGGCCCGCCGTGCGGGAAAGGTCAGGCGAGGAAAGAGCCGAGCGCGCGGAAGCGACGATACCGATCGTCGACGAGCTCATCCCCCGAGAGGCCGTCGAGCGAGGTGAGGTTCGGCCACAAGGCCTCGTCGAGCCGACGCGCCGCCTCGTCGTGGTCCTGGTGCGCGCCGCCCGTCGGCTCTTCCACGACGGCGTCGACCACGCCGAGCTGCAAGAGCTCCGGCGCCGTGATCTTGAGCTGCGCCGCAGCCTCGTCCGCGCGCGCGCCGTCGTTCCACAAGATCGCCGCGCACCCCTCGGGCGAGATGACCGAGTAACAACCGAACTCCATCACGAGCACGCGGTTCGCGACGCCGAGCGCGAGCGCGCCGCCCGACCCGCCTTCGCCGATGATCGTCGCCAGGATCGGCACACGCGCCCTCGCCATGGCCGCGAGCGCCGCGCCGATGGCCTCGCTCTGCCCGCGCTCCTCGGCGCCGATGCCGGGATACGCGCCGGGCGTGTCGATGAACGTGAGCACGGGCAGGCCGAACTTGTCGGCGAGCTCGTACATGCGAATCGCCTTCCGGTAGCCCTCGGGGTGGGGCATGCCGAAGTTGCGCTTCACGTTCTCCTTCGTGCCGCGGCCCTTCTGGTGGCCGACCACGACGACGCTGCGGCCGTGGTACGACGCGAGCCCCGCGACGATCGCCTGATCCTCGGCGAAGCGCCGATCTCCTTTGAGCTCAACCCATCCGGTGAAAAGCCGCTTCACGTAGTCGAGCGTGTAGGGCCGGTTCGCGTGCCGAGAGAGCTGGACCTTCTGAATCGGCGTGAGGTCCGCGAAGATCTCGCGCGCGAGCCGCGACGTCTTCTCTTCGAGGCGCTGAAGCTCGGGTTCGAACCTGCGATCGGAGGCGGCGAGCGCGCGCAGGGCCCTCACCTTCTCGACCAAATCCGCGACCGGCTTCTCGAATGGCAGGACGAACATGGCAGGCCGAGGTCACTCCGAGATCGTCGGCTCCGCGAGGATGTTCGCGGGGACCTGCACCGACGTCGCCGCCCGGATCACGTTGAACACGCGCAGCGGCTTCTCTTTGCCCTTCACCTTCGCCGACGGCAACTCCTCGGTCTCGAAGCGCCCGACGAGCCTGTCGTGCGTCATCTCGCTGACCACGATCTGCCCCGCCAACGCGACCGAGCAGAGCCGTGCCGAGGTGTTCGCCGTGTCGCCGATGACCGTGTACGAGAGCGCCTTCGAGCTGCCGATGTAGCCCGCGACGAGCGGGCCCGTGTGAATGCCGATGCCGATCGCGAGCGGCGCGAGGTCACGCTCGAGGCGCCTCCGATTGAAGTCGCCGAGCACCTCGCCCATCTCGAGCGCGCAATGCACGCTGCGGATCGCGTCGTCGGGGTGGATCACGGGCGCGCCCCAGATGGCCATGATCCCGTCGCCCATGAACTTGTCGAGCGTGCCTTCGTACTTGAAGATCGTGTCCACCATGAGCTCGAAGTACTCGTTCAGCATGTCGACGAGCTCTTCGGGCGGGGTGTTCTCGCTCATCGCGGTGAAGCCGCGGATGTCGCTGTTGAAGACCGTGCATTCGTCGACGCGCTGACCGCCGAGGCGCACCTCGAGCTGGCCGCTCATCACGCGCTCGGCGATGTTCGGCGAGAGCAGCCGCGAGAAGCGCTCGCGGGCGATGATCTCGTTCTCGATCTTCTTTCCGAGGATGTTGATCTCGATGAACATCGAGGCCTGGTGGGCCACGGCCACCACGAGCTCGAGGTCCTTCGGCTGGAACTGCGCGAGCGTCTCCGAGTCGAGCCAGAGCACGCCGAGGACGTCCTGCGTGTTGTTCGGCGCGACGAGCGGCACGACGATGGCCGAGCTGATCCGGTTCAGGATCATGCTCTTGCCCTTGGAGGCCGCGAAGTCCATGGCCGCGTCGTGCGTGAGGACGGCCGCGCGCTCCTTGACCACGTGGTTCAGGATCGTCGACGAGACGCTGATCGGCGCCGTGGTCCCGTCGCGCCGCTGCGAGGCGCGCGGCATGAGCTCGCCGTTGTTGTCGTCGCGGAGGAACATCACCCCGCGGTCGGCCTTGATGAACTTGATGATGCTCGCGAGGATCTTGTCGAGCAGCTTCGACGTGTCGCGCTCGGAGGCGATGTCGCGCGCGAGCTCGTGCGAGAGGCGCAGCCGCTCGTAGTCGGCGCGGAGCTGGTTGAGATCACTCGCGAGGCGGTCGAAGGGCAAAAACCCCTTTTCGACGGCGGCGATCTGCGTGCCGATCTGGCGCGCTTGATCGTTCAGGTCGATGCGCGTGCCTTGCGCGACGTACGAGTGCGGGCCCGTGATGAACGTGTGCGCGCCCGAGCCCTTCCCCATCATCGTCATGTTGGGGTTCGCGCCCGGAATGCCGAGCGCCGGGTTCGGCGCAGGGAGCCCAGGCGCCTGCGGACGCGGCGGCAGGTTCGGCGCGACCGGACCGGCTTGCTGCGGCGGCGGACGCGGCGGCATCGGCGGCGGCGCGAAGGCGCCCTGCGGCGGCCGGTTCGCATGCGCGGCAGCGGGCAACGCGGGAAGGACGTGCGCGGACTGGGCAAGCGGGGACGGCGCGACGGGCGCGGGCTGCGGCGTCGCGGCCCACGCTTGCGGTTGCTGCTGCGGCGGCGCCACGGGCGGCGGCCCCCCGGCCGTACCTGCGATCGGCGACGGCGTGTCATCGAAGCGGCCACGCGTCGATCCGAGGGCGATCTCGTCGCCGTGCTTCAGCGGAGCCTCGCCGCGGACACGCTCGTTGTTGACGAACGTCCCGTTCAGGCTGCCGAGATCACGCAGGTAAAACTGCGCTCCGCGGAGCTCGATGATGCAGTGCTCCTTGGAGACGATCTTGTCGAGCAGCTGGATCGAGTTGTTGGGGTGGCGCCCCAACGAGTTCACGGGCCGCAGCTCGATGGCCTGCTGCCCTTCGGCGGTCTGCAGGATCAGTCGAGCCATCAGGTGAGCCGTTGCGCTTGCATTCCGAGAACCACGGGAGGCCCTGCCCGCACGAATGCAGACGGCCGCCGAACCGGTACGCGCAGAAGTGTATTCCTTCTCGTGGAATTAAGCGAGAGGTTCGACGCGCCGATCCTCCTTCCCTCGGCGCGGCGGCCAGGCTAGGCCCGAAACCATGGCCGCCGACCTTCTGCTCGCGATCGACCAAGGGACGACCGGGACGACCGCCCTCGTGCTCGACACAGCAGGGACGACCCGCGGGCGCGCGACGCGCGAGTTCCCCCAGCACTTCCCGCGCCCCGGCCTCGTCGAGCACGAGCCCGAAGACATCTGGCAAAGCGTGCTCGAATCGGTCGAGGCCGCGCTCGGCTCGGCCGGCGTCAAAGGCGATCGCATCGCGGCCGTGGGTATCACGAACCAACGCGAGACCACGCTCGTCTGGCAACGCGCGACCGACAAGCCGATCCACCGCGCGATCGTCTGGCAAGACCGACGCACCGCAGACGCGTGCGCGCGTTTGCGCGAAGGCGGCCACGAGCCCGCCGTGAAACGCACGACCGGCCTCGTGCTCGATCCGTACTTCAGCGGCACGAAGCTCACGTGGCTGCTCGACAACGTCGACGGCGCCCGCGAGCGCGCCGAGCGGGGCGAGCTCGCGTTCGGCACCGTCGACAGCTACCTCGTCTGGCGCCTGTCCGGCGGCGCGATGGGCGGCTCGCCCGTGCACGCGACCGACGTGACGAACGCCTCGCGCACGCTGCTCATGAGCCTCGCGACGCTCGATTGGGACGACGCGATGCTCGAGCTCTTCCGCGCCCCACGCTCGGTGCTCCCGAAGATCGTCGACTCGGCCGGGCTCATCGCGAAGACGCTCGGCTTTCCGCACCTGCCCGACGGCGTGCCGATCACGGGCATCGCGGGCGATCAACAAGCCGCGCTCTTCGGCCAGGCCTGCTTCGATACGGGCGACGCGAAATGCACGTACGGCACGGGCGCCTTCGTCCTCGTCAACATCGGCGCGCAGCCGATCGCGAGCCGCTTCGGGCTGCTGACGACGGTGGGCTGGAAGGTCGGCAGCGAGGTCGTCTTCGCCCTCGAAGGCAGCGCGTTCATCGCAGGCGCGGCCGTGCAGTGGCTCCGCGACGGTCTCGGCATCATCCGCAGCGCGGCCGAGATCGAGCCGCTCGCCGCGAGCGTGCCGTCGAGCGAGGGCGTGACGTTCGTGCCCGCGCTCTCGGGCCTCGGCGCGCCGTACTGGGACCCGGACGCGCGCGGCCTCATCCACGGCATCACGCGCGGCACGACGAAGGCGCACCTCGCGCGCGCCACGCTCGAAGGCATCGCGCTCGAAGTGACGGACCTGCTCCGCGCCATGTGCGACGACCTCGGCAAGCCCCTCGGTCGCATGCGCGTCGACGGCGGCGCCGCGAACAACGATCTGCTCATGCAATACCAGGCCGACACGGCGGCCCTCACGATCGAGCGCCCGATCGAGCTCGAATCGACCGCCCGGGGCGCCGCCATGCTCGCCGGCGTCGGCGCCGGCCTCTTCCGCAGCATGCGGGACGCCGCCCGCATGTCCCGGGTCGAGCGGACGTTCGAGGTCGGAATGCCCCCGGAAGAACGAAAAGCCCACCTCGCCCGCTGGGCCGACGCCGTCACCCGCGCCCGGTCGTCGCGCGCTTGAAGCGCGGGATCCGCCGCCCGGGACAGATGAACTCCGGCCAGACAAGCTCGACCGCTCGCTGGACGAGCATTTCCGGCGCGAACCTGCTACTTCGCTGTTTTCGGATGCCAGACGTGGGACGCTTGGCAAGCCGGCACACCCGACGCCTTGGACGAATCTGTCGCGGCGGCGCCCATCGCACGGAGATGGCCGAGCTTCCGGCCTGGGGAACAGGCACTATGTTGCGAGAGTTCACCCCAAAGCGACCTCACAGAGCGTAAAATTCTATGTCAACGGAGAGCTCCCGTTCTCACTTGGTTCCCCTGCAGAGGCCCGGCCGGCCCGCCACACGTCGGGTCGTGTCGCTCGATGAGGAGGAAATGCCGAAGCCTGAAAATCCTTCCACCTCGGGGGTGGTCTACCGGGACATCCCGATCGATTGGGAGGCGCTGGAGGACGCGTTCGAGAACAACGCGCCCGAGGTCCACTCTTACCTTCACCTCGTGACGGGTGATGTCCTGCGCGTCGTCGACGGAGTCGCGGACCCGCAGATGCACGCGCGCATCGCGGCCGATCCGAACTACCTCCGCATCGATCCCGTGAGCTCTCGCGAGCAGTACCGCTGGATGGAGCGCTTCATCCCGATGGTGGAGGACCCGGAGCTGCAGGGAAAGCTGACGCAAGCGATCGACGGGAAAGGCGCCTTCCGCCGCTTCAAGGACGTGCTGATGAGCTACGGCCCGGAGCGCGAGCGCTGGTTCTCGTTCCGCAGCGAGCGGCTCCGCATCTTCATGGAAGCGTGGCTGAACGCGCACGCGCTGAACCCGATCGCACGTCCCGTGTGGGTGCCCGAGCAGCCGCCCTCGCGCACGGGCGCAGAAGGCCAACCCGCGGACGCCCCCGTCGCCCCGCCCGCCCCGAGCACGCGCGAGCTCCGCGAAGAACCGCCGCGCGAGCTGCGCCGTGGAAAGAGCGTGGAGACGCTGCGCAAGAACCTACGCGACATCGCCGACGCGCTCGGCCCGCGCGACCTCGACACGCTCACGGCCTTCGCAGAGTTCCTGAAGGCACGCCGCGCCGCGCGCTCGTTCGCCCATCACTACGAGGGCAGCCACGCGCACACCGAGGAGGAGCCCGCTCCCGCCTCACAAGAGATCGTCGGCGGCGAAGCGCGCTCCGCTTCGTCCTGACGCGCGCGTCAGCGCGAGCGAACGATCGTGACCGTCACGCGCGAGCGCGCGGTCTGGAAGTAACTCGCGATCGCCTCGCCGAGCCGCTGCGCCACGACCCACCGACCGAGCGCGACCGAGACCTGTTCGTACGGACGGCCCGTGAACGGCGTCGTGCCCGTGCGCAAGAGCGCGCGGAGCTCCGGGTCGCTCGGCGCGAGCATCGGCGCGACCATGCGGTCGAGGTAGAGGCTCGCGCGGGCGTGGCGGCGCAGGAGCGCGTCGATCTCGTCCGAGCCGATCCCCTCGGCCTTGGCCGCGGCGATGAGCTTGTCGCGCCCCTTCACGCGTTGCTCGAGCACCGCGCGCGCGGACTCGGCGCGGCTCGCGATCTCGGTCGCGTCGGGCGCAGGCAGGACGGGCAAGCTCGCGAGGAGCGTCTCGGCGATGTGGCGATCGAGCGCCGCGCGGACGTGGCGATCCGTGAACGGCGCGGGCTCCGGATCCGGATCGGCCATCGCCTCGATGCGCGCTTCGAACGCGAGCTCGCGCTCGTAGACGAACTGCGGACGCGCGACGCCGCCCGTCTCGGGCGCATGCCAGCGGACGACCACGCGATCGAGGAGCGCAGGCTTCGCCTCGGCCTGTGCGCCGGCGGGCGCAGCAAACGCGAGCGCGGCGAGGACGAGGAGGACGGCCGGGCGCATCGAGGGTACGGACTATACCGCGGCCACGCCGCTCCGCCGCTCCATCGAACGAGCGTCTGCGCTAGCCTCGTTCCATGGCCGAAAGGAGCCTCCCTGCCGGATCGCGGCTGACCGTGGTCACGCTCGTCGTGTCGCTCGCGGCGGCTGCGTCGACGCTCCTCCCGGCGCGCGCGGAGGAGCCGCGTCCGGAGGGCCCGCACGCGAACGTGCGCGTGGGCCTCGTGTTCGACGTCGGCGGACGCGGCGACAAGAGCTTCAACGACGCGGCGTACGAGGGGCTGTCACGCGCGTCGCGCGAGCTCGGCGTGACGACAGAGGTGCTCGAGCCGAGCGGCGCGGAGGATCGCGAGGCGGCGATGCGCCTCTTCGCGGCGCGCGGCTTCGACCTCGTGATCGGCGTGGGGTTCATCTTCTCGACCGACGTGAACGTGGTGGCGCGTGATTTCCCGAGCACGCGCTTCGCCTGCATCGACTACGCGCCGCCGATGGAAGGCGTGATGCCGCCGAACGTCACGGGGCTCCGTTTCCGCGAAGAGGAAGGCTCGTTCCTCGTCGGCGCGGTCGCGGGCCTCATGTCGAAGACGGGCCACGTGGGGTTCGTCGGCGGCATGGACATCCCGCTCATCCGCAAGTTCGAGGCGGGCTACCGCGCAGGCGTGCATGAGGTTTGTCCGCGCTGCGAGGTGCACGCGGCCTTCGCGGGCACGACCCCCGAGGCGTTCCGCGATCCGGTGAAGGGCAAAGCGCTCGCGAACAGCGAGATCGCCGCGGGCGCGGACATCGTCTACCACGCGGCGGGGACGACGGGGCACGGCGTCTTCGAGGCGTCGCGCGACATGGGCGTGAAGGCGATCGGCGTCGACGCCGATCAGCACGACGAGATGCCCGGCACCGTGCTGACGAGCATGATCAAGCGCGGCGACGTCGCCGTCTTCGACACGATCCACGACGTGGCCGAGGGCCGCTTCCAGGCCGGGCTGCGCACGTTCGGCCTCGCCGAGGGCGCCGTCGGGTACGTCGACGAAGGGCCCCACGCCGCGGGCATCCCCGAGGACACGAAGCAGAAGGTCGAGGCGCTCGCGCAGCGCGTGATCCGCGGGGAGATCAAGATCCCCGAGCGCTAGAGCAGCGAGCCCTTCGCTCCCTCGGGACGACCCCTCACCACTTCACGAGCACCTTCGGCGGATCGACCACGACCTTCACGTGCGGCACTTCGAGGAGCACGTCGAGGTAAACGCTGCCCGGCTTGCTCACGTCCGCGCCGGAGCTCTTCGGCTCCACGCGCGGCACGAGCGACTCGGGCGAGACCGCGTTCACGTCCTCGTTCGATCCGACGAGGCGCACCTTCACCGTGGGCGGCGTCGTCACGGCGCGCGGCAGCCCCACGACCTCCACGCGCAGGTTCGCGAACTCCTTCTTCGCGAGCTCACGCGTGATCTCGACCGTCGCGATCACGCTGTCGACGACGTCGTAGTTCACGAGCTTCGGCGGCTTGTCGAGCGGGAGCGGCCGGCGGTAGACGCCCTCGGTCAAGCCCGTCACGTCGAACGGCGCCGCGCGCGCGTACTGCATGACGTCCACGATCGAGCGAGCGCCCCGCGCCCGCACGACCTTCGGCTCGGAGCCGATCACGCCCTTCACCGCGAACGTCGGCGCCGGCTCGCCCGTGCGCGCGATCTGCACCGGGATCTCGCGCTCGACGACGTCGTCCCAGCGCAGCTCGATCGACGGCGGCTGGACCTCCTCGATCTGCACGCCCGTGGGCACGCGGAACATGCTCGGCTTGAGGTCGAGGTTCGTCTCGCGTCCGCTGCGCAGGTTGAGCTGGAGCGTGCCGAGATCGTCGCTGCGCAGGTCGTCGAGTTGCGTGCGCGAGCCGCGCAGCGTGACCTTCACCTCGTTCGGGATCTGCGTCATGAGCTGCCGGTTCGCGCTCTCCGGCGGCATGATCGTCACGACGCTGACCGAGAACGTGCGCTGCGCGTTCTCGGCGCCGTGGATGAACGCGTAGATCCCGAGCGCGCAGAGGAGCGACAGGATCTTCAGCCCGATGTTGTCGAGCAACGCCGCGCGGATGTTCTCGCGAAGCCCGTCCTTGGCCGTCATGAGTCGTCACCATGGGTGGGGCTGCCAGCGCCTTCACCCGCGCGTGCAGGGTTGCCTTCGCCCGCGCGCGCGGTCGTCGGCGGCGTGCCCGGCGGCGCGCTCGAAGGCGGACCGGGGGGCGTACTCGGAGGCGTGCTCGGAGGCGTCGCGGCCTGCGGCGCCACGGGGACCACGCCGGGCGGCGGCATCGTGGCCGCAATCGCGGCCGTGGGCGCGGGGTCCGAGGACGGCGGCGGCGGCGGCACGGTCGACGTGGGCACGAACGTGTTCGGCCGCAGGGTCGGCGCCGCGACCGAGGCCGGCGGCATCTCCACGGTCGCGGCCGGGCGCATCGGCATGGCCGCGCTGCTTTGCGGCATGCGGGACGCGGGCGCGCCCGGAACGCCGGGCATCGGCGTCGCGCCGACGGAAGGGGGCGTCGGGATCGACGGACGCACGGGCGGCGCGGGCGGCGGGATCGCCGGCGTGCGCGAGGGCTGCGGCGGGGCCTGTGTGGGCGGGGCCGGGGGCTTGCGCGCGGCGGCGGCCTTTTGCTTCTTGCGCGACGAGCGCCCGAAGAGGCCGAGCAGCGCGTGCCGGAGCGACTGGCCGTCGAGGTTCGAGACGATGTTGCCGCTGAAGCAGAAGCTGATCGTCCCGCGCTCCTCGCTCACCACGACGACGACCGCGTCGGTCTCCTCCGTGATGCCGAGCGCGGCGCGGTGGCGGGAGCCGAGGCTCGCGTCGAGCACCTTCGTCTCGGGCATCGGGAAGAACACGCCGGCGCGCGCGATCTTGAGGTCGCGGATCAAGACCGCGCCGTCGTGAAGCTTGTTCACCGACTCGGGGACGAACATGCTGACGAGCAGCTCTCGCGTCACGACCGAGTCGAGGACGATGCCCTCGCTCTTGCAGAACTCGAGCACGTTCGCGTCCTGCTCGAAGGCGATGATCGCGCCCATGCGATGGCGCGCGAGCTCCGTCGCCGCCGCCACGACCTCGTCGATGACGCGCGACTGCTGCTCGCGCCCTCCGGCGAGCCACGCCTTCGAACCCATGCGGATCAGCGCGCGGCGGATGTCGTTCTGGAAGACGACGACGACGATCAGGATGATCGACGAGAGCAGCCACGAGAGCAGGTGCAGGAGCGTGACGAGCTCGAACGTCTTCGCCGCGAGGTAGAGCAAAAAGACGATGCCGAGCCCGAGGCCCATCTGCATCGCGCGCGTCCCGCGCATCACGAGGAGCGCGCGGTAGATGACGTACGCGACGATGAAGATGTCGATGAAGTCCCGCAGGATCTGCAGGAACGGGCGCGGGGCGAAGAGGCGAAGCAGGCCGTCGAGCATGGCTCAGGCGTCCCCTCCTCGGCGCGCGTCGATCGCCGCCGCCACGGCGAGCGCTTGCACCACCGCCTTCACGTCGTGCACCCGCACGATCGCCGCGCCGCCCGACACGCACGCGAGCACCGCGGCGATCGTCCCGCCAAGCCGCTCGTCCGGCGGCGCGAGCGCGCTCGCGTCCGGATTTGCCGCGCGCGCGACGAACGATTTCCGGCTCGGCCCCACGAGCACCGGGAAGCCGAGCGCCGCGAGCTCGTCGAGCCGCGCGCAAAGCTCGATCGAGTGACGCGCGTTCTTCGCGAACCCGAGCCCCGGATCGAGCACGAGGTCGTCGCGCGGTAGGCCCTCCGCGAGCGCCCGCTCGGCCGCTTCGGTCCACTCGCGCGCGACGTCCGCGACGACGTCCTCATACGCAGCGTCGTCGTACATCGAGAAGCCGCGCATGTCGGTCATCGATCCGCGGCAATGCATGAGGACGAGCGAAGCGCCGGAGCGTGCGCAAAGCGCGCCGAGCTCGGCCGCAGGCTCGAGCGACACCGTGTTCACGATGCGCGCGCCCTCGCCGAGGGCCCACGCGGCGACGTCGGGCAAGGTCGTGTCGATCGAGACCACCACGCCGAGCTCCACGCTCGCACGGATGAGCCCGCCGATGCGCCGGATCTGCTCAGCCGCGTCGATCAGGGAAGCACCCGGCCGCGTCGATTCGGCGCCGATGTCGAGGATGTGCGCTCCTTCGATCACGAGCCCCCGCACATGCGCAACGGCTGCCGCATCATCCAGGAATCGTCCCCCATCCGAGAAAGAGTCCGGGGTGCGGTTACAAACCCCCATGACGAGCGCGCCCCGTCGGCTCGAAAGAAGCGCGCGGAGCGGGGACGACATTGTGTGTGCGTAGCAAGTTCCGAGCCGGCCGGCAATCTTCGACCGTGTGCGGCAAAAACCCCACGATCCGTCAGCGAAATCCTTGGACTTTCCCGAGGTCGTCCTTGCAGACGTCCGGGCGCGGCCGGTCCGTGTGTGTTCGTCGGGTGGCGCGGCACGTGCGATCTCCCTGACGCGCGGCGAAATGCCTGCTACGGTCGGCCGATCCGCGTGTCCGAGGCGTCTCGGGCCGCATTCGGCCGAGGCCACGCCGCGGCCCGAGCGAATGATGCTAGCCACGCGTGTTCGAGCAGGGGCGACGGCCGGCCTCGTGCTGAGCCTGATTTTCGCCGCACTGTTCACGGCCATCGGCACCTTCGACCTGTACGTACCCTCCCTGGCACCTCGCCTCGGAGAAACGGCGCCGGTCACGCTGCGAATTCCCTACGGCCCGCGGATCGTCCGCGACGCTCGCTCGGGCCGGCTCGCCTACGAGCACGCCCGCGTGATCGTGCCGCGCGGCACCCTCCTCCACGAGGAAAACGACGAGCACCGCGCCGCCTTCGCCTACGAATCGACGCGCAGGCCCCCGGCGACGGCGCGCCTCGTCTCGGTGTTCGTCATCCATTTCATCGTCTGCCTCATGCTCACCGCGTACCTGCGGCGCTTCGGGCAGAACCGCGTACGGCTCTTGCGCGCGCAGATCGGGCTGCTCAGCCTCATGGCGGGCAGCGTCGCGCTCGCCAAGGGCATGCTCCTGCTCACGGCGCTGCCGGAGTTCTGGGTGCCGATGGCGGCGCTGCCGCTCTGGGTCGCGCACGCCTTCGATCGACGCACGGCCTTCCTCGTCGATCTCGCCGTCGCCTTCGTCGCCGCCTCGCTCCTGCGCTTCGACAACCTTCTCTTGTCGGTGCTGCTCGTGCGCGGCGTCGCGGCCACGCTCTTCTTCTTCGATCGCAAGCACGCGCGGCAAATGGTCGTCGCCGGCACGCTCGCCGGCATCTCGGGCGCGGTCGTGTTCATCGCGCTGACCGTCGTCTACGAGGGCCGCTTCAACGTGCTCGCCGACATCTTCCGCGGCACGAGTTCGAACGTGCTCGCCTGCATCGGCGGCGGCATGCTCGCCGGCATCCTGGCGCGCGCGCTGCGGGATCCGGCCGAGCGCGCGATGGGCCATGTGTCCCGCGAAAAGCTGATCGATCTCACCGACCTCGAACAACCGCTCCTGCGGAAGATGGCAGCGGAGGCGCCGGGGAGCTGGGAGCACGCGCGCGCGATGGCGAACCTCGCGGAGGCCGCGGCGAGCGCGATCGGCTCGGACGCGCTGCTCACGCGCGTCGGCGCGTACTACCACGACCTCGGCAAGACCGTGCAGCCCAAGTACTTCGTCGAGAACCTCGCGCACGGCGAGAAATCGCCCCACGAGGAGCTCGACCCCGAGGTCTCGGCCGACGCGATCATGGCGCACGTCGTGATGGGCACGAAGATCCTGCGCGACGGCCGCATCCCCGAGCCCGTCGTCGAGTTCGCCTACACGCACCACGGCACGCAGGTCGTCGAGTTCTTCTGGCACAAGTGCAAGGAGCAGGGAAACCCGCGTGGCCTCACGCAGGAGTACTTCCGCTACCCGGGCATGAAGCCGCAGACGAAGGAGACGGCGATCCTCATGCTCGTCGACTCCATCGAGGCCGCGAGCCGCACGATCTGGCCGCCCGAGCAGAAGAAGTTCGAGGAGATGATCCAGCGCGTCATCTTCACGAAGCTGTCGAGCGGTCAGCTCGACGAGTCGGGCCTCTCCCTGGAAGACCTGCGCATCATCACGACGCGCATGGCGACGACGCTCGTGAACCTCTACCACGGCCGCATCAAGTACCCGTGGCAACGCGACAGCGCGAAGCAGGAGGCCGAAAAGACGCCCATCGTGCACGGCGCGCCGCCCGCGAACACGACCCCCGTCGTGCACTCGCCCGCCGAGCTGCCCGAGCCAAAGAGCTCGAAGGACGGCCCGAAATCCGGCGAGGCGAAGGGCGAAGGCAAGTCCGCGACGACCGAGGAGTCCGCGAGCTGACGACGGCGCCCCTCGCGGGAAAACTTGCTACAACGAGCGAGTGCCCCCGCTGATCGAGCAAAGCTTCACGAAGGCGCTCTTCCACGGCGTGATCGCCGAGGACATGATCTTCCCGTACCCGGAGATGACCTCCGAGGAGCGGCAGAGCACGTCGATCATCCTCGACAGCGTCCGCCGGTTCTTCGCGGCGAACGTGGACAGCGCCAAGATCGACCGCGACCACGAGATCCCGAAGGCGGTCCTGGACGGCCTTCGCTCGCTCGGCCTCTTCGGCCTGCAAATCCCCACCGAGTACGGCGGCATCGGCCTCTCCACCGCGGCCTACGCGCGCGTGATGCAAGAGATCGGCGGCATGGATGCCTCGATCGCGGTCACGCTCGGGGCGCACCAGTCGATCGGCTACAAGTCGCTCCTGCTCTTCGGCACCCACGAGCAGAAGCGACGGTATCTGCCGCAGCTCGCGACCGGCGAGTCGGTCGCGGCCTTCGCGCTCACCGAGCCGTCCGCGGGCTCCGACGCGGCGGCGATCAAGACCCGCGCGGAGGCGGTCGACGGCGGCGCAGCCTACGTGCTGAACGGCTCGAAGATCTGGATCACGAACGGCGGCTTCGCGGACGTCTTCACCCTCTTCGCCCGCACGAGCGCGCTCGAAGAGGGCTCGAAGCCGAAGATCACCGCCTTCCTCGTCGAGCGCGGCATGGGCGTCACGAACGGGCCGAACGAGCACAAGCTCGGCATCCGCGGCTCCTCCACGACCGAGCTCTTCCTGGAGAACGTGCGCGTGCCCCGCGAGAACGTGGTCGGCGACGTGGGCAAGGGCTTCAAGGTCGCGATGGAGGTCCTGAACTCGGGGCGCCTCGGCCTCGCCTCGGGCTGCGTCGGCGTGTGCAAGACGCTGCTCCGCCTGGCGATCGCGCGCGTCGAGGAGCGCCGCGCCTTCGGCCGCAACATCGGCGACTTCGGCCTCATCAAGGACAAGATCGCGCGCATGCTCGCCGAGACGTACGCGCTCGAATCGATGACGTACCTCACGGCCGGCCTCGTCGACTCGAAGATCGCCGACTACTCGATGGAGAGCGCGATCTGCAAGGTGAAGGGCTCCGAGACGCTCTGGAGCGTCGTCAACGATACGCTCCAGATCGCGGCGGGCATCGGCTACATGCAGGACTATCCGTACGAGCGGATCCTGCGTGACTCGCGGGTGAACCTCATCTTCGAGGGCACGAACGACATCCTCCGTTGCTTCATCGCGCTCTCGGGCATGGCCGCGCCGGGCAAGGCGCTCGCCGAGGTCGTGAAGGCGATGCGCGAGCCCATCAAGGGCTTCGGCCTGCTCAGCGATTTCGCGCTCCGCAAGGCGCGCGCCGCGCTCGGCCGCGAGCGCATGACCCGCGTGCACCCGCTGCTCGGACGCGAAGCCGTGATCTTCGAGGAGTACGTCTCGGAGCTCGCCGTGCAGGCGGAGAACGTGCTGCGCAAGCACGGCCGCGACATCGCCGAGATGCAGTTCACGCAGCTCCGCATCGCCGACATGGTGATGGATCTCTTCGCCGTGGCCGCGTGCCTCACCCGCACGACACGCGCGATCGAGCGACGCGGCGAGGACGGGGCGCGGCGCGAGATCGATCTCTGCTCGCTCTACCTGAACATGGCCCACAAGCGCCTGCGGCAGAACGTCTCGGACTTCGCGCGCAACGACGATGAGCTGCGCAAGGCGATCGCCGGGCGCGCCTACATCGACGGCGCGTATCCGTTCGACGTGCTCTAGCGCGGGCGGTCGAGCGATCCCGGCGCGTGCCTTGCACGACGCCCGGGCGTGACGACGTCTCCTGGATTCCTCATCGAACGCGCCGACGCGCGACATCGCGACTTCGTGCAGCATTTGCTCTCGGAGCACCTGCCCGGGTCGGACGTCGCGCGCAGGTACACTTGGCTCTACGAGCAGAACCCGCACGGCCGCGCCGTGACGGTCATCGCCCGCGACGAACGGACCGGGGAGCCGCTCGGGATCACCTCGGCCTTCCCGCGCCGCATGCTCATCGCCGGCCGCACGCGCCTCGGCTCGGTCGGAGGCGACGGCTATGTGCGTCCCTCGGCCCGCCGTCGTGGCATCGCCACCGCGATGCACCGCGCCGCGCTCGAAAGCATGCGCGCCGAGGGCGTCGAGATCATGTTCGGCCCGCCCGAGCCGCACAACCTCCGCGCCCTCGAACGTGCCGGCGCGCGCGTGGTTTGTCACGTCCGACGCTTTTCTCGCCCGCGCGTCCTGCAGAGCCTCCTCGGCCCCCTCGGCCGCTTCCTTGTCCGCGGCGCGCGCCTCGTGCCGATCGAGGGGCGCGACCGCCGGGTCGATCAGATCTTCGAGCGTGCCGTCGACGGCAGCGTCGTCACGCCCGTGCGCGACGCCGCCCACTACGCGTGGCGCTTCGTCGACAGCCCCGCCCGCGCGCAGCGCGCCTACGTCGTCTTACGCCGGGACAAACCGCTCGGCCTCTGCGTGCTCGAACGCTCGGACCGCCGCGTCGCCCTCGTGGACGTCTTCGCGCATCCGGACGATTTCGGCGACGCGCTCACGATCATCGCCTCCGCCTCGGGCGCGGACTCGCTCGTGACGCAGCTCAACGACCGCGGCCCGCACGCGCGGAGCCTCGCGCGCGCCGGGTTCTTCCCGCGCGAGGGCAAACCCTTCCAGGTCCACGCCTGCGAAGGCATGGATCCGGCCGTGTTCGACGCGAATCGCTGGTACCACACCTGGGGCGACGGCGACCTCGATCGCGTGCTCTAGCCCCTCAGCGCACCGCCATCGGACCGATCACTTCGAGGATCGCATCGATCTCCAGCACGCGGGCAAACGCCGCGAGCGACACGCGCTTCTGCGATCCCGAGCTCGCCTCGTTCACCCCGATCTGGCCCGCGGTGATCGCCTCGCGCAGCGTCGCGATCGCGTCCTTGTGCTGCCCGAGCGGACCGTCGCTCGGATCGAGCGTCGTCTCCGGCTGCACCTTTCGACCGGGCAGCTCCACCTCGAACATACAGCCGGTGCGGTTGTCGATAACCCCGTAAATGTACACGCTCACCTCGGGCGCGGGCAGCGCGCCGAAGGTCCGCTCGAGCTCGTGCAGGAGCGCCGCGAAACGCGCGCCGTCGAGGCCCGTCGGGAGCAGCACGCCGTCGCGGGAGAGTTCGACCATCCGCTCGTGCAGGTACCCGAGCAGCATGCTGCGCAGCCGCTCCGTGAACGCAGGCGACGACGCGCGCCCCGACGACGCTGCCGCCGCCTCCTCGACGGCCGTGATCAGAGCCTCCGCCGAGAAGACCGACACGTCGATGCAAAGATCCGTACAGAATGCGTGGACGAACGCGGCTGCGTCTCTCCGAATCCCTTCGTCGAACCCTGCGAGCGCCTTCGTGAGCGGCTCGGTGATCATGCAGGTGGGCCTCCTCGGTCGACGCCCCAGCGTAGCGCCGGAAGTCGCCCGCAGGTAGGCGCGCAAAAGCCGCGCTTCGTGTTCAGATCGCCGCTTCTTGCAGGGCCGCGCTCGCCTCGGCCATGACGTCCGGCCAGGTCGGATCCGGCGTCGACACGTACTCGGCGATCGAACGAGCGTCCTCGCCTGCCTCGATCGCGCGCCGCGCCTGATCCGATCCCGTGAGCAGATCGAACGCGGGGATGGTGTCGATGTACTCGTACCGCTCCGTGCGGAACGTGAAGTTCTGCGGGTTCTGCCGGCGCGCCAGGGCGACGAGCGCGGTGTACGTGGCGACGGGGCGGAATGTCATGCGATCGGCGACGTGGATCTGCACGCCGCCGCAAATCTGCCCGGCGTGCTTCTGGAAGGTCGGCCGGAACGTGAGAGGCCGGGCGACGAATCCTTGCAGGCCCGTCGCCCGGAGCCCCTGCGCGAGCTGATGCCCGTCGATCCACGGCGCGCCGACGATCTCGAAGGGCTGCGTCGTGCCGCGCCCCTCGGAGAGGTTCGTCCCTTCGAGCAAGCAGCCGCCCGGGTACACGATCGCCGTGCAGCACGTCGGCATGTTCGGCGAGGGCATCACGAACGGCCGGTCCCAGGCGTCCGCGTACTTCTCGCGGTCCCAGCCTTCGACCGTCACGATCGAGAGCGCGTCGCCGAGCGGGATGCCCTCACGCCGCGCGAAGAGCGCCACGGTCTCGCCGATCGTGAGCGAGTGCCGGACCGGGATGGGCTCGAGGCCAACGAACGACAGGAAACCCGGCGCTTGCGAGCGGCCTTCGATCGTGCGGCGTGATCCCGTGATCGGGTTCGGTCGATCGAGCAGGATCACCGGCACGCCGGCCTTCGCCGCCGCGCGCGTCGCGAGCAACGCGGTCCAGACGAACGTGTAGTACCGCGAGCCGACGTCAGCGAGATCGATGAGCAACACGTCGATCGACGCGAGGTGCTCGGGCCGCGGCGAGAGGTCCTCGAAGCGGTCGCCGTAGAGGCTGATGATCGGCGCGCCCGTGCGCTTGTCGCGCGCGTGCGGCACGTCGACCATGTCCTGCGCTTCGCCTCCGTAGCCGTGCTCTGGCCCGAAGAAGAGCGCGGGCTTGGCGCCGATACGCGCGAGCACGTCACCGATGTGCTCGATGCCCCGATCCACGCTGGCCGGATGCGCGAGCACGCCGAAACGCGTGCGGTTCAGGCGGGAGGTGACCGAAGGGAGGCGAGGGAGCCGATCAAGTCCTACGAGCACTTTCCGGCCGTACTCCGGCCCTGGCCGCTCGTCCAGGGGTGAGCACATGACTTACCAGGGTCTCCACAATTCTGAGGGAAATCATAGGGGTTCGCGCTTTGCGCGCGCAGGAATCCGTCGCCGTGGTAGCTTACATTTCGTCTTTTCGGGGGGTTACGGCGCCGCACGATGGCTCTTCAGATCGGCCAGATCTACGGCGGCAGGTACCGCGTCCTTCGCGTGCTCGGCGAAGGCAAACACGGCCCCGTGTACGAAGGGGAAAACGTCGAGATCCATCGGCGCGTCACCCTCGAAGAGCTCGCGCCGTCGCCGCGCGCGCGTCCCGCCGATCTCGCAGCGTTCGCACACGACGCACAGGCGGCGAACGGCGCGCCGTCCCTCCACGTCGACAAGATCCTCGAAGACATCGAGATCGTCGGCGGCGCGCGTGTGCTCGTGAAGGAGCCACGCGAAGGGATCACGTTGCGCAAGCGCATGCGCGAGCGCGGCCGGCTCGATGCCGACGAGACGAGCCGCATCGGCATCGAAATCACGCGCGGCCTCGTCGCCGCGCACGCCGTCTCCGTCGTGCACCGCGCCCTCGAACCGGAGAGCATCTTCCTCGCGCGCAGGCACGAGCCCCGCATCGAGCACGTCAAGCTCCTCGATTTCGGCGCCGCTCACATCGCGGAGAAGCAGCCGCCCGACCATGCAACGCCGTACACGGCCCCTGAACAGATCCGCACCACGAACGAAATCGACGCGCGCGCCGACATCTACGCGCTCGGCGTGATCCTCTACGAGTGCCTCGCCGGGCAGGCCCCCTTCGCCACGAGCGCCGAAGATGAACTTCTTTTCAGCATTGTGATGCAGGACCCTGCACCTTTGGAGAAGCTCGCGCCGGACGTCGACCCCGAGCTCGCGACGATCGTGCACAAGGCCATGGCGCGCGACCCGAGGGTCCGGTATCAACGCGACCAAGACCTCGCGCTAGCGCTCGCCACGTTCCGGGCTCGACGTGGCCTCGGCGCCGTCCCTGAGGTGCCTTTTGCACCGCACTCTCCGCGCCCGCCATCGCCCTCCATGAGCGCCCCCGGGGACGACGACGACGACCTGATGATCGCGGACCACGGCACGGTCATCATGGACCGTAAGCCGCACTTTCCCGCGCGTCCGCCGCCGCCGAATCCGCCGCCGCCGAATCCGCCGCCGAGCCAGCGCCACCCGGCCCCCATGTCCATGGGGCAGCCGCCGATGTCGAGTCCGGCGCCCGCGGGGCTGCCCGTCCTGCCTTCGTCGATCACCGGCCTCCCCGCGCGACCGCAGCCGCAAGCCGCGCGTCCGCCGCAAGCGCTCGCCCCGATCGTCGGCGGCGCGGCGTTCGTGATCGTGTTCGTCCTGGGCGCGATCATCATGCTGATCGTGCGCTTCACGCAGGATCCGACCGAGGCAGCCACGCCTCCGGCCGCCTCGGCCTCCGCGGCGCCCGTGCCTTCGGCCGTGCTCCCCGCGGTCACGGTGACGCCGGTCGAGACCTCCGAAGCGGTGGAGGGGTCCACGCGGGTGATCACGCCGCCGCAGACGCCTGGCACGAACACGAAAGGCACAGGGCCCGCGCGCACGTCCCCCACGAAAGGTACGGGCAAGCGCCGCATTTCGGACGACCTGTGAGCGCCTCGGAGATCGTACGAGGCCGTCGGTCCGACCGTCGAGAACTCGACTCCATGCGCCTTCCGCGCGGTATGATGCAACGCCCACGCGCGCTCCGGGACCGTTCCCGGATCTTCCTCCCGACCCGATAGGGCAGCCGATGACGCTTCAGCCCGGCAACACCATCGAAGGCAAATACCGCATCGTCCGCCTCCTCGGGCAGGGCGGCATGGGCGCGGTGTACGAGGGCGAGAACGAGCGCATCCATCGCCGCGTGGCCATCAAGGTCCTGCACGCGTCCGTCTCGGGCAAGGAGGACGTCGTCCAGCGCTTCGAGCGCGAGGCGCAAGCCGCGGGCCGCATCGGCTCTGAGCACATCGTCGAGGTGCTCGACCTCGGCAACCTGCCGAGCGGCGAGCGCTTCATGGTGATGGAGTTCCTCGACGGCCAGAGCCTCGGCGATCGCATCAAGAAGCGAAAACGCCTCACGCCGCAGGAGCTCGCGCCGCTCATCCACGGCATGCTCGAAGGGCTCGCGGCCGCGCACGACGCGGGGATCGTCCACCGCGATCTCAAGCCCGACAACGTCTACCTGATCAACAACAAGAACCAGCGCGACTTCGTCAAGATCCTCGACTTCGGCGTATCGAAGTTCTCCGCGCTCGACACCGACATGAGCATGACCAAGACCGGCGCGGTCATGGGCACGCCCTACTACATGTCGCCGGAGCAAGCGCGGGGCGGCAAGATCGACGCGCGCAGCGACCTCTACTCGGTCGGCGTGGTCATGTACCAGGCGATCACGGGGCGCCTGCCGTTCCAGGCGCAGACGTTCAACGAGCTCGTCTTCAAGATCGCGCTCGAGTCGCCCGATCCCGCCGAGCTCGTCGTGCCGAACCTCGACCCGAACTTCGCGGCGATCATCGCGAAAGCCATGATCCGCGACGCGAACGTCCGCTTCCAGACGGCGCGCGAGTTCCAGGCGGCCGTCGCGCAGTGGATGATGGCGAATCCTGCGGGCCCCGAGCTCAGCGCCGGCCGCATCCCCACGATCCAGCCGGGCATGTTCGACCCGCGCATGAGCCAGCAGAACCCGCTCGTCGGCACGGGGCCGCTCGGTTTGCCCGCGGGGTTCGATCCGCGCATGAGCCAGCAAAACCCGCTCGTCGGCACGGGACAGCTCGGTTTGCCCGCTGGGTTCGATCCGCGCATGAGCCAGCAAAACCCGATGGTCATGGGCCAGCAGCCCATCCCGGGGACGAGCCTCGGCATGTCGCACCCGAACCTCGGCATGTCGCACCCCGGGCTCACGGTCGCAGGCGCGCCCCCGAAGAGCGGCAACGGCGCCATGGTCGCGATCGGCCTGCTCGGCACGTTGCTCGTCGCCGCGAGCGGGCTCATCGTCTGGAAGTTCGTGCTCGACAAACCGGCCCCCGGAACGCCGCCGGCCATGACCACGCAAGCCGCGGCGACACAGCCGCCGCCGATGCCGACGCCCACGCCGACGCTCGCGCCGACGCCCACGGCTGCGGCGACGGAGGAGGCGCCGACGCCGGCCGATACGAACACGGCCGCGGTCGGCACAACGACGCCGCCGATCGGCGTGGGGGGTCCGCTGCCGACGGGCGCGCGCACGAGCAACACGGCGCCGTCCGGCACGGGGACCGGGACGGGCAAAAAGCCGCCCACGCCGACGACGACGGCGACGTCGACGGGCGGTCGCAAGATGGGCAGCGATCTCTGAGATCGCGGCCCGCGCAGACCTACCGAACCGCCGTGTAAAACGTCGCCTTGTCGCGACGAATCCGCAGCAAGAGCCGCCCGTCCTGCGCCGCTTTCTGCACGTCGGCCGACAAGGGCAGCCGCGCGAAGTCTGCCTCCAGCACGACGTCGCCGGGCTTGAGCCCCGCCCGATCCGCCGGCGAATCCGCCGACACGGCCACGATCTGCGCGAGCGAGCTGCCGCCGTCGATCTCCACGTCCCGCAGCGTGATCCCGAGTCCCTGCGGGCTCGACACCTTGCGCTCGACCGGCAAGGCCGGCGGCGACGTCTCGCTCTTCGCTTCGAGCGTCACCTTCGTCTGGTAGCGCTTGCCGGAGCGGATCACCTCCATCGCCAGCACCTCGCCGTCGTCGTGCAGGAAGAGCTCGCGGATCACGTCCTGCGCGTCGGCGATCGAGCGCGCGCCGATCTTCGTGACGATGTCGCCCGGCTCGAGGTGCGCCTTCTGCGCAGGCCCGCCGGCCACCACGGTGTTGACGAGCGCCCCCGAGGTCGGCGCGCTCGGAATCTCGGCCGCGAGCTGCGGCGTGAGGTCCTGGATCCCGATGCCGATCCAGGCGCGCATCACGCGCCCCGTCTTCAGGATCTGCGTAGCCACGCGCCGCGCGATGTTCGAAGGCACGGCCAGGCCGATGCCCTGGCCCTTGCTCACGATCATCGTGTTGATGCCGAGCACCTGGCCGTCGAGGTTCACGAGCGGCCCGCCGGAGTTGCCCGGGTTGATGCTCGCGTCCGTCTGCAGATAGTCCTCGATCGCGTTCATCCCCACGCCGCCGCGTCCCTTCGCGCTGAGCACGCCGGTGGTCACGGTGTGGCCGAGGCCGAAGGGCGATCCGATCGCCACGACCCACTCGCCCACGCGCGCGGCGTCGCTGTCTGCGAACGTCGCGACGGGCAGGTTCGTCGCGTCGACACGGAGCACGGCAAGGTCGGTCGCGGGGTCACGGCCGGCCACGCGCGCGGACAAGGTGCGGCCGTCCTTGAGGCGCACGTTGATGGCGCGCGCGTCCTCGATGACGTGGTTGTTCGTGAGGATCGCGCCGTCGGCCGAGAAGATCACGCCCGAGCCCATCCCACGCGTCGTCGCGTCGGCGCGGAACCAGCGGCCCGCGGAGCTCTCGCCGCTTCCGACCGTCACGTCGATCTGCACGACGGCCGGGCTCGTCTTCTCGGCGACCGCGACGAACGTATCGCCGAGCGCGCGCACGTCGGCCGCCGTGGGCAAACCTCGCGCGGGCGTGGGGAGCGCGGGCGGCGGCGGGGCCTTCGGGCGCGGGACCTGCGCGGAAGCGACCGCAGAGGCCGAGCCGAGCCCGGCCATGACCAGCATCGAGGCGAGCATGCAGCGAGGGCGCATCGTTCCTCCGACGAAGACAGGGGTTCGATTATGGATCTCTCGGGGCCACGAAAGCACGCGGAAGACGCGCGCCTACGTCCCCGTCTCGCTCGGCCACGCCTCCCGCCCCTCGTCGGCGAGCGTCACCGAGACCAGATACAGTCCATCGGGAGGCGCGGTGATGCCCGCGTCATCCCTGCGCTTCGAGGCGAGCGCGCGCGACACGGCGCCGGGCGCGAGCCGCTCCCGCGCGACGTCCACGAACGTCCCGACGAGGATACGCACCATGTTGTGCATGAACGCGTCGCCCTCGACCTCGATCCGGACGAGGCGGGGATCGTCCCGGTCGACCTCCACCGAGACACGCCGCAACGTTCGCACCGTGTTTTCCCGTGGATCCGCGGCGGACCGGAACGCAGCGAAGTCGTGCGTGCCGACGGCGAGGCTCGCTTCGGCCGCGGCGCGCGTGATCGCGGCGTCGTCGCGGAGCTGATCCACGCGCCACACGCGCCCTTCGAGGAAGGGATCCCGCACGAGGTCGCGCAGGAGCAGATATCGATACCGCTTACCCTGGCTCGCGAACCGCGGCGTGAACCCGCGCGGCACGAGCGACGCGCGGCGCACCGCGATCTCCTTCGGCAGATGCCTCGCCGTGCCGAGCACCCATCCTCGCGGCGGGACCACACGCGACGGATCGAACGCGACGCGCTGGCCGAAGGCGTGTACGCCCGCGTCGGTGCGGCTCGATCCGCGGATCTCGCGGATCGTCGGATCGAGGGCGCGGACCGCGGCGAGCAGCTCGCCTGCGATCGTGCGGCGATCCGGCTGGTGGGCGAAGCCAGAGAAGATACGGCCGTCGTAGGCGACGGTGAGAAGAATGCCGTCGGGAAGGGGGGATTCGCCCCTCTCGTCAGCGGGCTCGTTCATGGAAGGGGTCGCTGGCTAATTGCCACCGCCACCGCCGCCGGAGCCTCCGGTCGGCTCGGGCGCGGCGCCGTAGCCGTAGAGGCAGGCTTGGAGCTCGTAGCCCTGGAGGTCCTTGCAGCACTCGGCCGGGGGCGAGACCTTGCCGTTGACGACGCAGGTAGCGAACGGGTTGCAGCCGTTGTCGACGTCGATGTGCCCGTTCTCGCTGAGGTCCTGGTTGCACGTGGGCGTCGTGCCCTCCTCGGACGCGCACGCCGCGGCGCCGCACAGGAGCGCCACGACGATCGCCGCGAGCAGCGGAGAGGCCTTACCGACGCCTTTCGGGGAAGTGAGGGGTTTCATCGAGGTCGTGCTCATGGCTGGAAAGGGGTGCGCGCGAGCGCGGTGCGTGCGCTCTCTCGCGAAGCGATGCGTTCCTGTACCTTACCCATCTGCGGCCCCGGAGGGAACGTCCTCCGCGCGCGTGTACAAGGAGATCGCCGTATCTCCGTAGATCCGCGTCTCGTCGCGGACGAGGCGCGCAGGCTCGGGGGGAGCGTCGCGGCTCGCGTGTTCGAGCACGACGCGGGCTCCGGGCGCGGCGAGGTTCGACGTCTCGGCGGCGAGCGCATCGAGCACGCGCGCCGCTTCGGCGAGCGCGGCGTACGGCGGATCGAGCAGGATGAGCTCGAAAGGGCCGAACGGCGCGAGCGACGCGAGGGCGCGTGTCACCGGCTGCGTGATCACCCGCGATGCGCTCTCGATCCCGAGCGACGCGAGGTTTTGCCGGAGCGCGGCGAGCGCGGGGCGGCCGTTCTCGACGAACACCACGCGCGAGGCGCCGCGCGAAATCGCCTCGATCCCGAGCGCGCCCGTGCCTGCGTAGAGGTCGAGCACGGCCGCGCCCGAGACGTCGCCGAGCACGTTGAAGAGCGCCTCGCGCACGCGGTCGCTCGTCGGCCGCGTGGCGTGCCCCGATGGGGCGACGAGCCTGCGTCCGCCGAGCGAGCCGCCGATCACGCGCATGGGTGGAGAGGTGGAGAGGGCTTCGGGGTCAGAAGCGGAAGCCGACGTCGAGCTTGCCGCCGGTCCGATCGACGCGGGGCAGGACCATGAAGCCCGTCGTGGGTTTTTCCTTCGAGGCCGTACCACTCGTCGCGATGAGGAACACGCCTGCGCCCGCCGCGACGGCCGCGAGCGGGTAGAAGACGAGCTGCAGGAGCTGGCCCATCTCGCCCTTCGAGCAAAGGTTGGCGACGTCGGTGTTGAACGGTTCGCCACCCTGCTTGTTGCGAGCGATGTCGCAGATATTCTCGTCCTGCGTGTGCAGCTTCTGATAGTCGTCGTACTTGGAATCGGTGTTGACCCCGTTCACGGTCACGGTGCCGTAGATCCCGACTGCGCCGAACGCGACGCCCGCGCCGAGCGCGGCGAAGCCGCCGATGCGCTTCCAGTTCGTCGGCGACGTGTCACCGGCGGGGACGGGCGCGACGACCACGTCCGTCGGCGAGTTCGGTTTGACCGTGATCTCGGTGGACATGTCGGCGTATCCGGGCGCCTTCACCACGAGGTTGTGCGTGCCCGAGGGGACGAAGAACGTGCCCTCGCCGTTCGCGAGCGCGCCGAGGGGCTGACCGTCCACGAAGACCTGCCCAGCCACGCTGCCGGCCTTGACCTTCACCTCGCCCTTGGGCGGGCCGTCCGTCAACTTGTTGAGCGCCTCGGTGGCGATCTTCTTCAGCGCCTCGTCCTGCGACTCGGTCAGGTTCGCAGTGTATTCGACCTTGTGGTCCGTCGTGCCCTTGCCGCGCACCCAGAAATGCAGCTCGCCGACGACGTTGCCGCCTTTGCCCTTGTCGAGCTTGCCCCACACGTACCGATCGGCGCGGATCTGATCGGCGATGCGCGACTGACACCCCGCGTCCGGCGGATCCGGGCACTTCAGCGAGAGCGTGAGCACCTCGAGCGAGTAGTCCCCTTCGCCCTGCGACCAACCCGGCGTCGCGCGGACCGCGTTCCGCAGCGCCTTCGTGAGCGCCTCCGCCTGGTCGTCGGCGTCCATCGTTTGGACCGAAATGATGTGGATCGGCAGCGTGTCCGGCCCTGGCTCGGAGGCCTGGGCCGCGCCGACGGACATCCACATCGCAAGCGCGAGCGTCGTCGCTAGACCGTATCGGGGTGCGCGCGTGGTCATCTTGCCGCTCTCTCTCCTCCGCGCGACCACGTTATCCTCCCTTGGGCTGGTTCCGCAATTATGCGGTGACGGGGCGAGGAGGATCACGCTGGCTCAGCCGATCTCGACCTTGCTCCACATGTCGCGGCGCATCTTCTCCTTGCGGCGGTCGGTCCGCGTGACGAGCCGTGCCGCGCCCCACGCCGCGAGGAGCTGTCCCTCTTGCCCGAGGCCGGGCAGCACGCTGCGACCCACGAGCAAGGTGCGCTCGATCGGCCCGCGAATCGGCTCGCCGCCGAGCCCGAGATACCCCGGCGGATCCACGTCGAGCTGCCGGACCATGGGCTCCGGCGCGAGCCCGGCGCCCGCGAGCGAGCCGCGATCCACCGGGCGAAATCGGCCGTCCTCGTACACCCAGACCGGGAGGCCATCGTGCACCGAGTCGACCACGCGCAGGTGACGTTCGAGGAACGGCAGCTCCGCCGCGAGCGTCGACAACACCACTTCGCGCATGCCGAGGACCGGGATCGGGCTCCGATCGGGCAGGAGCACCTCCGCGACGAGCAGCGATTCTCCACGCACGCCGGGCATCACGTGCCGCTCCAGGTGAATCACGGGGCGCTGCGCAGCCGGCGGCGCGCTCGAACGCGTGCCCGCCGCCGCGGCCGTGCGCGCCGTGCTCCGAAGCGCGGGACGATCGCCGGTCAGCACGAAGCTCTCCACGCCGAGAGGCGCGGGCAACCCCTCGTCGCGCACCACGAGCGACACGACGAACCTGCCGACCGACGACGTGATCCGCGGCCACTCGCGCTGGGCGCGCTTGTGGATGCCCTCGCCCCCCGAGAGCGCCGCGAGGCCCTCGCCGTCGAGGTCGGCGATCACGAAGCTCGCGCCCGTCGGCCCCTCGTCGCCGTCGACGACCACGCCCGCGGCCGCGCCACGCCGGAGGTGCAAGGCCCGCGCGCGCGCCGAGAGCATGCAACGGCCGCCGTGCGCCACGATGCGATCGACGAGGAACTGTTCGAGCTCGTCCTCGCCGCCGGGGAGCGTGTAGAGGCCACGCGTCCACGCGCCGTGCAGACGCGCGACCGCGAACGGCGGCGGCAGCGAGGCGAGATCGGTCGCAAACGAGACCGACGACGTCACGACCTGCCGAAAGAAATGCCCGCGCGGCAGCTCGACCAGGAGATCCGCGTCCGGCTCGGCGCGCACGTAGGGCAACATCGCGGCATACCGCCCCGTCTCGCGCCGCTCCCAGAACGTACCGGGCGGCCAGACCGCGTCCCTCTCGAAGGCCTCGTCGGCGGCGCCGTTCACGCGGGCGAGCTCGGCGTAGAGATCGTCCACGACGCGGCGCACCTCGGGCATCTCGCGATCGATCTCGCGGCCGAAGAGCACGAGATCGGGCGGGATGTCGAGCCTGCGCCGCGGCGCGAGCACCTGCATCATGGGGCTCGCCGACACCACGCGTCGCTTCCACGTCTGCGACTGCGCGAGCTCCACGAGCACACGCGTCCACGCGGGCGAGCTCGCCGCGAGCATGGTGAACGCGCGCCTGCGCAGCGTGCGCTCGCCGAGCTTGTAACTTGCGGGCCTCCCACCCTGGCCGAGCACGAGCACCGTGAAGTCGCGCCGCGCGAGCAACGCGGCCGTCACCAGGGCGCCGAGCGATCGGCCGAGGACGACGACGTCGAAATGCTTGGAGGTCACGACGCGCTCTCCCTCAATCGTTCGTCGTCTCGACCCCGAGCGCGCCGGGGACACCCACGAGCTCGACGCGCGCCCTCGCCGCGACCGTGGTCGGCGGATGCACCGTGAGGTGTCCCGCGGCGATCGCGGCGAGCACGTGCACGAGCAGCGCGTGCTCGCGGGCGAGAATCCGCTCGGACAAACGCTCCTCCGTGTCGTCCGGCAGCACCGGCACCGCGGCTTGCGCGAGGATCGGCCCCGTGTCCGTCCCGGCGTCGACGAGGTGCACCGTGCAACCCGTGATCCGCACGCCGTGCGCGAGCGCCTGCGCCTGCGCGGAGACGCCCGGGAACGCGGGCAGGAGCGACGGGTGGATGTTGAGCACGCGAGCCGGGAACGCGTCGAGCAGCACGCTCGTCACGATCCGCATGAAGCCCGCGAGCACCACCCACGACGCGCCGGCTTGCCCGAGCGCGTTCACGAGCGCGGCGTCGAACGACGCCCGGTCCGGGTGATCCTTGTGGCTGATCACGGCCGTCGGCACGCCGGCTTCCCGTGCGCGATCGAGGCCTGGCGCGCCGGCGCGGTTCGAGATCACCAGGCGGACGCGCGCGTCGAGCTTCCCCGCGGCGATCGCGTCGAGGATCGCCTGGAGGTTGCTTCCGCGGCCGGAGATGAGCACACCGAGGTCGAGGGTCATCGGGCCGGGCCATCGTAGCCGAGGATGGGGGACGCGCATCGACCGCGCGCTCGTTCGGATATCATCGCCGTGTGCGCCCTCGTTTTTCGTGCCCCCTTTTCGCGGCTCTCTTGCTCCCGCTCGCGTGCCAGCCGTCGCGCTCCTCGCCCGTCCCGGCCGGAGACGGCGGGACGCCGCGGCAGATCCTGGTGACCGGGACCGACGTGGTGGGCCTCTCGTCGCTCGCGGTTGGCCCGTCCGGCGCGCTCTTCACGATGACGGAGAGACAACCGCTCTTGCTCGAGCTCTCGCCGGACGGGGCCGTGGTCCGCAAGACCGCGGTGAGCGGCGTGCCCGAGGGCCTCGATTTCGAGTCGCTCGCGTGGCTCTCGGGGGAATCGTTCGCGATCGGCACCGAGGGCGGCTGCTCGAAGACGGGCGCCGACCGCATCCTGCTCGCCACGCGCGAGGGCGACGCGGCGCGCGTGACGCGTACGCTCGACGTCCCGCTCTCGGCGTGGGGCGCGTCGTGCGACGAGGGGCATGGCCTCGAAGGCCTGTGCGCCGCGTCGGGGCAGATCGTCGCGGCGATCGAGGACGTGATGAACGGCGAGGGCAAGGCGCGTCATGCGCCGATCGAACGGATCGACCCGGCGACGGGGGACCGGGCGGCCTTTCGCCTGTCGCTCACGAGCACGAAGGACGAAAAAGGAAAAATCTCCGGCCTTGATTGCCGTGCCCGGGGGGACGATCGAATCGAGGTCCTGGCGATCGAGCGGCATTTCGCGGTTTCGCGCATCCTCGCGTTCACGCTCCCTGCGAAAGGCCCGGGGACCGCGGCCCCGATCGAGCCCCGCGTCCTCGTGGACCTCGCGCCGTATTCGAACGATGGCAAACGCAATTTCGAGGGGATCGTTTGGAAGGACGAGACCCACGCGCTGCTCATCGTGGACAATCAATATGGCGAAAAGGTCTCCGGACCGAACGAGCTCCTCGAAGTGACGCTGCCCGGCTCACCGTAACGCATCGTTCGTCAGCGCGCCCCTCCGGGCCCGAGCATTCCAACGAGCGATAGCCACAAGGCCTTCACCGTCGGAAATCGCTGCTCCGGCTCGATCGCGAGCGCGCGCTCCACCCACGTATCGATCCCCGCCGGCAAATCCGGCCGCAGCACGTGCAAGCTCGGCCGTTTGCCGCGCGTGCTCAGTTTCACCACGTCGATGAGCGTATCCGCGGGAAACGGCACCTGGCCCGCGAGCGCACGGAAGATCACGGCACCAATCGCGTATACATCGGCCGCCGGCGTGACCCGATCGGGCCTGCCCTGCCAGCCTTCGGGCGCGATGTACGACGGCGAGCCCACGACGAGCCCTTCCTGCGTGAGCGGCGTCAACACCGAGAGCACCTTGACCAGACCAAAATCGAGCAGCCGCACCGACCCTCGCGCCGTCGATTCCAGCACGAAGATGTTCGCCGGCTTGATGTCGCGATGCACGATCCCCCGCTGGTGCGCGACGTCGAGCGTGTCCACGATCGGCGAGATCAGCTCGAAGAGCTTCGATCGCGAGAGCCTCCCCACCTCACGCTCGTGGTCGGCGAGGAAGCCCTCGAAATCCTTGCCGCGGAGCAACTCCATCACGATGTACATCTGCCCCGACTTCGTGCGGTTCAGCGCGAAGATCTGCACCGCGCTCGTCCCCGACAGGGCGCCCATCGCGCGCGCTTCCCTGCGCATGCGCGTGGCGAACTCGGGCGCGTCCGCGACCTCGGGGCGCAGGAACTTGACGGCCACGGGCGCGCCGATGTCGAGATCCTCGGCCTCGTAGACGGTCCCATGCCCGCCTTCGCCAATCCGGCGCAGGATCCGGTACTGCCCGTCGATCACCTCGTTCACCCGAAACATCCCCCGATCCTCCACAGGCCGCGCAGCCAAGACAAAACCGCGAGAGCCATCCTACACGGAGTGCTGGACTTGTCAGGACGGTGGGTACAGTAACGCCTCTCTTATCCGCGACGCACAGCCGGGAGACCTCACCATGCTCGAACGACGATTCCACTTCCTCGCCGCCCTTCCCCTCGCTCGCGCCGCCGTGCTCGCGGCCCTCACCCTGTTCGGCGCGGCGTGCGGCGCCAAGGTCGTCGTCGATGCCGAAAACGCGACCGGCGACGGCGGCGCTGGCGGTACCGGCGGCGCTGGTGGTACCGGCGGCACTGGCGGCACCGGCGGCCTGCAGTGCGGCGAGGAGCCCACGGTCGGCAAGATCCTCGCCGTGTGCGTCTCCATGGGCGGCGGGGATTTCTGCCCCCCTGCGGGGTCGAGCCTCCTCCCCACGCTCGCCAAAGCAGCGGGCGTCTGCGCCGAGACGAGCCCCACGGCCTGCTGCAACAAACCCGCGTTCCGCCAGGTCGTCTGCGACTTGCCGCCCCAGGGCGACGAATGCTGCTACCACGTCCATTACATCGAAAACGTGAGCTGTCTGTGAAGCCAAGCTGGCGCCTCCTCGTGGCGCTCGCGCTCGTGGGCGGCTGCTCCTCCGCGCCTCCGCCCTCGACGCCGTCGGCGACGCACGCCGCGCATGACCCGCCGCCCGCCCGCAGCACCCCTCCGGAAGACCTCCTCGTGCTTGCGGATCTGCGCGTGCTCCGTTCGAACGAGCCGTACCTCGTGCTCTACCGGAACGGCTTGCTCGTGCAGCGCGGCGAGGTGCTCGGAACCCTGCATTCCGATGGGACGTTCGTCGACCTCGGCGGCACCCTCGCCATCACCATGAACGCCGACGGCACGGTCCCGATCGCTGTGGGCACGCTCGTCCTCGACGAGGCCGGCGTCGCGACGATGCGATCGCCGGACCGCCCGCCGCAAAGGATGCATTTCGACACCGCGGGGCACATCGTCGGCACCGAGAGGGACTTCCACGTCGAAGGAATGACCCTGGCCACGCGCCGGACCGCGATGTTCGTGTTCCTCCTGCCGGATCTCCTCCTCGACGCGCGCCCTCCCCGGATCCAGTAGCCCACATCCCCACACTCGGACATTCCCTGTCCGATCTTGGCCGTCATTTCCCTGGAAATCGCACGCGCATGCGGTAATCTGTGCGCCGTTCCAACGAAGAACAACACGCGGCTCGGCGACGAGCGGCGTGACCCAACGGCGGTTCATCGAGGGGGGCCGGTGAAGGCGCGGAGAGCGCCCCCGGCAACTTGTATCGATCCGCCCTCACATCAGGAGGTCCTCGTGACGCTCGCGATGCATCATTTCGACGGCGTTCGTATCCGCATGCCCATGATCGTGGCAGCCGTTGCTGCTTTTATCCTTCTCAGCGCCGTGCTGCTCGGCGTCGCCTCGTGGATCGTGGAATCGAAGGGGCATTCCGCTTCGGGCAGCATGCAGACGTCGAGCGTGTCGCCCTCGGACGCGCCCGATCCGGTGCGCCTGCTCGAAGATCGGGGCCGCCCCGGACGCCGCTACTGATTCACGTCCCAGGGGGATTTGAAACCACAACACGAACCATCGGGGGCGCTCGCCGGCCGGCCGGCGCCCCCGCGCCCGCCTCCGCGTCGTGTCCCCGGAAACGCCTCCCTGCGCGCCGTCAGTGCACGGGCGGCGGACGGGAGCCGCGCGACGCCACGCCCTGCGTACCGCATCGGATCGCCTCGATGTAGGCCCGCGCTTCCGCCTCGGTCGCGACGAATTTGAACGGGGTCAGGACGCGCGAGGGCCTGAGCACGCGCGCGGCCTTGATCGCGAGGTTCGCGATCGCGCGTTGCTTGAAGTTGCCGCCGTAGATCGCCGTGCCCCGCAGGTTCTTGTTGGTGTCGGATTCGATCGCGAGCTTGCGCGCCTCGGCGCGCACGTGCCCCATCTGCGTGATGTCCGAAAGCCAGAAGACCAGCCCCCCCACCTGCGCTCGGGCCGCCCGGATCAGCTCGAACATCCGCTGCATGTCCTCCAGGGCGACGTCGCCGACGTTCCGGATGTGCACGACATCCGGCGCCTCGAAGCGATAGACGTGCTCCCCGAACCCCTCCCAGCCCGTATCCGATAACGTCATGCAACCCGAAGGAAAAACGCTGATTGTGGGCGCAATGCCCACCCGCACAGGATGAGCCCGCCGCCGCGACCGTGTCAAGCCCCGCGGCGGGCGTTGACGTACGGACGCACCCATTGTAATCGGGCCGCCGACGTCGTCCGCGCCGCGCGCGCCGAGGCCCTTGCGGCCAGGCCCCTTGCGCCAAACGGAGACGCAACAACCCCCATGCGTACGCTCTTCCTGTTCCTGCTCGCCAGCCCGTGGCTCCTCGCCTGTCGTGACGCCGCGCCCGACAGCACCGCGCCCGACAGCACGAAAACCCCCGCCGCCAGCGCGGTGGCGCCGACGACGCCGACCACGGCCGCGCAGCCCCCCGCGGAGCCGCCCGCGAAGGCCGCCGAGCCGCCTTCCTCGGCGAAACCCGCGGAGCCCGCGCAGGGGACGAAGGAGCCCGGGGACACGGCGCCCGAGGCGTTCGAGGGGACGACCGCGCCGATCGAGAAAAAGATCCCCGAGGTGCATACGGTCGAGGTGCGGTCGGTCCGGGCCGGCCGTCACGCGGGATTCGATCGTGTCGTCTTCGAATTTTCGGGCCAGGCATTGCCCGGCTACCGGGTCGAGTACATCGACAAACCCGTGCGCCTTTGCGGCACGGGCGACACCGTGACGGTGGCAGGTGAGGGATGGCTCCGGGTCCGGATGACGCCTGCACGGGCCCACACCGACGCGGGCCTCCCGACGCTCGGCCCCGTCGAGCGAAAGCCGAAGCTGCCCGTGCTGCTCGAGCTCGCAGCGACCTGTGATTTCGAGGGACAGCTCACCTGGGTGCTCGGTGTCGGCTCGAAGAATCGGTATCGCGTGCAGGAGCTCCGTGAGCCCCCGCGGATCGTCGTCGACGTCCGGCACGCCCGCAGCTCCCCTTGACGCGCCTCGCAGGCGCTCCTACCGCCGCAGGAGGGACCATGAAGACCGTCGCAGACATCCCCATCCTGTCGGGACGAACGTTTTCCGGGCACGCGACGGAGTTCCGGACCACACAAGCGGCGATCTTCCTGCGCCTCGCGCGCGAGCTCGGCGACCTCGGGCAGATTCGATTCTTCAACTTCCCGCTCATCGTCCTCTGCGCGCACGAGCTCGCACACGAGGCGCTCGTGGAGAAGCAAAAGAGCTTCGAAAAAAGCCTCCCCACGAAGATGATGTTCTACCCCTTCGCCGGCCGTGGCCTCTTCACGAGCGAAGGCGAGCCGTGGCGCAAGCAACGCAAGCTCATGGCGCCGCTCTTCCACCCGCGCGCCATCGAAGGGTATGCGCCGATGATGAACGACGTCATCACGCGCTGCCTCGACGACTGGCAGGACGGCCAGATCCTCGACGCCGGGCGCGAGATGACGCGGATCACGATGGGCATCGCCGCGAAGATCCTCTTCGACGCCGACACGCTCGACGAGTCCGACGAGATCAGCGCCGCGATCCGCGCGATGTTCAACTACCTCGGCGAGCAGACCGCCAGCGTCTCGCTCTTCGTCCGCGCGACCTTGGCCCAGCTCCTTCTCCAGCCGCAACACCTCCCCGCGCCGCTCGAACGCGCACGTGAAGCGACGATCGAGGCCCTGCACCGGCCCGTCCCCCTGCCCACGGCCGAGCGGCGCAAGCTCTTCGCCGCGATCCGGACGGTCGACGACCGCATTCAGCGCATGATCACCGATCGCCGGCAAAAAGGCGGCGACCGGCCCGACCTGCTCTCGCGGCTGCTCGCGGCGCGCGACGAGGACGACGGCTCGTTCATGACCGACCGCCAGGTGCGGGACGAGGCCATGACGTTGTTCATCGCCGGCCACGAGACGACGGCGACGTCCACGACCTGGTGCCTCTATTTTCTCGCGCGCCACCCCGAGGTGTACCGCCGCTGGAAGCAGGAGGTCTCTGGCCTGTCCGGAAAAACCCCGACCGCCGAGGAGGCTTCCCGGCTCGAATACACGCGCGGCGTCTTCCGCGAAGCGCTGCGGTTTTATCCGCCGGCCTTCGCGATCGACCGTGTCGCCATCGAGGACGTGGAGGTCGGCGGATACCACTTGCCCAAGATGACGTCGATCATCGTCCCGATTCACGCGCTCCACCGGCGCGCGTCGATCTTCCCCGACCCGGAGCGCTTCGATCCGACGCGCTTCTCGGCGGAGAACGAGGCGAAGCGACCGCGCGGCGCCTACATGCCCTTCGGCGCCGGCCCGCGGGTCTGCATCGGCGCGACCTTCGCCACGCTCGAAGCCGAGCTCCTGCTCGCGCAGATCGCCCAGCGCTTCGATTTCGAGCCCGTGAGCGACGCGCCGATCGGCCCCGATTACACCGCGGTCCTCCGCCCCGAAAGACCTGTCCTCCTCCGCGTCCGCGCGAGGCGCGCCGCGAACTAATCCAAGATCCCGCTGAAGCCCACGAACGGCCCGCCGCCGGGCAGCGGGCTCGCCATCATCCCCGAGAGCCGCGCCCCTGCGTCTTTGCTCGGGTTCGCGCTCGGCCGGTGCAGCCACGGCACCACGAACCCGACGGCCGATCCGACGATCGCGCCGACCATCACGTCCGAAAAATAATGTTTGTCCGCGGCCATGCGCAGATACCCCGTGGCCGTGGCAATCGTGAGCCCCGTCGCCCAGATCCAGGGCGCCGCGCGATATCCCTTCAGCGTGGCCAGCGTCCCGGCCGAGACCGCCGCCGAGAACGTGAACGACGTGTGCCCGGAGAAGAAGGAAAGGTTGTTGTCGCGGTTGTCCCGATCCTCGGGCGATACGGAGTTGTATTCGAGCAGCGGCCGCTCCCGCGCCACGGAAAACTTCACGATTTGCGTGAGGTCTGCAGCCACGACCATCGACTGCAAAAGGACGATCACGTCCGTCCCCCACTCCGCGAGCGTGCCGCCGTTCGCGTACACGACGGCCGCGTCGAACCCGAACGCGGCGAGCGGCGCGAGCCCATACAACCCGACATCGCTGATCCGGGCCGCCGTCTTCGTGTTGTTCCAGCGCAGCGTGCGCGCGATCGAATCGTCGAACCCCGGCGGGCTGCACCATCGGCACGTCGCCGGCGCGATCTTCGATTTCAGCACCTCCGTCGTGATCCACGCCGCGCCGCCCACGCCGATCACGGTGAGATCGATCGGCAGGTTCACCCGCATCATCGGCCGGGCGGGCGGAGGCTCTTGTGCCGAGGCCACCCCCGGCGCGGCGAGGCACGTGACGAAGGCAAACGAAAGCAGGAAGCGCGGCTTCGAGGACATCCGGAGATGCTACAGGAAGTCCCCCGCGCGGAAGACCCCTCGCGGGCCCGAACGATGCGCCCGAACGATCACGAAACCGTGGATGCCCGTCCCCCGGACGAAAACGACGAGCCGAACGAGCCCCCTCGAACGGCCCCCTCGTGGCGCACGATCGAGCCGCCGCGCGAGGGCGAGCTCCTCGTCGTCGTCGGCCCCACCGCGAGCGGAAAAACCGAGCTCGCGCTCCGCCTCGCCGAGACGTTCGGCGGCGAGATCATAAACGCCGACAGCGTGCAGATCTACCGCGGCTACGACGTCGGTTCGGGCAAACCCACGGCCGAGGAGCGCGCGCGGGCCCCGCACCACCTCGTCGACATCGCCGACCCGCTCGTGCCCCTCGACGCGCAGACCTTCGCCGGGCTCGGCGAGCGCGCGATCGAGGACGTCAAACGCCGCGGCCGCGTGCCCATCGTCTGCGGCGGCACGTACCTCTGGATCAAATCGCTCGTCTACGGCCTCGCCCCCGCGCCGCCCGCCGACCCCGCGATCCGCGCGCGGCACGCAGCGATCGCCGAGGCCGAAGGGCGCGCGGCCCTGCACGCCATGCTCGCCGCCGTCGACCCCGAGAGCGCCGCGCGCCTCGCGCCAAACGACCTCGTCCGCGTGAGCCGCGCGCTCGAAATTCACGAGCTCTCGGGCAAACCGCAGAGCCAGTGGTTCGCCGAGCACGGCTTCCGCGAGAAGCGCCACGACACGCGCCTCGTCGGCGTCGCCTGGCCCCGCGAGACGCTCGACGATCGCATGCGCGCGCGCGTCCGGCGTTGGCTCGACGCGGGCTGGATCGACGAAGTGCGCGCGCTGCTCGGCGCGGGCCACGCCACGGCGCGACCGATGGGATCGGTCGGATACAAGCAGGTGCGCGCGCACCTCGAAGGCGAGCTCCCGCGGGAGGAACTCGAAGACACGATCGTCCGCGCGACACGCGTCTTCGCGCGCCGCCAGCGCACGTGGCTGCGCGACGAGCCCGTCCTTTACGTCGCGCTCGACGCCTGATCCATCACGCGCCCTTGTCGCTGATGTCGAGCGTGATCACGAGCGAGAGCAACGCCGGCCCCTTCGAGGCTTCGAGCTTCTGCTCCACCTCGCGCACCGCCTCGGCCAGGAGCGCGCGCGCGGACTTTCGGTCGGGCATCGATCCACGCCGCTCCACGCTCACCCGCGTGAACGGCAAGACGCCCTCCGACGCCAGCGTCTGCGTGAGCGACTTGCGCTTCGTGCTCTCTGCGCGGGACCGCGTCGCGCTCGGCGGCGGCGTCCCGCGCGACGCCTCGATCCGCACCGCGGCAGGCGCCACGACGCTCGCGAGCACCGCGCTCTTGGGCAACACGCCATCCTCGGGAAGGCCGTGCAGCGGCGCTCCATCAGCGCTCGGCATGCCGCTCAGGAGATACGCCTGCGCCGCGCCCGCCACCATGCGCAGCTCCACCGACAGCGACCGCCGCATCTCGTCCTGCCGCAGGATTGCGCGCGCCTCGCGCAGATACTTGGACGCCGAAAGATCATTCTTCTCGCGCCCCGCGAGCTGCTTGAGCACGCCGAGCACCAGCGGATCGTCGAGCGTCTCCAGCGAATCGTCCGCAGCGCCGAGGCTCGCCTGCACGGCCGACGAGCTCGTCTCGAGGCGCGCGGAGGCGAGCGCCTCGACGATCTCGCGGGCTTCGCGCAGCGACCTGCTGGCGAGCGCCTCGCAGAGAAGGCGCGCGCTCCGGGCCGTGCGCAGCCTGTCGCAGTCGTGATCGATGCCGAGCTCGCTCATGCGTGCTTCGAGCACCTCGACGAGCTTGCGCGTCGCGGGCGTGATGGCGCGGACGACCTCCAGCACCTTGCGCGCGAACTCTTCCAGGGCCTTCGCAGAGAGCGCGCGCTCCGTCAGGCTCACGCCGAGGATCCCCGTCCCGAGGACGACGGCGCGCGCCCATGTCGTCGTTTCCGGCAGGGAGCCTGCGCTGCTGTCGATGCCCGTCCTGCTCTTCCCCATTCGACCTCTCCGCGGCGGAGTATAGGCGAAACGGCCCCGCACGCCGGGGCCTTCGCCATGTGCGGGACACACCCGCGCGCGGGCCCACGATCGCTCCCCGCTCGCCCGCTCTTCGTGGCATGATGCATTTCATGCACGTCGACGCGGACCTCTGCGGCGGAAGCATTGTCGTCACGGGCCACCACGGGGCCGAGGCCGAACTCTCCTTGCGCGCCGACAGCGCCGCCGGCATCCGGCAATGGTTCCATTTCCGGGTTCGAGGCGCGCGCGGCCGCCACGTCGAGCTCACGATCCACGACGCGGGCGAGGCGATGCACCCCGACGCCTTCCACGGCTACCGCGCGCTCGCATCGTATGACCTCGAACGATGGTTCCGCGTCCCCACCCATTTCGATGGACGCCGCCTCGTCCTCCAGCACCGGCCCGAGCACGACACGGTCCATTATTCGTATTTTGCAGCGTATCCCCTCGATCGCCTCGCTGCGCTCCTCTCGGTCGTCGATCGCTCGCCGCGGGCGCGCGTGCTCCCGATCGGCGCGAGCGTCGAGGGACGCCCGATCCACCTCATCGTCCTCGGCGAGGAGCACCCGGGCAAGCGCCGCCTCTGGATCACGGGGCGGCAACATCCTGGCGAGACGATGGGCTCGTGGTTCGTCGAGGGCGCGCTCGTCCGGCTCCTCGCCGAGGACGACCTGGTCACGGACACGCTCCTCCACGAGGCCGTGGTGTACGTCGTGCCGATCGTGAACCCGGACGGCAGCACGCGCGGCAATTTCCGCACGAACGCGGCCGGGCGGGACCTCAATCGTGAATGGCAGGCGCCGAGCCGCGAGCTGAGCCCCGAGGTCGCCTCCGTACGCAGCGCCATGGAGCAGGCGGGCGTGGACCTCTTCCTCGACGTGCACGGCGACGAGCACGCCGACGCCGCGTTCGCCATCGGCTGCGCGGGAAACCCCGGCTACTCCGAGCGCCTCTACGAGCTGGAACGGCGCTTCACGCGGAGCCTCGCGCGGCGCGACGGAGGTTTTTCCTCGGAGCTCGATTATGGAGCGGACGACCCGGGCAAGGGTGATCTGCGCATCGGAAACAACTGGGTCGGCGAGCGCTTCGATTGCTTGTCGATGACGATCGAGATGCCGTTCAAGGAGGGCCCGAGCGGCTTCGGCCCTGACCGCGCCGCCGAGCTTGGTCGCTCCTCGCTCGAGGCCGTGCTCGAATCTTTGGGCGCGCTGCGCTAGGGTAGCGCCCCTCGATGCTTGCTCGGCTCCTCCCCCTTTGGCGGCGCCTCCCCGCCTTCCTCGGCCGCGGCCTGCCCTGGCTCGTCGGCCTCGGCGCCGTCGCGTACGTCGGCATCTATCTCGTGCTCGCGGTCCTGCACCTCCGGTATCCATTCGAGATCGAATGGATGGAAGGCGGCGCCGTCGACCACGTCCGCCACATCCTCTCGGGCAAACGCCTCTACGATCGCCCCACGATCGATTTCGTCCCCTTCATCTACACGCCGCTCTACTTCTACGTCTCCGCGGCCGTGAGCAAGCTCTTCGGCCTCGGTTTTTTCTCCCTGCGCCTCGTCTCGGTTCTCTCGTCGCTCGGCTGCCTCGCGTTCATCGCGCTCTTCGTGCATCGCGAGACGAAAAACCGCCTCGCGGCCGTGCTCGCGGCGGGCCTCTTCGCGGGCACGTACCGCGAGAGCGTCGCGTTCATGGATATCGCGCGGGTCGACTCGCTCGCGCTCCTCTTTTTGCTCCTCGGCCTCTACGTCCTCCGCTTCCGCGAGGGCCTCGGCTTCCGGCTCCTCGCCGTCGCCTTGTTCCTGCTCTCGTTCCTCACGAAACAATCGATGCTCGTGGCCGCGGCGCCTCTTGCGGCGTATGCGCTCTTCGCGGACGGGTGGAAGCGCGGGCTCGGGTTTGGCGTGGCGCTCTTCGGCACGATCGGCCTCTCGGTCCTCGCGCTCGATCGCCTGCACGGCGGCTGGTTCCGTTATTACGTCTTCTTTTTGCCCTCGCAGCACCCGAACGTGCCGGCAATGTGGGTCGATTACTGGGTCGACGACCTCTTCGCGCCGCTCGCCGTCTCGTTCGCCGCGGCGCTCTACTGGTTCGCGGCCTCGGGCGAGGGCGCGCGAAAGGCGCGTCTCTTCTGGTTTTTCGCCGCGGCCGGCGCGCTCGGGACCTCGTGGGGCGGGCGCCTGCATGCGGGCGGCTGGCCGAACGTGCTCATGCCCGCGTTCTCCGTGCTCGCCATTCTCTTTGGCCTCGGCATCGCCACGGCCCTCGAGAGCATCGGCCAGGCGCCGGAAGCCCTGCGGGCCCGCCTGCGCGCCGCGGCGTTCGGCGTCGCGGCCCTCCAGCTCGCCTGCGTCATCTACGATCCTCGCCGCCTCGTGCCCTCGCGCAGCGACGAGCAGGCGGGCCACGCCTTCGTGAAGAAGCTCGCCGCATTGCCCGGCGAGGTATGGCTCCCGGCGCACGGCCACCTCCCGACGCTCGCGGGCAAGCGCCCGTTCGCGCACGAGATGGCGATGCAGGACATCCTGGGCATTGGCGGCGGCCCGCCGGGCATCGCGCTCCGGGACGAGCTCCGCGAGGCGCTGAAGACGCAGCGCTTCGGCGCGGTCATCCCGGATACCGATTTCTACAAGAAAGAGATCAACCTGTTTTACCAACGCAACGAAAAGGACCCGCCGCTCTTCGGGGGGAACGATTTCTTCCCGGTGACGGGGATGAAGACGCGACCGCGGGGGGTGTTTTCCCCGCGGCCGGCGGGGCAGCGGCGGTGAGGCGGCGGCTCACGGCCCGATCGAAAACGTCACCGCCTCCCCCGTGAACGGCCCTCCGTCCTGCGCCACGCGGTTGTCCTCGAAGATCGCGTTCGTCACGACGAGCGTCACCGGCTCCCCCGTGAGCGCGAGTTTCGTCCACGAGGCCGCGTCGAACGTGTACGAAAGCTCCGTCGTGAAGACACGCACGAGCTCGGGGCTCTTCGGCGTCGAGAACACGAGCAGATACGCGCGGCCGTTCACCGGCGCCCCGTGCGCCCAGGCCTCGCGCGGACCGAAAAACGAGGCGATCGCCTTCGCGGCCCCGACAAACCTTTCTCCCGCCGAAGGCTCGCGCGCCGCGGAGGACCCGCCCACGTGCCATTCGATCGTCGGCGGCACGTCCTTCGGCAGCGTCGCGCCCGCGGCCGGCGTGTCCACCACCACGCCTTGCGCCGCGTCGGTCTTCGGCGCGGCCAAGAGCAGCGCTTCGAGCGCCTCGTCCGTCGCCGCGCCCGTGTAGATCACGCCGGTCAGGTCCGGCTCGTTCGTCGCGGGCGGGTTCTCCGTCTCGCCTCCGCACGCGCCCACGCTCGTCCCGACGAACACCGCGCCGGCGAGCGATACGATTCCCACGATTCGTCCGATTCTCTTCACGGCATTCCTCCCGCGCTGTCCTGCTTCCAAGGGTCCGCGAAGCGCGGATCGGTGAGCAGCGCATCGTCCGTCAGCGCCGCGAGGAAAGCAAGCACGTCAGCCTTCTCCTCCTCGGTCAACACAAATCCATTGATGAGTTCGCTCTTGTACGGGTTCGTGCTCCCCACGCCCGCGTACGGGCCATCCGCGATCGTGCGCCCGCCGGCCGCGTAATGATCGAGCACCTCGCTGAGCGTTGCAATGCTCCCGTCGTGCATGTAGGGCGCCGTGAGCGTGATGTTGCGGAGCGTCGGCGCGCGGAACCGGCCCATGTCCGTGGAGACCTGGGTCACCTCGTAGACGCCTCGATTGCCCTCCGGATACGCGCCCGTGCCGCCGAGGTTGTAGAGGCCCGTGTTGTGGAACATCGTCTCGGTGAACGTGCTGCCGTCGTGCACCACGGAGTCCGAGAAATTGAAGCCGCCGTGGCAATGGAAGCACTCGAGCTTCTCCGAGAAGAACAGGTCCTTGCCGCGCTTCTGGGCCTCCGACAGCGCCTTCGAATCGCCGGCGTAGTTGTACCGATCCCAGGCCGATTGGTAGGAGATCACGCTGCGCTCGAACGCGCCGATCGCCCGGACCACGTTCTCCAGCCGCACGGGGTCCGCCTCGTCTGGAAACGCCTTCGGAAAGAGCGCCTCGTACACCGGCTCCTTGCGCAATCGTTCGAGGAGCACGTCTTCCTTGCCCGCGAGCCCGAGCTCGACCGGCGTCTCGCCAAAGAGCGGCAGGAGCGCCTGCTCCTCCAGCTCCGTGATCAACGGGTTTGCCCAGGTGAGCGTCGACAGATAGCCCACGTTCACGATCGACATCGAGCTCCGCGGGTGCACCTCGCCCGTCGATCCGAGCCCGCCCGCGCGCCCATCCGTGAACGCGAGCTTCTGGTCGTGGCACGACGCGCAGCTCTGCGTCTCGTTCCCGGACAACCGCTTGTCGTAGAACAGGCGCCGGCCGAGCTCGACCTTGTCGACCGACATCGGGTTGTCCGCGGGGACCTTCGGCTTCGGATACCCCGCGGGCAGGCCAAAATCCCAGGTCGCGGGGGCCGGGGGCACGGGCGCGGGCGGCCCCTCCCCCTCCCCACCGCAGCCTGCGAAGGCGCCAAGAAGCAAAAGCGCGGCGAAAGACCCCCGCGCGGCCAAGGGGAGGAGGGGAAGGTATTTCATGGGTTCACTCCGCCACGAAGAGCTTCTGTTCGTCCGGATGAACCGACCCGTCATCCACGTGAATGCCAAGCCGGCCCATGACGGCTTGGCATTCGGTGTCGTCGAAGCCCGCCATGCAGCCCGGCGCGCCGTCCACGTTCTGCGAGACGTCATTCTCCGCGACGAGCGCCGCGTAATCGACGACGATCTTGCTCATCAGCGGATCAAAGTCCGTCAGGCGCACCTCCGGGCGGTTCGGCCGCTCGCAAGCCGTGACCGCGCCCGACGCGTCCTCCGTACAGCCCGTGCTGCCAATGTGCACGTTGAACGCCCCGCCGCCCGCCGTCGGCGCCGCATCCACACGGAGGAACTTGTACCCGCCGTTCCAGTTCCAGAACAGCGCGCTCAGGTTGAGCGGCGAAGGCGCCGCCGCCGCGTCGCCGTGGTTCAGCTCGAAAGGCACGCCGACCTTGAACGTGATGCCTTGGTAACTCCCGGCCTGCACCCTGCCCTTGATCGTGGTGTTCGTCTCGCTGGTGCCGTTCGCGCAGGCGCCGGCCTTGTTCTCGAAATCGAGGAGCGCCAGGTTCTCGTGTTGCCACAGCCCGTCCTGCGTGAGCTCGACCGGGACGTCGCTGCCGTCCTTGCGCAAAAGGCGCACGTCGTGCACGTAGAGCCGAAAGTCGGAGATCCGCACCTCGGTGGACGCACTTCCCGCGGTGTAGGTCTTTCCGCAATCGAATGCCTCGTCTCCGACGCGCCCCTCGAACGCGACCTCCACGTCGAGGAGGTTCGGCCCGCCGCCGCCCGATCCACCGCCGCCCGATCCGCCGCTGCCGCCCGCTCCGCCGTTGCCGCCCGATCCGTCGCCGCCTCCGCCGCACCCTGCGACGAGCGCCGCGCCGAGCGCCACGATGAGCCACCTTCCCAACGAAGTACCAAGTTCAGAAGCCACGTCTCACCTCCGTCCGAAAGCCATGAACCCGTTTCCGTGTCCAGGCAATGCGACAATTTGATGCATCCCCCGTGCCACTCGGATCCGTGTCTTTGCTTCGGCTGCGCGGCGCCATTGACGGAACCTCGTGGGGATGTTGAAGCCACGTGGATCCGCGCGCAAGCCGCGTGCGTCGTGGCGACGTTTCTTGTAGGGTGCCGGCCATGCTCGTGAAGCTCTTCCGAATCGGGTTCGTGACGGCCCTCTCGGCCGCAGTCGCCTGCGGCCCGGCGCCGACGCCGCAGGCCGCCTCGCCCGGAGACGGGTCCCAGGGGCCCGCTGATCAGGGCGCGAACGGCGCCGCCGCTGGAAAGGGCGCCGAAACCGCCGGCCGCGGCGGGGACAAAGGCGCAGGCGCGCCACGTGCCGCCGGCGCAGCCGAAGGTGACGGAGAAAGGGCCCTCGTCGGCGGCGCCGAGGACGACAACACCGGAAACGGATTCCCCGTGCGCACCGTGGCCCCCGCCGAAGTCGGCACGTGGACCGGCGGAACCGAGGCCGACACGGGCGAAGGCGCGAAGAGCCCGGTGCCCGTCACGGCCGCGGATCCGAGCTGGGGCAGCCCGAAAGCGCCCGTCACGATCGTCGCGTTCTCCGACCTCGAGTGTCCGTTCTGCGCGCGCGCCGCGGGCACGCTCGCGGAGCTCGGAAGAATCTACGGCAAGGACCAGCTCCGGATCGTCTGGAAAAACTTCCCGCTCGTGTTCCACAAGAATGCGCGCCCGGCCGCCGAGACGGCGATGGCCGTGTTCAAGCTGAAGGGCTCGCCCTGGTTCTGGGCCTATCACGACGCGCTCTTCGCCGGCCGGCTCGACCCGCAGGTCATCGACGGCTCGCTGCCGCGGGGCATCACGCGCAAGTTCGTCGATGCCACGCTCGCGAGCGGCGAGATCGGCAAGAAGCTCGACGAGGACATCGAGCTCGGCAAGAAGCTCGGCGTGACGGGCACGCCCGCCTTTTTCATCAACGGCGTGCACCTCTCCGGCGCGCAGCCGGTCGACAAGTTCCGCGCCGTCATCGACGAGCAGATCGCGGCCGCACGCAAAGCGACGGCGAGCGGCACCGCGCCCGAGAAGGTCTATGCGGTGCTCTCGGCGCAGAATTACCAGAAGCCCGAGGACCGGCCCGGCGCGAGCCCGAGCCAGGCCGAGGACACGAAGACGGTCTGGCGCGTGCCCGTCGACGGCTCGCCGGTGCGGGGCAAGAACACGGCGCTCGTGACGCTCGTGATGTTCACGGATTTCCAGTGCCCGTTCTGCGTCAGGGTGACGCCGACGATCGAGCAGCTCGCCCGCGATTACGGCGACAAACTCCGAATCGTGTACAAGAATAACCCCCTGCCCTTCCACAAGGACGCCGAGCCCGCGGCCGAGCTTGCGCTCGAGGCACGCGCGCAAAAAGGCGAAGCGTCGTTCTGGCAGGCGCACGACCTGCTCTTCGCGGCAAACGGCAAGCTCGCGCCCGAGGACCTCGAGGCCATCGCGAAGAACCTCGGGCTCGACGTGAAGAAGGCGAGCGACGCGATCGCGAAGAAGAAGCACAAGGCCCGCATCGAGCAGGACCTGGACCTCGCCGACGACGTGCAGGCGAGCGGCACGCCGCACTTCTTCATCAATGGCCGCCGCCTCGTCGGCGCGCAGCCGATCGACAAGTTCAAGGCCCTCATCGACGAGGAGATCACGAAGTCGGAGGCCCTCGTCAAGAAGGGCACGCCCGCGGCGAAGCTCTACGACACGATCATCAAGGACGGCAAGGCCGCGACGTTCGAGAAGGTGAAGGCGATCCCCGCATTCACGAAGGAGAACCCCACCAAGGGCCCGACGAACGCGAAGGTCACGGTGCAGATCTTCTCCGATTTCGAGTGCCCGTTCTGCAAGCGCGTCGAGCCCACGCTCGCCGAGCTCGACGCGGCCTTCCCGGGCAAGATCCGGTTCGTCTGGCGAAACAAGCCGCTGCCGTTCCACAAGAACGCGATGCCCGCCGCGCTGGCGGCCATGGAGGCGTTCAAGCAAAAGGGCAACGACGCCTTCTGGAAGATGCACGACGCGTTCTTCCAGGACCAGACGCAGCTCGACCGCGCCGGCATCGAGCGGACGGCCGCCGCGCTCGGGCTCGACGTACAGAAGGTCCTCGCCGCGATCGACGGGCAGACGCACAAGGCGCTCATCGACGCGGACATCAAGGCCGCCGACGACGCCTCGATCTCGGGCACGCCGACGTTCGTGATCAATGGGTATCTCATCTCGGGCGCGCAGCCGCTGTCGAAGTTCAAGAAGGCCGTGAACCTCGCCCTCAAGGAAGCGAAGTAACCCCCCGGCGCCGGGCCACGTCGGGGTTTCGACGTGGCCGGCCTTCCGCCGGGGGCACGCTTCTTGATATCCTCGCCGCCGATGCGCACACGCCCGCGGCTCGGCCCCGCCCTCGCCCTCGCCACGATCACCCTCGCGACGCGCGTGAACGCGCAGCAACCGGGCGTGGCGCCCCCGCCCCCTCCGCCCCCGCCTTCCGCGACGAACCCGGCGCCGCCGCCGCCCGCGGTCCCCACGCCGCCCCAAGCCAATCCCTTCCCTGCGCCGCCCGCAGGCCCCCTGACACCCACGCCAGGGGTGCCGGCTCCACCGCCGCCGCCAGGATCGGCTGCGAATGGGGCTTCCCTTCCGCCGCCGCCGGCCCCGCCGCCGGGCGGCGGGCCTTACGCGCCTTACCCGCCCGGACCTTATGCGCCTTATCCGCCGGGGCCGTATCCGCAACCTCCCCCCAACGGGGCCTGGGGGCGAGGGTACGCGTTGCCCCTGCCCGGCTGGACCACGGAGGTCCCCACGCAGAAGGTGAAACGCTGGTATGGGTGGCAAACCTTGATTGGCGTGGTCGCGGGTGATCTCGTGGCGGTCGTCGGCCAGGGGAGCCCGATCACGTACCTCGGCCTTGCGGGGCACGTGCTCACGGGGCCCATCGTTCACTGGGCACACGGGCACGTCGGCAAGGGTTTTGCGAGCCTCGGCCTCAACGTCGGCCTTCCCCTCGGAGGCGGGCTCCTCGGGCTCATGGCCGGCGCGGGGACCGGGTACGAAGCCATCGGGTACGTCGCCATCGGGGCCCTCGTCGGATACGTCGCCGCACCCGCGCTCGACATGGCCGTTTTCTCGACGGAGACCGTGGAGGCGCCCCAGGAATCGGTGAAAGGCGCGCGCGCGATCCTGCCGAGCTCGGTCACGGTCGTGCCGATGATGGGTCAGGATCGGATGGGGCTGTCAGTCATGGGTTTGTTCTGAGCACCTCCCTCGACCGGCGCCCACGTATGCACGGGCTCGCCGGAGGCCGCGCGCTCCTCGTACTGGGCAAGCATCCGCCGCAACGCCTCCTCGTGTGAATGTCGGACCCGCAAAGCCGCGAGCGCCGCGCGTTGCCACCGCGCGCCGTTTTGTCCAGATCGTACCCGGGCGGCGAAGACATCGAGAAAGCGGTCGGCCTCGCTTTCGAGCACGCCCGCGCCCACGAGACCGCTCCGGGCGAGGGGCAGGAGGCGCTCGCATAACGTGACGACCGGGACCGCGCGGGGGGACGGGGCCTCGTCGCACGGAAACGGAACGACGGCGTCGAGGCCATGTTGCGCCGCTCGATGAAACGCGTGGCGCGCGAGTTCGAACGGATAGGCGGGCAAGAGGCGATCGACATCCGGGGCAAGGCCGAGCGTGGCGCCGAGGAGGAACGCGGCGCTCGCGAGCATGTCGACCACGGTGGGCCCGGCGGGCAAGGCGCGATATTCGATACGAAAATGGCCGCCGCTGCCCGGGTCGTAGACGGCGCGGTTCCAGCGCCAGACGGTGCCGTGGTGCAAACGGAGCTCGGCGAGGCCGGGGACGCCGCCCGAGGCGAGGGTTTGTCGGGGGTCCTCGCTCCCGAGCACGGGCAGGAGCGGGGCGTGGAGCCGGACGCTCTCGGCAAAAAGCTCGGCGGCCCCGTCGCGGGCCCAGCCATACCCGAAGGACACGCGCGACGGCGGGTGAAAGGCTGCCGGGGCGTCCAGACGATCGTCGACGACCTGGCGAAAGAGCGCGATGCGCGTCTCGTCCCAGAGGCGATGGCCGATCAGGATCGGCGAGTTGCACGAGGCGGCGAGGGCCGGGATCGTGGCGATCTGCGCCGCATTGTAATATCTGGAGAAACTTTGCGGCGGGACGCGGAGGTGGACCTGGAACGAGGTGCCGGCGCCCTCCATCGCGACGTCGTCCGTGTCGAGCGCGAGCGGGTCTTCGCCGTGAATGCGGACGTGAAAAGGGCCGCCGCGCAGGCGCCGGATGCGCTTGCCGAGGGCGCGATAACGGGGGACGTCGGTCAGCTCCGCGGCGGTGAGATCCTCGCGGCGCAGCGTGGGCAAGATGCCGATGGGCACGATACGCCCGCCCTGCTCCCGCGCCGCGCGCGTGATCTCCACGAGCGCGCCGGCGAGCTCGTCCGCGAGCGCCGTGAACGGGCGGCCGGCGAGCGGGCACGGGCTTGCGTTGAATTCGAGGTTGAACCGGTCGAGCTCGACAGTAAACCGTCGATCGACCGTGCGCGCGAGGACCTCGCGGTTCGCCGACAGCGGCAGGCCCGCCGGGTCGACCAGGAACAGCTCGAGCTCGGCGCCGACCGTGGCCGGCCCTTCGCCGAAGCCGGGGAGGTTTGCGAGGGTGCCGAGGACGTCGAGCTGCTCTTCGATCCGCTCGGAGAAACGAGCGAACTCGTCCTCGGTGAAATCGTCGCGCGTGATCAGGAGGCCCATGCCCTCCGAGCTTTGCGTTCACGCGCGGCGGGCGGGAGCGGGGGAGGCGCGATTCCCCTCGGGACGAGAGCGCCGACCTGTTCGGCGCTCTGCGAGATCGCGAAGCGAACTCGCCTCGGGGGGTGAATCGACCGGGCTTTGCCCGGGCGAGAGGGGGACGCGAGGCGTCCCCCTCGGGACTAATCGATGAACTCGATGCCCGTCGCCTCGATGTTCACCTGGGCCATCTTGGCGCTGCCGCCCTGACCGCAGCCGTCGTCGGCGCCGCAGACGCCCTTGTCGGCCTCGGGCGTGAGGACCTTGCCCTGGATGACGGCGCGGTGGCCCGAGCTGTCGCGCGGGACGAAGAAGCTGTGGCCCGCCATCTTGATGTGCGCCTTGCCCGTGGTGTCGGCGATCTCCATCCAGCAGCCCATCGACTTGCAGACCGCCGAGACCACGCCCTCGGTGCGCACCGTCTGCTCGGCGAACTTCGCGGGCTCCTTCGTCAGGTCCGTGAGCGCCGTCGTCTTCGTCTCCGTCACCGGCTGGCCGAACTTCTTCTGCGCGAGCGGCTTGATGCTCTCCGCGACCGCGCCCTGCGGCTGCCCGGGCACCTGCGTCGGCAGGGCGGCCGGCTGATCGGCCTGCGCGGGGGGCGCTTCGGACTTGTTGCAAGCCGCGACAAGAAGGGTGAGACCGGCGAGCGAAACGAAGAGCCGAGACGTGTGCATGGCGGGCGGAGTGTGCCGCAGATTTCGGGACCGTGCCAGAAGGGATCGAAACGACCAAAGCCGTGGTCGGTCGACCGAGGAGCCCGAACTTTGCTACAAGGGGCACGCGATGCGAGCACGGGTGAAGCGCCTCGAAGACCGACGGCGGAGAGGCCGACGTGCGCTCGCGTCCGCGGCCGCCATCACCCTCGCGCTCGGCGGGGTGATGGGGACGGCGCGCGGCGCGAGCGCGAGCGAAGAGGCGGCAGACGCGGCCGCGGCGCCGGCTGCGCCCGAGCCGCCGCCACGGCCGAAGGAGCTGCCTCCGCTCGACATCACGGAGCCGCCGTTCACACGCCACGTCGACTTCGGCGGCGGCGTGGCGCTCGTGCATCGCATCCCGAGCGGCGACACGGGCGTGCGGTATCCCGCGTCCGTCGGGATGGGGCTCTGGGCGCGGGTCGACATCACGCGGTACCTGCGCGCGAGCCTGTACGCGGTGCGCACGGAGCGCGACTTCAACATGCCTTCGGGCGCCCTCGGGCTCGTCGGGGATCCGGGGGATGCCGAGTTCTACACGTACTCGTTCGGCCTGCGGATCGCGCCGACGTGGCGCATCACGCCGCGGGCGCGGGCGTGGGTCTCGGCGGGCGCGGGCTGGGGGCGGCTCGAGCTCGGGCGGTTCTCGGTCGCGACGTCGGGGGGGAGCGTGTTTCCCGTGCGTGAGCGGGCTGCGTCGTTCGTGGAGATTCCGCTTGGCCTCGGCGCGTCGTTCGACGTGGTGCCGCGGTGGCTCGCGCTGGAGATCGAGACGACGGGCGCGTTTTACCCCGAGACGGCGCAACGAGGCCGTGCCTTCGAGGAAGAGCAAGCGATCGACGCTTCGGGGCGCCGCGTGACGGTGGGGCCTTTCCCCAGGTTTGCTGGGGGTTTCGTGACGACGCTCGGGCTTTCGCTCGTGCTTTGAGGGGAGCGGAGGACGAGATGGTCGAGAGCCGGCGGGATGGCGCGCGCCCCCGGATCATCGCGGTGGCTGGGAACATGGGAGCTGGGAAATCGAGCCTCGTGAAATGGCTCGAGCAGCAGTTCCGAATGGTGCCGTTCTTCGAGCCCAACGAGGAGAACCCGTACCTGTCCGACTTCTACGGGGACATGTCGCGCTGGGCGATGAGCTCGCAGCTCTTCTTCCTCGTCAAGCGCTTCCACATCCACCGCGACGTCGTACGCCGCGCGGCCGTGGATCCTCGGCCGATCGTGCAGGATCGGACGCTCTACGAGGACGCGGAGATCTTCGCCGCGCACCTGCACCGGGCCGGCTACATCGACGCCCGCGACTGGCAGATGTACGACGATCTCTATCGGACGCTGCGCGAGGAGATCCGGCCGCCGGACCTGATGATCTACCTCCGCTGCCCTCTGCCGACCCTCGTGCGGCGCATCCGCCAGCGCGGACGAAACTTTGAACGCAAAGTGCCGAAGAGCTACCTCGCCGCGCTCGACAAGCTTTACGAGGAATGGCACGCGCGGTACGATCTCTCGCCGACGATGGTCATCGAGACCGATCGACTCGACTACGTGGAGCGGCTCTTCGACAGGCTCGAGGTCATCCGCGCGATCGAGAAGCACCTCGGCTGAACATTTCGCCTGGCAGCCGCACCATTGCGTTCATTGCGACACGCGGCGTCAGTGTCAACCCATTGGCACTGGGCGACAAGTTGCCGCATGCTTGCTTTTGGCGCTTGCGCAATGTTCAGCGATGGGCGACCTAATGGGATTCCTGGAGTTTTCGTGGGGCTCATTGGCACGACGATGATGGGAACGACGGCGGGACATGGGGGATCCGCGCGGCGGACGCGCGTGTTGCTCGTCGACGACGAGCCGTTCATCGTGGCTTCGATCCGACGGCTCCTCGCGAACGAGCACGAGGTGACCGCGGTGTCGAGCGGGCACGAGGCGCTCGCGGTGGTGGAGGCGGGCGCGCGCTTCGACGTGGTGCTGTGCGACGTGCGGATGCCGGGGATGAACGGGTTCGAGCTCTATGAGCGGCTGCTCGTGACGGCGCCGGAGGTGGCGCGGCAGATCGTCTTCTTCACGGGCGCGGCGTTCACGAGCGACGTGCGCGCATTCTTCGCGCGCGTAGAGAACCTGCTCCTGGAAAAACCCTACGACCCGTCCGAGCTGCGCGCGCTCGTGCGCAAGCTGGCGACGGGCAAGCCCGACACGCCGACGAACCTTTGAGCACGAAGGGGGCGTCCGGGATGGCTCACGAGAGCGCGAGCATCCGGTCGATCGGCACACGCGCGCGCTCGCGCAGGTCGAGGGGCATCTCGATGCGGGGCTCGAGGTCGCGCAGCGCGAGGTAGACCTTCTCCATCGTGTTGAGGCGCATGAAGGGGCACTCGTTGCAGGCGCAGTTCTTCTCGGGCGGCCCTTCGAGAAACGTCTTGTGCGGCGAAGCCTTGCGCATCTGGTGCACGATGCCGCTCTCGGTCGCGACGATGTAGGCCTCCGCGTCGTCGGTCTGCGTGTACTTGAGCAGCGCGGTCGTCGAGCCGATGAACGCGGCCATGCGGAGGAGCGCCTCTTCGCACTCGGGGTGCGCGATGAGCTTGGCCGTGGGGTGTTGCTCGCGCAGGGCGATGATCTTGCGCAGGCTGAAGGTCTCGTGCACGACGCAGCTCCCCTGCCAGAGCCGCATCTTTCGGCCGGTCTTCTGCTCGAGCCAGCGGCCGAGGTTCTTGTCGGGCGCGAAGAGGATCTCCTTGTCCTCGGGGATCGCGCGGACGATCTTCTCGGCGTTCGACGAGGTGCAGATGTAGTCGCTCTCGGCTTTCACCTCGGCCGTGCAGTTGATGTACGTGATCGAGACGGCGTCGGGGTATTTCGCGCGCCAGGCGCGGAACCGGTCGACCGGGCAGCCGTCGGCGAGCGAGCAGCCGGCTTCGAGGTCGGGCACGACGACGATACGATCGGGGTTCAGGATCTTCGCGGTCTCGGCCATGAAGTGCACGCCCGCGAAGAGGATGACGTCGGCCGTGGTCTTCTTCGCCTGCTGGGCGAGCTGGAGCGAGTCGCCGAGGAAGTCCGCGAGATCCTGGATGTCGCCCTCCTGGTAGTAGTGGGCGAGCAGGACGGCGTTGCGCTCCTTCTTGAGCCGCACGATCTCGGCCTCGAGATCCAGACCCGGGTCGATCTTGCCTCGGACGGTTTCGCTCATCGTGGGCCTCAACGTAGAGGCTCCGCGGGCGCCGCGCCAGGGGGGCGCGGGACGGCGCGCGCGAGGCGTTCGAGGGCGAGGCGCAGGTGCGTGGAGGGCTCGGCGCCAAGCTCCGCGACGTCGAGCGCGGGGCCGATCGTGACACGCACGTCGACGTCGCCGAAGCCGGGGAGCGTGAGCTGGAGGAGCGGCACGAACGCATCGGTCAACCCCGCGCGGCCCGCGAGCGCGGAGGCGAAGGCGCGCGCGCGGAGCGAGACGACCCCCGAGACGATCACGGGCACGACGACGAGGTCGGGGCGTGCGCGCGCCGTGAGCGAGATGAGCGCGTCGAGGCCGGGTTGGAAGGCGTGGAGCGCGCTTTCGCCGGGAGGGACGAGGCGTGGATCGGGCTCGATGCGGCCTGCGGGGAAGTGCAGGAGCGTGCCGCCGCGCGTGAGGTGACGGGCGGCAGCGCGGAGCGCGAGGCCGGCGCGCGCGTCGGGCGGCGCGGAGAGGAGGTGCTTGCGGACGTGGGGCAAGGCGAAGAGCAGATCCCGCGCGGCGGCGATGACGGCGAGGTCGTCGCGGCCCACCGCCGAAAAGAGCGCGAGGGCGTCGTAAAGGCCGGGGTGGTTCGACACGACGAGGAGAGGGCCCCGCTCGGGCAGCGCTGCGCGTCGCGCGGTGAGGTCGTGCGGGCCGCCGGAGGTGTCGGCGAGGCGCGCGCGCACGCCATACCGAGCGAGCATGGCGAGCGAAGCGCGGCGGAGCGAGCCGAGCCGCGCGAGGTCGTCGTCGAAGGCGACGAGGTGTTTCGCGAGCGAGAGCGCCGCGGGGTGGAGGACGATCTCGGCTGCGCGATGGGCGAGCGGGCCGCGATCTTTCGCGAGGTGCCCGGCCATCTCGGCGCGCGCGATGTGGAGGATCTCGGCGAGGTCGGCAGAGCGCGCGGCGTTCACGACGCGCCCAAGATACTCTGGTTGCGGCGGCCGAGCGCGCTCGACATGATGCGTTTCATGCTCTCCGTTTCACGCCGTTTCGCCCTTGTCGTCATGCTCGCCGGAGCGGTGTTTACGCCAGGCTGCCGCGAGGCGGCGAGTCCGCCCCCGGGGGTCGAGGCCCCGGGGGTCGAGGCCCCGGGGGTCGAGGAGCCGAAGGCTGCGCCCGCGCCGAAGCAGGCCGAAGAGGGCGTCGAGACGCGCGAGGGCGAGCTTCATCCGAGCAAGGGATTCGGTTCGGTCGCCGATGTGTTGATCCCGCGCGACGACCTGAAAAAGCATCTCGGCGAGGATTGGCAGAAGACGACCGTGGGAAAACGCGTCCGCGTGCGGGGCAAGCTCCGGATTCACAAGTGCGGGCCGCAAGAGCAATGTCTCATCCAGGGCGAATTGCCCATTCTCACGCCGGATTCGATCGAGGTGCTCCCGTGAAGCAGACCACGAGCGCGCGCCCGCGGGCCGGCCCTCCGCAGCAAATGCGTCAGTCGTCGTCACACGAGAAGCGCGCGAAGAACGCCTCGTCGGTCTTGGCGCCATAACGCTTCTTGGTCTTCGACCGCTCCCGCTCGATGCATTCGCGACACTTGTCCTTGCACCCCAGCCGCTTCCAGAGGATCGCGGCATAGAAGAGCTCGAACGTATCTTCACGGGGATCGATGAAGCGGTCCTCCTTCCTTCGGGGCTGCGAGAGGAACTCCGCGACCGCGCGTTCGTCTCGAAACCGGTCGAAGAAGGGCAGGGCCGCGACCTCCACGAGCCTCAATAGCTCCTGTCCTACCTCGTCGTCCTTCTCGGGCCCATCGGAGGACGTGAGATGCCACCACCTGTCGCCCGTTGGTGTCAGCATTCCGGGCCTCACGTTCAGGATTCCGTCCGCGGCCTGAGGTGCCTTGGATTCGACGCTGCCTGGACCCCAGTAGAGAACTCTGACCCCCGGCACATGGATCCCACAATTCGTCGTGAAGCTGGACTTGCCGGCCGTGTTGATTTTGCCAGTCTCGTGGTTGAAGAGGTGCTGGACGCTCCCCAAGTCCCGCACGTACACGCTCCCTCGTTTCTTGAAGCCCGCCGCCTGGAGCGTGGGCGCGACCCAGGTCTTGAAGATGTGGCTCCTTCGGTCCCGCAGGGCTCGCTCAGGGGTCATAATAGATCACACGTCCCTTCTTTTTGAGAACTTCCTCGTACTTCTGCATCTGGCGTTTGCCCGCTTCTCTGCCCGTCGGCGTGTTCGGCTTGAGTTCAATCGGATGCCCTTTGGGCGTGACCGCGTCGGGTTTCACGTGCGTGCCACCCTCCACCTTGATATGCGGTTCGGATTTCCACCCCTCTGCCTGCTTCGCCTCGACCTTCTTCTTGAACTCCTCATGCACCTCCCGCCCCCGCGCCGCCGCCGGGTTCTCGCCTCCCCGCTTCGGTTTGGCCTGCGGTGGCGGGTCCGCCGCGCTCCCGTTGCCCCCCTGCCCTGACGCCGCGCCGTTCGGCTTCGCGCCGTTCGGCTTCCCGACCGGCTTGGTCCTCGTCTTGACCGTCGACTTTGGCGCGGGCTGCGGCGTGCTCGCTCCCCCACCGCTGCCACTCCCCGTTGACAACGACTGCCCATGGTGCTTCCCGGCGGGCTTCTTCTTGTCCTTCGGAATGAAGTTCTGGTGTCTCGCATGGCAAACGCCCGCGAGGCACTCGTAGGCGCGATCGAGCCGCGCGATCTCCTCCGGGGTTTGGCTCCAGGTCTCGTATTGCCATACCTCACCCGGCTGCACCTCGCTCGGGTCCTTCGGCACGGGCGCCTCGACCGGGTGCGGTCGATTCTCCGCGACGGCCGGCTCCCCGCCGGGCCGCTTGACCAGAATCCTCGTGCACGTACGTGAACCCGTGCCGCGGCGTTGCCGCGTCTGGCCTGGCTCCCGATACGCCGTGCACCGCTCCCGCTCCGGTGGTCTCGCAATCGGTCGCGGCAGCGGTTTTGGCAGCGGTTTCGGCGGCTCGGCGCGCCGGGCCTCGTCCTTCTTCTCTCCGCCCTCCTTCTCCTTCGCCGCGACCTTCTCCGGCGGGGGCGGCGGCGGCTTGTCGCAGGGGAGATGCTGGAACGCAATCCCCAAGAGCTTCCGGCTCTCGGACGGCGCGTGGGGATCATGAATATAAACAGCCTTGGCCTCGCGGCTCTCCAAGAGATCGTCGAGCGACAGGAACGTCGTTCGAGGCGTTCCGTCCCCCACGTCGTACCAATAACGGGCATTCGGGTCGACGTGGGGATGGCGCCGGCAGATGCGGAACACCCTTATTCCGTTCGGCGTCCTCTGCGCCCACGCCTGTGTATGCGCGCCTGTCGCGGCGCACCCGAGGAGCCCTATCGAGAGACCCCAAGCGACGAGCACGAGGAGCCAAAACCGAACAAAGCGGTTCGACAACCAGGCCATGGAAGTGGCCTTCCGTTTGCGCAAGGCCTCACCCGGCCACCCCCGTGGCGCCGTGCGCGGACCCGCGTTCTTCCTGGCGGTCCGTTCTGCAACAAGCCCCGACGCGGGGACAAGAGATTGCACGCCACCGCCCCCGCGCGGCAACGCCCTCCCCCGCGGAGGCATCCCCAAACCCCGCCACGGCACGCCATCCACGTGTGGCGGCACACCTTCTCCCCGCGAAGGCACGCTCGCTCTACCCGAAGGCAGGCCCTCGACGTGTGGCGGCACACGTCGAACACGTGAAGGCACGCGCCGACCGCAGGAATGCAGCGCGCCGACGGGTGAATGCAGCGCGCCGACGGGTGCATGCACGCGCGCGCTCCGCCGCGGCAGACGTCTCCGTCACAAAGGCACAATTTCAACCCATGAATGCGCGCTCGGCTTCGTCGAACGCTCGCGCTGACGGCGCCTTGACAACCTCAGAACCGCGCACATGCGCAGGTAGGACACGAACATGCCCCTCGATCTCACGACGATCTCCCCCAAAGGCCGCGACCGTTACCTCCGCATCGGCCGCGCGTACGGGTCCAGCGACACGCTCAAGCAGGCGAACAAGACCCTCCACGCCCTCGATTCGTACGCGTCGGCCCTCCTCGACTGCGGATTCGCCTCCGAGGACGTGGTGCTGCTCGAAGCCGCGCGAAATGCGCTGATCGACGCAGGCGTGGGGCGCGACGAGGCCGCCGGGAAAAAGAGGTCGACGAGCCAGGCTTATCTCGCCGCGACCACGGAAGCGAAGGCCGCGCGCGCACGCGCACGATCGGTCCTCGCAGCCGCGCACCGCGTGCTCGAGGACGCGGGGTACGAGGACACGGCGCGCACGGTGGAGACGGCGCTCGATCGCGCGAGCGTGTTGCCCGACGACGCGGAGAAGCTCGCGACGCAGCTCGACTCGCTTCGGACGACAATGAGCAGCGAGACCGTGGTCGAGGTCGCGAAGAAGCGCGGGGGGATGACGGCGTTGCTATCGCTCGCCGCGGCCGCCGCCTCGCTGCGCGCTGCCGCGGACGCGCGCGAGGGGACCGGCACGCAGCTCTCCACCGAGCAGATGGATGTCATCGACGGGATCATCGTGACCCTGTGCCGCTCGGCGAGAAACACCGCGCGGCTGGCGGCAGCTTCCCAATCGCAACCCGCGCTCCTCAAGGCATTCGCGCTCACCCACATCAAGCCGCCAAGCCGCGCCGTCGAGGATGACAGCGCGGACGACGCCCCCGCGACGGGCTGACCGGCTGCCCCTCTCCCGCCCCCCCCCGCGAGCGACTTCATCCCCATCGCAGCTCCATGACCCACCGGGGGTCCTTCTCGCCGAAATAATGCGGTTCCTCGCCGATGACCTCGAATCCGAGGTTCCGGTAAAGCGTCACGGCCGGATTGTCCGGGTGCACCGTGAGCTTGGCCGAGGACGTGCCGCGGGCCTTCATGGCCGCGAGCAGCTCGTGCATCAGCGCTTTGCCGATGCCGCGCCCCCGTGACGCGGCCCGAACGGCGAGGGAGAGGACCCACATGACGCCGGGCTCGTGCGAGGAGACGCCGAGGACGTATCCGTCGAGCGAGCCGTCTTCGCCGTCGGCCACGAAAAAGGTGTCGCCCCAGAGATCAAACGCCTGCCGGAAGAAAAAGTCCGGATAGACGTGCGTGCCGAAGACGTCGCGCTCGACGGCGAAGACGGCGTGGAGGTCGGAGATGCGGGGAGGACGAATCATTTGACCGTTCCGAATTTGCTCGTGTTGAAGGGGCCGATCGGGATTTGCTCGAAGCGCAAGGCGTTCACCATGCCCACGCGGATCACGGTGGCGCCGAAGAGGTCGGGCCGGCGGACGATCACGCCGCCGATCATGATGCCGCCGGCGCTCGTGCCCTGCCCGGCGAGGTGCGCGGGCGAGTCGAGCCGAACGAGGACGCCGGGGACCGGCGACGACGTCGGCGAAGCTCCGCCCCGCTGTCCTCGCAAAGGTCTTGACGACGGAGAGGCGCGCCTTGGAGAACTCGTCATCGAGCGCATCGAGCCTCTTTTCATTCTTCCGGCGTCGGAGGGGCCGCCTCGTCGAGCCGCCGGGTGCTTCGCTCCGGGCGGAGTTCTCCCCTTTGCTGGGCCAAGAGCGCGCCCCGGAGCTTCTCCAGGGTCTCCAGCTGGTCCTCGTAAAAGCCCGTGCGGCGCTGCGCCGCCTTGGCTTCCTCGAACCCACACTCGAGTTCGGCGATGAGGGGCTCGAGCACGGCGAGACCCTCCTCGGGCTTTTCGTCGTACGCGCAGCAATCCGCGTAAAACCAGGTCTTCATGCACCTGACGTGAATATTCGTGAAGCCGAGGCGAACAAGCTCGTTCCACGCCTCGCGGCAGACCTCAAAGGGCATGCGTTTTTCGTTCGCGAGCAAGAGGATGGCCTCAGCGACGCGTCGCCTCGTTTCGACCACGGCAAAGTCGCTGTCGCCTGCGCGCGCCACGAACTCCGCCTCGAGCTTTCGGTAGTCGTCGACGGCCTCGGCGAAAGTCCGGTTTCGGTCCAGCGATTTGACCAGGAGGGCGTCGTGCGCCTTCGCGAAATCCGAGAAGAGTTGAGCCGCTCTTTCTTTTTCCGTAATCATGTCGGTCCTAATGGTACCATTTGATATTCGGGTAGATGCACGACGCCCAGGACTCATCCGTCAATTCGATTCCCTTGGGCCATGTTCCCCTGCCCCTGCACAAATCATAGCACATGGCACATCTCTTATTGCCTTCGACATGCCCCGGCAAGTCTGCCAGAGGCGAGCCCAGGCAAGCGTTGAGATGGTCTTGACAGGACAGCGGGCCTGACTTCTTCCCAACCGTCTCCGCAATATCCTTGCTGAGCTCCAGCGAAGCGGCGATCACGATGACGACGGGGCCCGCTTCGATGATGAGGTCGGCGAGCGCAATGGCCACAGCCACGAGCACCCCGGGGTTACCGACGAGTCCACGCTCGGCCGGCGTCTGCCCGTTCGCAGGAGCGGGCGACTCGGACAGGCGCAGCTTGCGCAGCCTGAAGAGGTCCTCCGGGATGGTCATGACGTGCAACGCGATCCGCGTACAGCCCGCGAGATCCGCGTGGGGCACGCCCTTCGACTCCACATCGACCACGCGGCCCTCCTCGTCGACCTTCACCGTGTAGTCGAACGTGTAGTACCCCCCGCGAAGGTCGCCACCGAACTCATCGACGCATTCTCGCAAGCGCTCCGCGGTGGCGTCCGGTACGCGTGGGCCCTCGCTCATCGCCGAGTAGACAATCTTGGCCCCGCAGCCGAGCGGCACGAGCGCCGTCGTCGCGAAACCGAGGAGGCCGAGGGAGAGGAAGGTTCGCACACGCGGGGACGTCATTGCCGGGATGCGACCAAGATCCCCGGTTTCTGTCAACGCGGTGCGTGTCCGCCTTTACGTCCGATCAGCCGAGGACCTGCTTCAGCGCGCCATAAGAAATGACGTCGCTGATGCGCTCCACGAACGGAATGTTCTCCGCGACGCCGCTCGCGAGCGAGCCCCGAAGGAGGATCGGCGTGAAGTCGTGGTCGAGCGCGCCGCGATAGGTGGAGAGCACGCAATACTCGGCGCAATACCCGGTGAGGATGACGGTATCGACGCCGCGCTCGCGCAAGGCGCCCGCGAGCGGCGTCTTGTTGAACGAATTTCCGTACGTCTTGTGAATGTGCAGGTCCGAGGGGAGGACCTTCACGCTTTCGGGCACCTCGAAGCGCGTGGTGCCCGGGACCCGCTCGTCCTCTTCGCCGATGTCCTGCACGCAGACGACGGGCAGGTTTTTCGCGCGAAAGAGCGCGATGCCGGCATTGATGTACTCGATCGCGTTCGTCAGCGAGCGCGCTGTCTCGGGGCTTTCGTCGAAAAATTGCTTCTGTACGTCGATGACCAGGAGGGCAGGCTTCATCGGGAAACTCCTCGTCGCAGGCGCGTTCATGCGCGCCCGCGCACGGCAGGTGCGACCGTAGCGCGGCGGGACGAGGGTCGTCCACGGCACGATTTCCTCGGCGCGAGCAGCCATCTCCCTTGACGATGCTGGTCGAGCAAGCCCAAGTAACGCTTGCGGCACCCAAGGCGCCGCGCCCCCGCATGGCCGACGACAAGCCCAAGGACAAGCCGCCGACCTCTCGACTCGGCCGGATCGCGAGGCTCGCGAGCCTCGCCCCGCGCTCGATCCCCTTCGCCCTCGAAGGCGCCAAACGCGCGCTCTCGAAGAGCCCTCGCACCGAGGACGAGGAGGCGGCCGCGAAAGAGCGCATGGCCGCCGAGGTCAAGAAGACCGCCGAGGCGATGCTGAAGACGCTCGGCGAGATGAAGGGCCTGCCCCTGAAGCTCGGCCAGATGGCGAGCTACATCGACGGCCTCGCCCCACCCGGCCACGAGGACAAATTCCAGGCCGCGCTGAAAAAGCTTCAGGACAAGGCGCCGCCGCTCTCGGCCGAGTCCGCCGCGCAGATGATCCAGACCGAGCTCGGCGCGCCGCCCGAGGAGGTCTTCGCGAAGTGGGAGCGCGAGCCCTTCGCCGCGGCGAGCATCGGTCAGGTGCACCGCGCCGTCACGAAGGCGGGCGAGCGCGTGGCCGTGAAGGTCCAATACCCCGGGATCGACAAGGCGATCGAGAACGACCTGAAGAGCATCTCGCTGCTCGAGACGATGATCAAGCCGCTCTCGCGCAAGCTCAACGCGACGCAGACGCTCGACGAGATCCGGCAGGTCTTCCTGGCCGAGCTCGACTACGGCCGCGAGGCCGAGATGGCCGACCTCTTCCGCCGCCTCAACACGGACGAGCCGGACATCCTGATCCCCGAGGTCCACCACTCGCTGACGACGAGGCGCGTGATCACGACGAGCTTCGCCGACGGCGCGCCCTACGCCGACTTCTGCAAGGAAGGCAGCCAGGAGGCGCGCAACCGCGCCGGCGAGGCGATCTGGCGCTTCACGTTCCGGTCGATGCTCCGCTACGGCGTGCTCTACGCCGACCCGCACCCGGGCAACTACCGCTTCCTGCCGGACGGGCGCGTCTGGTTCCTGGATTTCGGCTGCGTGAAGATGCTGCCGCCCGACCTCGTGAACGACATGAAGCGCTACATGCGCGCCGCGCTCGACGGGGACTGGGTCGAGTTCGATCGCGCGTGCATCGAGGTGCTCGGCTACGACCCGAACGACGAGACCTGGGATCTCTACCGGAGCTACACGATGGAGCTCATGATGCCGCTCACGACGAAGGGCACGTGGGTCTGCTCGCGCGAGAAATCACGCGAGACGGTGCAGTTCCTGGCGCGCGGCATCAAGAGCCTGGCCTTCAAGGAAGGCGAGGCGATCCCGAACATCCCGCACGTGCCGAAGATGCCGCAGGACTTCACGTTCGTGAACCGCCTGCAATGGGGCCTCGCCTCGGTGATGGCCGGGCTCGGCACGGAGGCGTCGTTCCGCACCATCAGCGAGGGCTGGATCCGCGACGGCGTGCACCCCATCCCTGCGTAGGACGTCGAGGCAACCATGACCGTACGGCTCACCCAGGTCGCCAAGCGCGCGGGCTGCGCAGCGAAACATCCGCCCGGGTATCTCTTCCCGCTCCTCCGAGGTCTGCCGCCGATCACCGATCCCAACGTGATGATCGGGACGAGCACCGCCGACGACGCGGCCGTCTACCGGCTCTCCGCCGACACGGCGCTCGTGCTGACGACGGACTTCTTCACGCCCGTCGTCGATGATCCGTACGACTTCGGCGCGGTCGCCGCGACGAACGCGCTCAGCGACGTGTACGCGATGGGCGGCAAGCCGCTGACGGCGCTGAACCTCGTGGGCTTCCCCGACGAAACCCTCGACGCCTCGATCCTCGCGGAGATCCTGCGCGGCGGGGCCGAGAAGGCGCGTGAGGCGGGGATCGATCTCGTCGGAGGTCACACGATCAAGACGGACGAGCCGATCTATGGGCTCGCCGTGACGGGCGTGGTGCATCCGGATCGCGTGGTGTCGAACGCGGGAGGTCGTCCGGGTGATCTGCTCGTGCTGACGAAGCCGCTCGGGATCGGGATCCTGACGACGGCCGCGAAGCAGAACAAGGACACGCGCGGCGCGATCGGGAAGGCGATCCAGCTCATGTCGACGCTGAACCGCGGGGCCTGCGAGGCGATGACGGCCGTAGGCGTGCACGCGGCGACGGACGTGACGGGCTTCGGGCTGCTCGGGCACCTGCGGAACGTGGTGGCCGCGAGCGGATGCGGCGCGACGGTGTGGCTCGACGCGGTGCCCGTCGTGGAGGAGGCGTGGGCCTACGTGAAGGAAGGCATCGCGCCCGGCGGGACACACGCGAACTGGCGCTTCCTGAAGGATCACGTGAGCTACGAGGACGGGATCGACAAACCCGCCGAGCTCGTGCTCTCCGACGCGCAGACCTCGGGCGGGCTGCTCATCGCGGTGGAGCCGGCCCGCGTGGACGCGCTCGTCAGGGAGCTCGAAGCACGCGGCACGCCGGCGCGGGCGATCGTGGGCAGGCTCGACGACGGGCCGGCCGGGAAGATCCGCGTCGCCGCGACGCGAACGTAGTCCGCGTCAGGGCGAGAGCGCGAAGACGAAGCCGTCGTCGCCGTTCGGGCCGCTGTTCGTCAGCCCCTTGTCCGCGGACAGCGACAGAGAGCGCCTGAACCAGCCGCCGACGAGAACCCGCTCCTCGTTGTCGAAGCCGACGGTGGTCGCGGCCTGGTCGTCGTCCGCGCCGAAGCCCTTCCCCCACAAGACCTGCCCTGCCGCGTCGAGCTTCAGGACGAACACGTCGCTCGGCGACCCGCCGCTCTGGACGTTGATGACCGCGTCCTCGTCGTAGAACTCGAGCATGCCCCGGTACTCGCCGCCGACGACGATCTCGCCGCTCGGCGCGACCGCGATCGATCGGCCGGTCTGGTTGCCAAACGAGCCGAAGCGGCGGCTCCAGAGGTGCTGGCCCGTGGCGTCGAGCGCGAGCACGAAGAGATCGGTGCCGTCCCGGCTCTTCAGCGTGGCGCCACCGCCGAGGTCGAACGCGCCCGCGAACTCGCCCGTCACGAGGATCTCGTTCGACGGACCAATCGCGAGGCCGTACGCGCGCTGATCCTCCGCCGGGCCGAAGGTCTTTCCAAACACGCAGGAGCCGTCCGGCGCGAGCCGCACGACGAACGCGTCAGAGCCGCCGTACTGCGGAAGCGTGCAGCCCGAGAACGTGAGCGTCTCGGCCATGTTGCCCGCGACGACGATGTCGCCGCTCGGCATGACCTCGACCGACGCGCTCGGGTTTTTCACGTCGTCGCTCGCCGCCCTGCCGACGCGCTGGTGCCAGAGGTGCTTGCCCGCAGAGTCGAGCTTGACGACGAAGATGTCGGTGCCGGGGTCCGGCGCGCTCGGGACGCCGTCGCCGAAGTCGACGGTTCCTCTCACCACGCCGACCAGGATCACGTTCCCCTCCGGATCGAGCGCGACGTCGGTCACGAACTGCGTCTCCGCGTCCCCGACCCGGTAGACCCACTGAGCCACGCCTTCCGGTTTGAGCTTCACCGCGTACGCGTCGACCCCGCCGAACGGGTTCGCCGTGTGGCCGTCGACGGAGAGCAGCCCGTCCCACCCGCCCGCGAGGACGACGCTGCCGACCTTGTCGACGGCCACCGTGGTCCGGTACTGCTCGGAGGGATCGCCGATGTGCTTGCCCCACACCACGTTGCCCCCGACGACGGACATCTTCACGACGGCGATGTCGAACGCCCCCGTGGTCATGTACGGGGCGCCTTCGAGGTTCGGGATCTCGAGCTGATTGTCGAAATCCACGACGGCGAAGACGTGGCCCTCGTCGCGCAGGACGGCCATGTCGCGGACGCTCTGGTTCGAGTCGATGCCCGTTTGGCCGAAGCTCTTCTGCCAGACGAGATCTCCGCCCTCGCGCCCGCCGCCGCCGGTCGTGGTGTTGGGGACCCGGGTCCCCGGCTGGGCGTCCTCGGCCGCGCATCCTGGCGCGCCGATCGCCGCGAGCCCGAGGGCCAGCACGAGGAGAGCTCTGCGATCCGTGCGGTCCATCAGAAACGACCTCCGATCCCCGCGCCCGCGCCGTCCGGGCCGACCCACGGCCATGTCGTGAGCTTCGCCGTGCGCGACGCGCCCGTCTTCGGCGCCGTGACGAACCCGACGACCGCCGCCGAGAGCGCCGCGACGCCCCCGATGCCGAGCCCGATGAAGAGGGCGTTGCTGCGGTTCTTGCGCGTGTTGTCGGGCGCGGGGTCGTAAAACGTGAGCGGCGGGCAGTTCTTCTGGACGTCGCCGTCGCAGATGCCCGACTGCTTGCCCTCGATGTAGGCCTGATCGATCCGGAACGCGGCCGCGCCCGCGAGGAGCGCGACGCCGGCGCCCCCGGCCGCCCATGCCCAGATCGGGATGCGCCGGCCTCCCGCGGCCTCTTCGTCGGTGCGCAGCGCGATCACGACGTCGAGGACCTTGCCCTCGGCGACCTCCACGGTCTGCGTGAACGGCTCGTAACCGGGTGCGTCGGCGCTGATCGACTGCGGGCCTGGATCCACGGGGATGACCGTGCCGAGCATCGCGACGGGCACATCCTTGCCGTTGTGCGTGACGCGCAGCCCCGGGGGCGCGCTGCCGCTGACGGCGATCTTGATGCGCGGCAGGCGCGGCTCGATCTTCGCGAGCCCCTTCTGCGCCACGTCCTCGAGCGCGCGCTTGCGCTCCTCCCCTTGGGTCTCGCGGTTCAGGATGATCGCGCGCTGGTAGGCCGACCACCCGAGCGCGAGCTTTCCTTCATGCTCGTAACATCGCGCGATGTTGAGCAGGGTGCTCGCCGCGGGGTAGAGGATCATGCTCGCCTCGAACTTGGCGCAGCCCTCCTTCCAGTTGCCGCGATCGAGCAGATCCCGGCCCGCCTGAAAGAGCGCGGCCGCCGCAGGATCGGGGACGGACGCGCTCTGCGCCTGCGCGACACGAGGCGGCGCCGCGACGAGCGACGCTCCGAGGCACGCGAGGAGCACGGATCCGACGCGCGCACGTCGAGCGCCCGCCGAGCGGGTTTTCCGCGGGGAGCGAGCGACGTCTGTGCACGACAGCGCAGCGGGATCGCGTGGCTCAAAGCTCACGGAGCGGATCATACCCCGTTTGCTTCTTCGTCGTGCGCTTGGTCGCGGGGTTCGTCGTCGTGGTCGTCGGGCTTGCTGCCTTGCCCGTCGTCGCTGCCGCCGGCGTAGTGGCGCTTGCGGACGAGGGCGCCGGCGTTGCGGTCGTCGCCGCGGGAAGCGCCTCAGGCGCCGCGGCGCTCGAAGGCGCGCGGGCCTCGGGGGCCGAAGAGGCGACGGTCGGCGCGACGCCCCCTGCGGCCGGCGTGGTGGCCGTCGCGTCGGCCGGGCCGGAGAAGCGAAGGACGATCGCCGCGACGCCGATGCCCACGACAAACGCGAGGAGCAGCACGGCCCCGATCGTCTTGCGGTTCGACTTCTTCGCGGGCGGCGCGGCCGGGGTCGCCATCGCCGCGTTCGAGTACGGTCCGTACGGCGCGGCGCCCGGCGATCGGAGCGCGGGCGCGGGCGGGAGCGGCGGCACGGGCGCGGGCATGCCGGGGTTCGACGAAGGCGCGCCGGGCGTGGGCGGACGGTAGAGCCCACCCGCGAGCTTGCGGACCGAGGTCGCCGTGAGATCCCAGTCGCCAGACGAGGTCATCGGCCGCGCGTCGAGCGGGATGCCGAGCACCTGCGCGAGGGAGAGGACGAGGTCCGTGGCTTTCACGAACCGCCCGTCCGGCTTGGGCCAGGTCGCGCGGGTGAACCAGGCATCGAAGGCTTGCGGCAGCTCGACGCCGTAGCGACGCGCGCGCACCGAAGCCGGCTCCTTCGCGCCCTCCACGATGTGCAAGAGCAGCGTGTAGAGCGACTCGAGCTTGCGGCTGTCTTCGAGCCAGTACGGTTCGCCGACGAGCAGCGCATAGGCGATGTGGGCGAGCGCGTAGAGGTCGGCGCGATGATCGATCGTGCCTTCGCCCAGGATCTGCTCGGGCGACATGTACGGCGGTGTGCCGAGGTTGATCGTCTGCTGCTTCATGCCGGCGTGCTGGCCGGAGGCGAGCACCTTGGCGATGCCGAAATCGAGCAGCTTGATGCGGGGCGTGCCGTCGTCGCGGTACGTGATGAAGATGTTCTCGGGCTTGAGATCACGATGCACGATGCCCGCGGCGTGCGTCTTGTCGAGCGCGCGCGCGGCCTGCGAGAGCACGAGGACGATCTCGGGCGGCGAGAGTTTCCCCCGGTCGCCGAGCACGTTCGCGAGGTCGTCGCCGCGCAAAAGCTCCATCACGAGGAAGGGCGCGCCGGTCGCGGCGTCGACGTCGGCGTCGAACGTCTCGACGATGTGCTCGCTGACGATGTCGGCGGTGACCGTGGCTTCGAGCTTGAAGCGCTCGCGCATCTCGGGGCTGCCGACGAGGCCGGGCAGCATCACCTTGAGGGCGCGGCGGCGGAGTGTCTTCTGGTCGATGACCTCGTAGACCGCGCCCATGGCGCCGGTGCTGACGCAACGCACGACCTCGTAATGGCCGTGGAAGATCTTGCCGGGGGCGAGCAGCCCCGCATCCGGTTCCGCCAAGGGATCTTCCTTCTAAGCGTGCAGTCTTCCGCTTTCAATAGCCGCGCCGCGCCGCTCGCCTTCTCGCGCGAACGGCCGCCCGACGCGCGGAAAACAGGCGCGCTGAGCCGCCAAATTTACGTAATTGTTACAAATATTTACGACTATGCCGTGGGCACCGACACACCGATGCCCCGGATCCGTGGCGTTCGCCGCGGGCACGCGCTAGACCCGCCCCCCTCCGCTCGACGCTTGGGGGCTCCGCTCGGCAAGCGAGCTACGCCCCCAAACCCCCGAGGTAGCTGATGCTCGACGACAAGCTCCGCGAATGCCTGACCTTCGACGACGTGCTCCTGGTCCCGGCCTATAGCGAAGTGCTGCCGAACCAGGTGGACGTGCGGGCGCGCTTCAGCCGGCGCATCCCGCTGAACATTCCGCTCGTCAGCGCGGCGATGGACTCGGTCACCGAGGGACGCACCGCCATCGCCATGGCGCGCGCCGGCGGCATCGGCATCGTCCACAAGAACCTCACGATCGCGCAGCAGGCGCGCGAGGTCGAGCGCGTGAAGCGCGCCGAGAGCGGCATGATCACCTCGCCCGTGACCGTGCGCCCCGACGAGTCGCTGCGCGACGCGCTCGGCGTGATGAACGAGCACGACATCAGCGGCGTGCCCGTCGTCGAAGGCGGAAAGCCCGTCGGCATCCTGACGGCGCGCGACATCCGCTTCGAAAAGAACCTCGATCAGCCCGTCAGCGCGCTGATGACCCGCGAGCTCGTGACGGTGCCGCCGGGCGTCTCGAACGACCGCGCGAAGGAGCTGCTCCACGCGCACCGCATCGAGAAGCTGCTCGTCGTGGAGAACGGCAAGCTTATCGGTCTCATCACGATCAAGGATCTCCTGCAGGCCGATCGAAACCCGGACGCGCTGAAGGACGAGGCCGGCCGTCTGCGCGTCGGCGCCGCGCTCGGCCCGGGGCCGGACGCGGACGAGCGCGCCGAGGCGCTCGCGGCGGCGAACGTCGACGTGCTCGTCGTGGACACGGCGCACGGGCACTCGCGTGGCGTGCTGGACACCGTGAAGCGCGTGAAAAACCGCTTCCCGCACATCGACGTGGTCGGCGGGAACGTGGCCACGCCCGAGGCCGTCGAGGCGCTCGTCGACGCGGGCGCAGACGCGGTGAAGGTCGGCATCGGGCCGGGCAGCATCTGCACGACGCGGATCGTCGCGGGCGTCGGCGTCCCGCAGATCACGGCTGTCTCCGACTGCGCGCGCGTCGCCGATCGGCACGGCATCCCGATCATCGCCGACGGCGGCATCAAGTACTCGGGCGACGTGACAAAGGCGCTCGCCGCGGGCGCGTGGTGCGTGATGGTCGGCTCGCTCTTCGCGGGCACGGACGAGTCGCCCGGCGACCTCGTGCTCTACCAGGGCCGCAGCTACAAGGTGTACCGCGGCATGGGCTCGCTCGGCGCGATGCGCAAGGGCTCGAAGGATCGCTACGGTCAGGGCGGCGCGGCGGACGAGAAGCTCGTGCCCGAGGGCATCGAGGGCCGCGTGCCGTACCGCGGGTCGCTCGGCTCGATCCTGTTCCAGCTCGTCGGCGGCCTGCGCTCGGGCATGGGCTACACGGGCTGCTCGACGGTGGCCGAGCTGCGGCAGAAGGCGCGCTTCGTGCGCATCACGTCGCAAGGGCTCCGCGAGAGCCACGTGCACGACGTGATCATCACGGAAGAAGCGCCGAACTACCGCACGTAACGAGCGCTCGTCGGCGGCAGCGGCTTGTCGCGGCCCTCGCTGAGATCGAAGCGGTAGAGCAAGCCCACGCGGAAGAGGAGCGCGTTCGTCGTCCCGGCGCCGGGCGCGCAGCCCTCGATGACCTCGCTTGAGAGGCGGTAGGCGTCGAGGGATCCTTCGCCGGTGAACGAGACCTTTTTTCCGATCGGCACCTCGACGCCGACGGCGGCGCGCAGGCCGAGGTTCAGGCTGTCCGTCGCGGAGCAGGAGAAGGGCTGTCCGCCGCGGAGCCCTCCATCGACGAGGAAGACGCCGTCGGCGTGTGCGCTTTGCCAAACGGCGCCGAGGCCCACGCCGAGGAACGGCACGATGGGCTCGAGGCCGGAAAAACGCACGCGGACCGAGGCCCACGCGGAGTCGGTCGAGCGCGCGATGCGCACGGCGCCGAAGGGCACGACGCCGCTGTCCTCGCGGCCGAGGCCCACGTGCTCGTACGTGAGCCCGATCGAGAGGGGGTGCAGGAGGTAGGTGAGCCCGAGGCCGAACAGGGTCCCGCCGCGCTGCGTGACCGGGAAGAGGGGCGCATCGCCGAGGCGAACGCCGCCGCCGACCGACGCCGAGAGGTCGAGCGCGGTCTGTCGGGGCTTCCTCGGCTGGGCCGTCGGGGCGGCCTGGGCACGCGCCTCCTCGGCTCCGAGGAGGGATACGAGGAGCGCGGCTGCGCCAAACGCGCGGGCCTTCCGGGCCTTCGGGGCGAGCGGGGGCATGGCCCGAGCCATACGCTGGATATTTCTTCGTTGGCAAGGACGGACGACGCTTGACCAGGCGGCCGCCTTTTGCCATCTTCGCCCGCGGAGAGGTGACCGAGAGGCCGAAGGTGCCTGATTCGAAATCAGGTGTACCCTCACGGGTACCGCGGGTTCGAATCCCGCTCTCTCCGCACAGACCAGCGTAAACGTGACGCGCGCCGATGGCCCCAAGCTACCGGCGCGTTGTCGCGAGTGCGCTGCGGGGTGGCGAGACAGCAGATCGTCACACCGTTTGGAGAGGTGACCGAGTGGTCGAAGGTGCACGACTGGAAATCGTGTGTACGGCAACGTACCGCGGGTTCGAATCCCGCTCTCTCCGCCAAAAACAATAACGCGCTCGAGGATGCGTCCGGACGCACGCCGCACCTACTCGGTGCGGAGCGCCTCGATGGGATCGAGCCGCGCAGCACGCCAGGCTGGGTAGAAGCCGAAGATCACGCCCGTCACGAGCGCGAGGCCGAGGCCGAGGCCGAGGGACCACGGCTCGACGTGGTGATCCCAGCGGCCCACCACCTGCGTCATCACCTGGGCCAAGAGCCACGAGATGCCGACGCCTCCGAGCACGCCGAACGCGCCGCCGACGGAGGAGATGGCCGCGGCTTCGAGGAGGAACTGGGCCAGGATGGCGCGGCGTGGCGCGCCGACGGCGCGGCGGATGCCGATCTCGCGCGTCCGCTCCGTCACGGTCACGAGCATGATGTTCATGATGTTGATGCCGCCGACGAGCAGAGCCATGAGGCTCGTGCTCAGGAGCAAGAGCTCCACGACGCTCAGGATGAGCCGATCCTGACTGCTGCTCTCGTCGTCCTCGATCTTGAAGTTCTTCACGCCGAGGTGCCTGCGCAGGAGCGTCGACGAGACGATGCTCCGCAGCGTGGAGAGCGGCGTCGTCACCTCGGCCGTGTCCGTTCGTCGCACGTAGATGCGGTTCACCGCGTGGTTCGGCGAGAGGATCGCGTCGTAGGTCGTCTCGGGGACGAGCACCTTCCGGTTCCAGATGTCGGTGCTGTCCGTCGAGCCGAAGATCGGACGATTCACGAGCACGCCGATCACCGTCCACGTGTGCCCCTCGACGAGGATCCGAGGGAGTTCGTCGGCTTCGAACCCCGCGAAGCCCCGATCGCCGAAGAGCTTCTGCCAGACCTCATGGCCCAGGATGCACACCCTCGCGCGACGTTCGAGGTCCGCGTCGACGAAGAAACGACCACGCGCAAGTTCGAGGCGATAGAGCGAGCGCGCGGTCGGCGTGGCGCTGACGAGCGTGATGCTCGTCTTCTTGTCGCCCGCGTGTGCCTCCGTTCGCTTCGTCGACTCGCTCTGCGCATCAAAGCCGCGGATGCCGCCGGACGCGCGGAGCGCGCGGGCATCGTCACGCGACAGCTCACGCCGCGTGCGCTTGCGGTCTCGCGCGTTGGCCTCTTCACGGCGTACCTGGACGAGGTCGCTCTCGGTGGCCTCCTGGCTGGCGCGCAGCAGCGCGGCTTCGCCGCTTCGAAGGAGCGAGGCGAGGACCACGATGGAGCCCGATCCGATCATCACGCCGAGCAGCGTGAGCAGGGCGCGCAGCCGCCCGCCGACGACGAACCGCACGGACCGGAGCAGATCGAGGAACCTCATCGACGCATCGCCACGACAGGATCGAGGCCACCCGCGCGACGCGCCGGCAACCAGCCAAAACCCACGCCCAGGCCGAGCGAAACGAGCAGCGCGGCCGTGGCCGCTCCCGTCGAGACGGAGCCGACCCAGGTCGGGATGGCCGACGCGACCAGCGGCGCCGCGACCAGCGCGACGAGCGCGCCTGCGGCCGTGCCGAGCAGACCGCCGAAGCCGGAGAGGAGCATGGCCTCGACGAGGAACTGCGCGCCGATGTCGCGCGGCGTCGCGCCGAGGGCCTTGCGGATCCCGATCTCGCGCACGCGCTCCGAGACGCTGACGAGCATCATGTTCATCACGCCGATCCCGCCGATCAGAAGCGCGACGCCAGCGATCAGGCCGACGACGGCCTCCATGATCAGGAAGATCATCTCGAACTTCCCCATGATCGAGCTGAAGTCGTAGATCGTGAAATCGTCGACGCCGCGATGGCGCGAGACGAGGCGCGCGTTGACGATGCGCTTGACCGCGTCGTTCTGCTTCGCGTCGTCGGTCTTCGCGACGACCGTCGTTTCGAATCGCGTGCGCGGCAAAAGCTCCGCCACGGTCTCGAGCGGCGCGATGAGCAGGTCGACCCAATCGAACCCGAACCCGACGCCGAAGCGCTCGTTGTTCGCGAGGACGCCGATGACCCGGCACCGCAGCACGCCGATGGTGACGTTTTGCCCGAGCGGATCACCATCCCAGAGTTTTTCCGCGAGCTTGTGGCCGACGACGCAGACCCGCGCGTGGCGTTTGTTCTCCTCCTCGGTGAACGCGCGGCCTCGACCGATGCGCATCCCGTACGCCGCGAAGAAGCTCTCGTCGCTGGCGACGAGGGACGTGCGCTCCTGTTTCCCTTTCAACGAGAGGATGTCCTTCGTGCCCAGCGACGCGTACATCGCCGTCTCGACGACGTGCGGGACCTGATCGAAGTACCGCGCCTTGTCGCGCAGTTCGAAGCCGAGCGTGTACATGCCCTGCTTGCGCGCGGCGCGCTCCGGCACCTTGGGCACGAAGAGGAGCAGCCGAGCGCCGCCGATCTCCTCGATGCCGCGGCTGAGCGTCTGGAGCCCGCTCTCGGCGAGCGACGACATGAGGACGATGGCGAACGCGCCGATCATGATGCTCGTGACCGTCAGGAGCGAGCGGAGCTTGTGCGCCACGAGCGCCTTGGCGGCGATCACGAGGTGACTCGTCCACATCACATCTGCGTCTCGTTGGCGGCGGCAGACCCCGGCTCGAGCAGGACGCGGTTCCCCTCCTCGATCCCGCGCACCACCTCGACCTCGCGATCGGTGCGCGCGCCGAGGACGACCTCGACCTCCTCCGTCGTTTGTCGGCCCTCGGGGCCATCGTGGACGCGCGTGACGCGCGCCTTGCCGCCGCTCTCCCGGACCGCCTCGATCGGCAGCGTGAGGACGTCGCGGCGTACGTCGAGACGAATCCGCACGTCGGCGGACATCCCCGGCTTGATCTGCGCATCGGCCGCGGTGAGCTCGGCCTCGATCGGGAACACGTCCACGTCCCTGCCCTGCGGGCGCGTCGACGCCGGCGCGATCTTCGTCACGCGCGCCTCGTAGGTTTTCCCGGGGAGCGCGTCGAGCGTCAGGGTCGCGGCCTGCCCGAGTTGAATCTTCGCCACGTCGATCTGATTGACCTCGATTTTGACGACCAGCGTCGAGAGGTCGGCCACGACGAGCAGCGCCTCGCCATTGAAGGTGGCCTGCACGCCGGGGGTGACGACCTCCCCCGGCTCGATTCCGCGCTGGATCACCGTGCCGGCCATCGGCGCGACGATCTTCGTGTATCGAAGGCGATCCCGGGCGATGTCCACCGCGACGCGCGCCTGCCGCACGGAGATGTCCTTCGTGGCCAGGTCGTGCCGGGCCGCATCGAGCTCGTGCGCGGGGACAACGGACCCCTCGACACCCGCGGTTTTCCGGCCGAGGACGAGTTTGGCATAAGCAACGGACGCCTGCGCGTTCGCGAGCTCGGCTTCCGCGCGGGCGAGCTCGCGTTGATAGTCCGTCGGATCGAGGACGACGAGCAGGTCTCCTTTTTTCACCTGCGCGCCTTCGTCCACGAGGACCTCGGCCACCTGGCCAGGGACCTTCGATTTGAGCTCGACCTTGTTGCGCGCCTCGACCTTCCCGGTCTCGACCACCTCCAGGACCAACTCCGAGCGTTTCGCCGTCACGACGAGCGCGGGGTCGAGCGGGGCCGCTCCCGCGCCGCCCCGCTGCGAAATGACGACGCCGAGGGCGACGATCACGACGAGCGCGAAGAGCCACGGCCACCGCCGTTTCCGCTTCGCGCTCATGCCGTGGCTCCCTGCGCGGCTGCGGCCGATCCTGGGTCGGCCTCGACAGACCTCGACACGTCGGAGAGCAAGGTCCCGTCCTTGAAGGTGATGACCCGGTCCGCATAAGCGGCGATGGCCTCGTCGTGCGTCACGACGACCACGGTCATTCCCTGGGCGTGGAGCTCGCGAAAGAGGCCCATCACCTGCACCGTCGTGGCGGAGTCGAGCGCCCCCGTGGGCTCGTCGGCGAGCAGGAGCAAGGGCTCATTGACGATCGCGCGGGCAATGGCGACGCGTTGCTGCTGGCCGCCGGAGAGCTGGTTCGGCAGATGATCGATACGCTCGGCGAGGCCGACGCGCACGAGCGCGCGCCGCGCGCGTTCTCGGCGTTCCGACGGCCGGATACCCGAATAGATCATCGGCAGCTCGACGTTCTGGAGGGCGTTGTCCCGGGGCAGGAGGTTGAACGACTGAAAAACGAACCCGATCTTGCGGTTTCGGAGGTGCGCGAGCTCCACCTCGTCGAGCGCCCCCACATCCTCTCCATCGAGACGATATCGCCCCTCTGTCGGCCGGTCGAGGGTCCCGATGACGTTGAGCATCGTCGACTTCCCCGACCCGGAGGCGCCCATGATGGCGACCATCTCGCCCTTCCCGATCTCGAGCGAGACATTGCGGAGCGCGTGCACCTCGATCTGCCCCATCCAGTACACCTTCGTGATCGACTCGATCTGGATCAGGGGATCCATGAACGGAACCTCTTCCGGCCGTAGCGGTCGCGCCCGCGGAAGGGGCCGATGCTACGAGACTTCGTCTCACGCCACCCAGAAATTTCATCGCTCCGCACAAAAAACGCAGGAACGGCATCGTCGCAGGCTTCCCCGAGCATTCCGTTGCAACACAAATTGAATTCTACAACACGCGCCCACCCCAAGCCTTCTCCGAAGACGACGCGCCAACGAATGTTCTTGTGGGACGACGCGGAGATTGATAATTCTGAGTATTGCTCCTCACCGGAGTAATTCACGAGCAGGAGAAAACCATGAACGACATCGAGAAGCAGATCCAGGATCGTCTCGCCGACGAGGACAGCATGGACTTCGAAGGTGCCGAGGACCTCATCGAGGCCCACATCGACGAGGTCACGGGCGGCGGCTTCAGCCTGCACGTCCAGTTCAAGCAGCAGCAGAAGTAAACCTCCACCACGTGGAGTGAGTCCGCTGGGCGCGGCCTCCTTCTTTATAAGGAGGCCGCGCTCGGTGGCTCGAACGCGGGCCTTGGATACGAAAGGAATCAGCGCGAGATGCTTCAGGACATCCGTCGAACCGCCGAGTATCTGAACATCGTATTCAAGGTAAGTGAGCGCTGCAACCTCAAGTGCGACTATTGTTATTTCTTTTTCGCCGGCGACGACAGTTGGAAGAAGCATCCCCCGCTTGTGTCGCCCGAGGTCGTCGACGCTCTCGGGGCGTTCTCGGCGCGAGCGGCGAAGAAGTACGGCATCGAGCGGGTGACGCTCATCTTTCACGGCGGCGAGCCGCTGCTGATGCCACGCGCACGATTCGCGGACATGTGCGAGAGGCTCCGCAAGCACGAAGACGGATTCCGCTTCGACTTCGGCCTGCAAACGAACGGGGTCCTCGTCCGCGACGAGTGGATCGATCTCTTCGAGAAATATCAGATCTCCGTGGGTGTATCGCTCGACGGGCCACCCGCCGTGAACGACAAGCACCGGCTCGACCTCAAGGACCGCGGCTCGTATGACCGCACGGTCGCGGGGCTACGCCTGCTCCAGGAGGCCGCGGCACAAAAAAGGATCAGCGCGCCCGGGCTCCTCGCGGTGATCAACCCCGGGGCCGACGGCGGCGCCGTGTACCGTCACTTCGTCCACACCCTGGGCGTGACCGACATGAGCTTTTTGACCCCGGATTACACGTGGGATTCGGGGGTGAACGAGGAGATCGTCCGCGGCGTCGAGCGATATTTGCTCTCGGCGTGCCGCGCGTGGCTGCGCGACAAGAACCCCAAGGTCCACATCCGCGTCTTCTCGGAGCTCCTGTCCGCGATGGTGAGCTCGCAAGCCATGGACCTGCTCCGAACGTATCGCGACGACTATCGAAACATCATCTCCGTCTCGTCGAACGGCGACCTGGCCCCCGAGGATACGCTGCGCGTCGTCGATCCGCGCTTCGCCTCCATGGGCCTCAATATCGAGACCCATGGCCTCGAAGACCTCGTCGAGTCGGACGCCTGGCGCGAGCAGGCCGAGGCGTCGCTGAGGCGACCGGAAGGGTGCAAGGCGTGCGGGTGGTGGAACATCTGCAAGGCCGGGCGACCGATCAATCGTTTCTCCAAGGCCCTCCGGTTCGACAACAAATCGCTGTATTGCAAGGGCCTGCAGGACATCTACGCCGAGATCGCCGCATTCCTCGTCCGGAACGGGATTCCCCTCTCCGAGATCACGAGCAGGATCGCCGCGATCGACCCTGCGCCCGCGCCCGAACCGGGGGTCGCCCCGGAGAACGGGCAACTGGCGTCCCCTCCACGCTGAGCCGGACAAACCCATGGCAGACATCTCCTCCCACGCGGACATCTTCGCGTCGCCCGTCCACGGCGACGCCGTCGGCGCCGTGCGTTCGCTCGCGGCAGGTCGCCTCAATGCCACGCGCCGCCGGGTGGCGGACGTATTGACGCGGGCCGGAAAGGACGAGGCCGCCCGCGCCCTCGTCGCGTTCACCCCGGGCCGAGGCAGCGCGTGGCGCCCCGAAATGGGTCTGGCCCTGCTCGCCCTGCGAAACGACGCGCCCGCGCTCGCCGCGCTCCAGCTCGCCGCGCTCCACGGCGGCATGGGCGGGTCGGGCGTCGTGGAGGTCGATATCGACACGCCGCAATGGCTTTACCTCGACGGGTGGCTCGAACCCATTCACGGGACGTGCCGCCTCACGGCGGGGGAAAACAAGACGACCGTTCATTCGGACCTGGGCCATGCGACGTACGTCCTCTCGCCGGAGAAAAACCTCGTCCCGGCCGAGGCGCCGGGCGGCCCGTGGAGGGTTTTTCCGAGCGGCGGTCTCGCGCCGCGGTACGTCACGGTCAGCGGGCTGCGCCATTCCGTCGAGGGATTCCCCTGGATGGCGGCCCCCCCGCCCGCCCCGCCTGCGACCGTAGCTGCGCCGCAGGAGCGCATCGACGTCATTCGCGCCGCGTGGCGGCTCTTGCTGGAGAGCGCGCCGCTCTTCGCACCGTGGGTCGCGAGCACGGCCGCGGGGTGCTTGCTCCTCGACCGGAGCGGGAGTCACGAGGCCCAATCCGGCAGCTCCTACGATCATCCCGGGCTCATTGCGATCGAAACGCCCGACGACGCGGCGTTCTGCGGCGAGCTTCTCGTCCACGAGTGCGCCCACCAGCACATGTTGCTTTACTCGATGGTCGCGCCGTTCGTGCAGACAGGGAGCGACGAAGTGTACTACTCTCCCATCAAGCGGGCGCACCGGCCGATCGAGCGGGTCCTCTCCGGGGCGCACGCGGTGGGGAACATGATCGTTTACTACCACGCGCTTCGCCGGACGACCGGGCTCGACGCTGCCTCGCAGGATCGATTCAACGTCCATCAGCGCTGGTTCGACGAGGATTACCGGCCCGCCCTCGACCAGAGCAAGACCCTCACGGAGAGCGGCCAGCGATTCTGGCGGGGCGTGTGCAACGCGGTCGATTCCGCAGCACGACAATGAGCGAAAGCAAGGCGAGCGAGAGCCAGGAAAAAGGCGGCAAGAGCAACCGGCGGGACAATCATCGACTCTACCGCCCGGAGGCGGTGGCCGCGCACGCCACGCGTGGCGCCGGCGAGCCGTGGGAAGGCCGGCTGCCCGCCGAGCATGGGATTCTCGCCGTCCTGACGTTGCTGGCGGCGGCCGGCCTCGTCGCGTTGTATTGGGGAGCCCGCTGAGCCCATGGCCAGCGTCGCCGAAAGCGAAGCCTCGCCCCCCCGCCCCGCGCGAGCCGTCCCCATCATTCTGCAAGGAGAGCCCAGCGAATGCGGGCTCGCGTGCCTCGCCATGGTCGCCTCTTCCTGGGGGCTCGAGGCCGACCTCGCGGCGCTTCGCGCGAAGCTCACCACCACGCCGCGTGGACTCAGCCTGCGCATGTTGATGAGCCTCGCGGCGGCGCTCGGCCTCGCGGCGCGCCCCGTGCGCATCGGCCTTCACCGCCTCGGCGATCTGAAGACGCCCGCCATTCTCCACTGGAACATGGACCATTTCGTGGTCCTGGAGAAACTCACGGGCGACGTCGCGTCGATCGTGGATCCTGCGCGGGGCCGCGTGCGCATGAAAATCGACGCGGTATCGCCCTCCTTCACCGGGATCGCGGTCGAGCTCACGCCCACGGATGCGTTCTCCCGCGAGCCCCTCGCGCTCTCGCGGAGCTTCCGGCGGGCGTGGATCGACGACCCGCACCTGCGCTCGGTCGCGCTTCGGGCCCTGTGGCTCACGGTCCTGCTCCAGGCATCCATTGTCTCCCTGCCTTTCGCATATCGGACCCTGATCGACCGTCACCCCACGGCCGGCACATCGGACCCAGCGATGCTGACGATCCTCACGGGCATTGCCTTGATGATCGTGGTGCAGGCAGGCGCGTCGTGGACACGCGGGGTGCTGGTCACGCGGTTCGGCAATCTCTTCGTCCACCGCGTCTCCGCGCACATCGTCGGGCGTCTCTTCTCGCTCCCGGTGTCCTTCTTCCAGCGGCAGATCCTCGGCGACGTGCTGGCGCGCGTCCGATCGGTCGACGCGATCCGGCGCTTCGTCACCGATCGGGCGATTCCCCTGCTCATCGACCTCGCGGTCAGCGTGGTGACCGCCGCGCTGATGATCCGGTTCAGCCCGAAGCTCGCTGCGATCGTGATCCTCGGCCTCGCGGTCGAGACCACGATGCGGTTCGCGGCGCTGCCGCGGCAACGCGAGCTCTCCGACGAGCTCTTGCACGCCGAAGGAAAAGAGCTCGCCCGCCTCCTCGAATCGATCCGCGCGGTGCAAGCCATCAAGCTCGCGGGGCGCGAGGCCCAGCGGTTCGCGTTGTGGGAGAACGACCTCGTCCGTGTCCTCAACGCCAACATGCGCCTGAGCCGCCTGCAGACCGGCGTGGAATCGGCAGCGTCCACCATCGGGGCCCTCGAATGGGTGCTCGTCCTCGGCATCGGGGTGCTCGGCGTGGGCGCCGATCCCGTGCCGCTCGGCACCCTCTTCGGCTTCCTCGCGTATCGCGGCGTGTTCCGTGAGCGGTTCGGGACGCTCACCGAGAACCTGTCCTCCCTGCAGCTCGTCGGCGTCCACCTGCGTCGGCTCGACGACCTCATGCTCGCCGAAGCGGAGCCCGTGGGCGGACGCGACATGCCGGTCGACGGCGCGGGCGCGCTGTCGCTGAAGAACGTCCGCTTCCGGTACGCGGCGACGGAGCCGCTGGTGCTCGATGACGTCTCGCTGGAGGTCCCGGCCGGCGCGTGCGTGGCGATCGTAGGGCCGTCCGGGAGCGGGAAGTCCACGCTCATCAAGATCATCCTCGGCATCGAGACGCCGAGCGAAGGCGACGTGCACCTCGACGATGCCTCGATCCGCGACGTCCACCGGCACGGCTGGCGAGAGCGCTTCGGCACCGTCATGCAGGACGACACGCTGCTCGCCGGCTCGATCGCCGAGAACATCGCCTTCTTCGACGCGACGATCGACATGGACCGGGTCCGCGCAGCGGCCCGCGACGCCTCGATCGCCGACGAGATCGAGGCGATGCCGATGGAGTACGGCACGCTCGTCGGGGACATGGGCGCGCAGATCTCAGGGGGCCAGCGGCAGCGGATCCTCATCGCGCGCGCCCTCTACCGCCAGCCGAAGATCATCCTCTTCGACGAAGGCACCGCGAACCTCGACGCCGACAACGAGACGCGCATCGCGGCCGTCCTCGCCAACCTGGCGCCGACGCGCATCGTCGTCGCGCATCGTTCGCACCTCGTCTCGGTCGCCGACATCGTCTACGAGGTCCGCGGCGGACGCGTCACCCGGATGCGCTGAGCCGGATCGAGCCCCCCGCGGTCGACCCCGCTCCGTTTGACGTCAAAACGACTTCAGGTTCGACACGATCCGCTTCGAGATGACCACGCGCTGGATGTTCCCGGTGCCCTCGAAGATGTCGTAGACCTTGATGTCGCGGAACCACTTCTCGAGCAGCGCGTGCTCCGCCTGGAGCGTCCCGTGCGCGCCGCAGATCTCGATCGCGTCGATGCACGCGAGCGTCGCGGCTTGCCCCGCCGCGGCCTTCGACATGCTCGCCTCCTTCGCGTTCGGGATGTTCATGTCCGCGAGGTACGTCGCGCGATGCACGAGCAGCCGCGCCGCCTCCAGACGTCGCCCGATCTTCGCGAGCTTCTCCGCGATCGCCGCGTACCTCGGGATCGGCCGCCCGAGCACGTAGTTCTGCTTCACGAAGTCGCGCGCGTACTCGTATGCCGCGCGCCCGATGCCCACGGCCATCGCTGCGACGAGCGGGCGCGTGTTGTCGAAGGTCTTCATCGCCGTCATGAAGCCCTCCTTCGATCGATACGCCTCCTCGCCGCCGAGCAGGTTCTCCTCCGGCACGCGACAATCCTCGAGCACGAGCTCCGCCGTCTCGTTCGCGCGCAGCCCCATCTTGTCCTCGATCTTGCCGACCTCGAACCCGGGCGTCCCCTTCTCCACCACGAACGCGCGATGCCCCGCGCGCCCGAGCGAAGGATCCACGGTCGCGAAGATGACGGTCCACACCGCGCGGCCGCCGTTCGTGATGTAACACTTGCGCCCGTTCAGCACCCAGTGCGCGCCGTCCTTGCGACAGCTCGTGCGGATGCCCGCCACGTCGCTGCCCGCATCCGGCTCCGTCAGCCCGTACGCGCCCCACTTGAGCGGGCCCGTGTCCATGTCGCGGAACATCCCGAGGAACCGCTTCTTCTGCTCCGGCGTCCCCGTCGCGCGCACCGGCGGCGCGCCGAGTCCCGGCCCCGGCATGCTGAGCGGGATCGCCGCGTCGGCCCACGCGAGCTCCTCGGCCGCGATCACCGCCGTGCGGTTCGCCTCGGAGGGCTTGCTCGGATCTCGCTCCTTGCGCGGCGCGCCCTCCTGGAACTCCGCGATGTCGTCCGAGCGGAAGCCTCTCGACATCATCATGAAGTTGCGCAGGAACGACTCCGGCACCTCCTTGTTGCGATCCATGTCGAGGCTCATCGGCCGGATCACGTGACGTCCGAGCGATTGGAGCGCCTCTTTCAGCTCGTGTTGCTTCTTGCTCAAAGCAAATTCGATCATCGTCGGCTCCTCGTTCGGTCCGTCAGGTGAAGATCGCCTGGGTGTCGGGGGTGGGCAGCACGAGCGCGGGATCGAGCTTCTGCCCGAGCTCGATCGCGCTCGCGAGCTGATCGAGCTGCTCGGCCGTCGGCGCGGCGAGCATGAGCTGCTTCGCGTCGCGCATCAGCTTCTCGGCCACGAGGTCGCGGATGAAGCCCGAGCCGCCGAAGAGCTGCACGCAGTCGTCGGCCGTGCGCATCGTCGCCTCGAACGCGTGCGCCGCCGCGCGCGCCGACGCGAGCAACGCGTCCCGCTCGGACTGACCTGCATCCCACGCCGCCGCCGCCTTCCACACGAGCCAGCGCGACGTCTCCACGTCCATCGCCCGATCCGCGAGCGTGAACGCGACGGCCTGAAAGTGGCCGATCGGCTTTCCAAACGCGACGCGCGTATCGCAGTGCTCGCGCGCGAGCTCGAACGCGAAGCGCGAAAGCCCCACCGCCCGCGCCGCCACGACGAGCGCGTGCTTCACGAAGAAACGCAGCGCCGCGCGGGTAAAACCCTCCTCGCCTCCGTCGCCGTGCAGCCGATCCGCATCGCGCACGACCGCGCCTTCCAGCACGACTTCGCCGAAGCTCGCCGCGTCGAGCCCGAGCGTCTTGTGTCGCTCCCCGACGCGGATCCCGGCGTTGTCCCGCCGCACCACGAACGCGCCGATCCCGCCCCAGCCGCGCTCGGGCTCCACCTGCGCGAACACGACGAACCGATCGGCGAGCGCCGCGTTCCCCACGAACGCCTTCTTCCCCGTGATCCGGTAGCCCTCGTCGGTCCGCTCGGCCTTCGTCGCGAAGCCTTCGTGCGTGCGACACGGCGCGGGCTCGCTCCACGCGACCGCGCCAAACCGGTCCCAGCCGCCTTCCTCTGCGAAGCCGGCGAGCAGCTCTGCGGCGCGCTCGGGTCCGCCGAGCTCGATCACCGCGCGACCGAACGCGCCGGGCCCTGCGAGGCCAAACGCTGCGGCGGCGTCGGCAGCGCCGAGCTCCTCCTCGATCAGCACCGTGGTCACGAGCCCTTGGCCCTGGCCGCCGGCGGCCTCGGGGACCGAGACGAGCCCGAGCCCCATCTCGTGTGCCGTGCGCCGGATGTCCTCGGACACGCAGCGCGCGTGTTCGAGCTCGCGTGTCCGGGGCAGAAGCGTGGCTTTCGCGAATTCCGCCACGGCGTCCTGCATCAACCGCTGGTCTTCGGTCGGTTCGAAGGCAATCATGGGTCCCGGCAAGGTCGGCCAAGGGTGGCATCGCCGTCAACGCGGCGGGTTTTACGCACCTTCCGGGTGTGAGGACGGGTGGATCACGAACGATCCAATGCGGTTTTGCCCTCGTCGATCCTTGACAGACCGCCACCCCGCCTGTAGAAGTTGCGCCCCTTTCAGCTAGCCGGTGTCCCTCGGAGTCCGAGCGATGAATCCAGTCCCCAAGTCGTACAGCGCCAAGCCTGCGCAGGCGCTCGCAGATCGTAAGTGGTGGGTGATCGACGCGGAGGGCAAGCCCCTCGGCCGCCTCGCCTCGCAAGTCGCGACCATCCTGCGTGGCAAGAACAAGCCCACGTTCACGCCCCACGTCGATACGGGGGATTTCGTGATCATCGTGAACGCCCAGAAGGTGGCGCTCACGGGACGCAAGCTGGAGCAAAAGCAGTACGTCCGGCACAGCGGTGAGCCGGGTGGCTTCCGGACCGAGGCCTACGGTCACCTGCTCGAGCGCAAGCCCGAGCTGCCGATCGTGAAGGCGGTCAAGGGAATGCTCCCGAAGAACGTCCTCGGCCGCGAGCTCATCACGAAGCTCAAGGTGTACGCCGGACCGGATCATCCCCATGCGGCGCAGAAGCCGCAGCCCCTTGCGTGAACTGAGACCGATCCATGCCCGAGAACAATCGCATCTACGCTACCGGTAAGCGCAAGACGGCCGTCGCGCGCGTGTGGATCTCGCCGGGCTCCGGCAAGATCTCGGTGAATGCTCGTGGCGCGAACGACTACTTCGTGCGCGAGACGAACCAGATGATCATGCGTCAGTCGCTCGAGCTCCTCGAGCTCGTCGACCAGTACGACGTGCAAGCGACGGTGTCCGGCGGCGGGCACAGCGCGCAGGCCGAGGCGATGCGCCACGGCATCGCGCGCGCCCTCTGCCTCGCCGACCCCGAGCGCCGCGCCTCGCTGAAGCGCGCCGGCTTCTTGACGCGCGACGCGCGCAAGAAGGAGCGCAAGAAGTACGGTCAGCCGGGCGCCCGCAAGCGCTTCCAGTACTCGAAGCGCTGATCGCTGCCCGTTCGGTCTCCAAAATCCCCTCTCCGCCTTCACGGGAAGGACAGGGGGTTTTGGTGTTTTGTCTCGAAGCGTTCCCCGCCCAAGGAAAGACCTTCGCGATCAGCTCGTCTTCGACACGAGCTCGGCGCGCTGCGCGTGAAGCCAGGCTCGCCCGATCTCCTCGTCCGGGAAGAAACGCACCTGCACCTCGGTGCGCGTGAGCGAGCGCATCGCGCGCACCGCGAGGTCCGAGAGGACCTGCACGTAGTGGTTGCCGCCGCAGATCGCGATCGCGCGGTTGTGCGTCCCGAGCGCGGGCTCGGTGGACGCCTTGCGCGCGTCCATGGTCGAGCTCATCTGGCGCGAGATGTCGACCAGCACGAGCAAGTAGCGCTTGCCCTCGTTCCACTGGCCTTCGGCCACGCGCAACGTCCGGAGCTGGTGCCCCTCGACGACCCCGCCAAGGCGGTAGATCACGAGGTCGGGCTCCTCCACTTCGAGCACGCTGTCGCCCGCCTGCGCGATCTGCACCGGCTTCGACGATTCGTTGCGGCTCAAACGAACCCCGTCGCGCTCAATGTGCCTCGGACTCTTCGCCCGGATCGTCCGGGGGCGCGTCCGGCGCAGGCTGTGCCGGAGGCTTCTTGCCCGCCGCAGACCCGATCGGCGTCGCCGACGACGGTCCCATGGGCAGGCCGTTCAAGAGCGGCGCGGGGATCGGCTGGCCGCCGCCTTCATCGTCATCATCGCCCGTCTCCTCGACGAAGCCGGGCTGGACCGCGGCCGGCTCCCCCGCAGGCTGCGACGGCGGCACGCCCGGCGCGGCAGGCGCGGCGCTCCCCGCGGGCGACGGCGGCGCGCCCG